>NZ_CP036537.1:5175000-5475000 GCF_021184025.1 Rhodopseudomonas boonkerdii | reverse complement strand
TCGGAAAGTATTTGAGAGCCAGAGGAGAACGCGGCTCCCTCCGCCGCCGTGCCACGTCGGCCTGAAGCTGTAACCAGTCGTCCGAAAGGGACCCGTACGGCTGAACGCGAAAGCTTCGATCGAACACCGCCACGCCGCCATTTTCGAGAACCCAACGTTGCGCGACGCGGCCGTCGACCGTTAACCGAGACGCTCTTGCCCGACATTGTGAACCGGTTTGATGTCCAGCACGAGGTCTTGGAGGGGCATTCCAGGCAACTCGTCAACGTAACGCTTGCGCTGAGGCACGCCTCCCTGCTTCAGCGGCCAGTGGATCCTTCCGGCCGCATCGAGCCGATCAAGCTCGCCATGCGGCACCGCCCAGTGGCGGCCCTTGGCGCTAACGTTGATGCCCCGCCATGGCTTTCCACTCTCGCCGTTGCGCGTCCCGGCGCCTGTCAGGTCGGCTCGTCGCCACTTCCTGCCATCTGGGTCTTCATGCACGAAGAATGAATTGATGTATTCCTGATCGTATGACTGATGAACATCCTCCCACGTGAATTCGTCGGAAGCACTATAAAAGAGGATGACATCGTGAATCGGCCCCCACCGCTTCGCCGAATTGTGGGCGCTCGTTCGCTTCCAAATAATCTCGCTTCGGAACTTGTCTGGCCCAAAGATTCCATCGAGCAAGATTTTCAGGTAGTGGCTGGCGGTCGGATCGCAATGCAAGTAGAGGGAGCCGGTCCGCTTGAGAACGCGGCGCAACTCTACGAGTCGCTGGGCCATCATCACCAAGTAGGCCATCATATCGCTCTCGCCGAGAGCGGACCTCAAAGCAGATACAAACGTTGCGGTTGGCCCGCCGACGTGAGTCATGATTTCGTGGTAGGCAGCCTCAGCTTCTCCCGTGTGCCATGACCAAAAGTCTAAGAAAGCGCCAACCTGCGCGGAGGTGACCTCTTCAACCGGGCTCTTGAATAGGACGTTATACCGAGCTTGGCTGTTGAACGGCGGATCCAAATAAACAAAGTCAACGCTTTCGTCCTTGATCTGCCGGCGAAGTATTTCGAGATTGTCCCCGAAGAATAATTTATTTGGCGAGGTAGCCGCAACACGTACCGAACTTTTAGCCATAGACCCCACTCCACAATGGGGCAATGAATGCGGTTAACCTGCCAACAAGCGCTTTTACTTTGCCGTAAGGACGACTCTTTTTGACGCGTAAGGTTAATCAATCCTTTTACTTCGGCCAATGGACTATGGATCATGAATGGTTTCGGCAGCTTGTTGCATGTCTGATTGCACTATCCGGTTCGATGAACGCCGTACGCGGCTGCGAGCTTATCCGCAGATGCGCGATGATCGTATCAGCTACGAGCAGTGCCAGGAAAAGCCTGGTAGGTGCATGCCTAGAAATTGGATCGGCGATTGTTGTACGTCGAGACCCAAACTCCTTCGCGAAAACGAATGGAGGGATTAGCGGGCGGACCGCGCGGAAATGCCAGCAGATGCATCCGAGAACAACTCTAGACAGCGGCTTGGCAATTCTTGCTTTTAGCAGTGGAAGACAGGCCCCGTCCGGCGAGTGCCGGGCGGGGCTTCTCGAAGCGGTCTCAGTCGGCGCTCTTGCGCGGCCGCGACCAGAGAAGCGTGTAGCCTTCGCCGCCTTCGTCATCGAACAGGTTGGCGTAGATCGGCGAGTTGAAGGAGGGATCGTCGAGCTTGAGTGAGAGATAGTCGCGACCCTCCTCAGAGCGCTTCGACCATGCTGCCCCGATCTCGGCCCGGCGCACATAGACGCGGTGGCTCGGAGCGTTGTCGTTGGAGCGATTGGGCTCGGCGACGATGCGGACGCCCTTGGCCTGCAGGCTCAGCGTGACGATCTCTCCCTGAAAATCGTTACCGACCTTCTTGAACGAACCGATGGTAGCCATATCAAGTCTCCTTGCGTTGTTTCGGACCGCGACCACCGCGGCCTCGATGGCGATGACCAGGCCGAATGACGAGCGGCGACGCACCCGCAAGGGCCGAAGCACCGCGGAGGACGCCATGGCTTGCGACTTTCTTGAATATGTGGACGCCCTTCCCTCGGCCCAATTCAGGCCGAGCATAGATATTGAAGACAGGCTCACTCGAAAGGGACCGCATATGTCGCTGACAATCGGACTGGATATCGCGAAACACATCTTTCAAGTTCACGCAGTCAACGATTCTGGTGAGCCTGTCGTCCGTCGCAAATTGCGGCGGTCCGAAGTGCTGGCTTTCTTTGCGAAGCTCGAACCGGGCGTGATCGGAATTGAAGCCTGCGGTACGGCGCATTATTGGGGGCGAGCACTCAGCGAGCTTGGCCATGAGGTCAAACTCATGGCACCCCACTACGTGAAGCCATACGTCAAGCGCAGCAAGACCGACGCGGCGGACGCCGAAGCAATTTGCGAGGCGGTAGAACGACCAACTATGCGGTTTGTGCCGATCAAGACGACAGAACAGCAAGCCATCCAAATGGTTCATCGCGCGCGATCGATGCTCGTGCGCCAGCGTACCATGTTGGTCAACGCCATCCGCTCGCATCTCGCCGAATTCGGCCTCGTGACAGGACTTGGTCTGGCCAAGACAGCAGCCCTGGTGGCAGAAGTGCTCAAGGCCGGCGAGGATGAATGTCCGATCCCAGAGGTCGCGCGAACGGTCGTCCGCTGTCTGACGCAACAGGTCGGCCTGCTCGACAAGCAGATCCGCCGGCTCGATGTCGAACTCCTCGCTTGGCATCGCAGCAACGCCGCAAGCAAGCTGTTGGCGAGCATTCCTGGCGTCGGCATCGTGACGGCGACCGCGATCGCTGCGACCGTGCCCGATCCGGCTTACTTCGAATCGGGGCGAGCCTTCGCCGCCTGGCTCGGACTTACGCCCAGAGCAAATTCCTCTGGCGGCAAGGATCGGCTCGGCCGGATCACCAAGATGGGCAGCCAATATATACGCACACTGCTGGTCGTCGGCGCCACCGCAGTCGTCAGGTCCGCCCGCATCAAGGATGGAAGTTGGCTCTCGGAGTGGGCGCGATCGCTGCTCGAGAAGAAGCCCGCACGTCTTGTGACCGTGGCTTTGGCCAACAAGATGGCGCGGGTGGCTTGGGCGGTCTTGACACGTGGTCAGCAGTTTAGGCCGAGTCTTGTCGCGGCTGGCTAACCGGTAAGGGAAGCAATTAACGGCTTCGGGAGAGGTGCAAGGGAAGTGATGCAGTCGATCTGACCCACGTATCAGGACAGACCGTTCGCGAGATTGCGCATCATGGCGCGCTTTCTTGAAAGGGACCTGATACGCGGACTCATTCAGGGCCCGCGGCCGTATGCGCCGTCTTTGAGAGGCCGGACATATGGTAGCACCTGATCGAAACTGCACTTATGCTTCCTTTTTCTTCTTCCCCCGGAGGGGGCGTCCACATATGTCTCGCGAGGAATGGGCTTTAGCCCAGGGGAAGAAAGTCGCAAGACTGGCGTTGCGTCTCAGACGGTCGAGGCGCAGCCGGTCTTCGGCCAGATCAAGCCATCAAAGAGGCGAGGTGTTCGCGTGCTGAACAACATTGAGAGGAGACGTGACTGGCATCGGTCGTACGATACGAGAGGTGGCTTGTTTTCAGGGGGAAGAGAGAGAACATGCAGTAAAGTGGGCGGATCACTCGCTGAACATGAGCGCCTGCGAGCTGGCTCCGATCCAGCACAAAGCGCGCAGAAGCGATAGTCATGGTTACGAAGTGCTGCGAGGAAGGCCCAACTATCGGATCGACCTGATGTCACCGCGCGTAACGTTCGAAGCAATCGATACGGAGGCGAAGGTTGCAGGCTGCTCTGGTCGTGGCCGCGAGCGCAATCGAAGACGCGTTCAAGCCCGATCGGGTCTCGACAGGCGCCTTTCAATGGAGACAGCACTTGGCAATCGCACAGAGGCTTCAATGCAGGCCGTACGGATACAGACGGAGGTCGCGTATGACGGCGATAGTCGGAAGGGTTAAAAAAGCGCCTGATCTTTTGAAGCGTGCTCGCAGTAGCGAGCACGTCATGAGGCGCTAGACGCGATCGCGGCGCTATGCGCCGCTGTCGCCAAATTTCCAGACCGGGATTCCCATCCGCCTCGCCTTGTCGGCGAGATTTTCCTGAATTCCCGTTCCCGGGAACACGATGACGCCGATTGGCATCATCGTCAGCATGAGATCGTTGCGCTTGAATGGTGCCGACTTGGCGTGCTTCGACCAATCCGGCTTGAATGCGACTTGCGGAACCTTGCGGTTCGTCGCCCACTTGGCTGCAATCAGCTCGGCGCCCTTCGGTGAGCCTCCATGCAACAGAACCATGTCGCTGTGCTTGGCGTGAACCTTGTCGAGGCGATCCCAGATCAGATGATGGTCATCGAAGTCGAGGCCTCCGGTCAGTGCGACCTTGGGTCCGACCGGAACAAGCACCTCAGTCTCGGCGCGACGCTTTGCGGCGAGAAAGTCTCTGGAGTCGATCACCGCGGAGGTGACCGAGCGATGGTCAATGAGTGACCCGGATCGCGGGCGCCACAGCGAACCAGTGTGGATTTCGAATTGTGCGATGGCCTGTTCGCGGAACAGCTCCATGCAATTGCGGCGTTCGATCAGGGAAAGCCCTTCCGTGATGAGCCGCTCGAGTTCGACCGACCGCACTTCGGAGCCATCCTGCTCGTGTTGACTTGCGCGCTGTACCTGCTCATTGCTGTCGAGCTGGCGCTCGATCCGGTTGACGGCTCGATGGAACAGATTGACCGTCGACCAGAGCAGGTCTTCCAAGTCCGGCTCCATGCGGCTGTCACTCAGGGTGGCCACGAAGGCATCGAAGATGTCGGCGACAGCGCCGGCGATCGACTTGGCTTCGGGAAGGGGCCTCGGATCGGGTTCGTCGGTGAATGGTCGGTAACCGTAGAGTTGCAGTTCGGTCAGAACGTGGTGAAGCTGGGATGAACCATGCTGCGATTCAAATTCGGTGTCGTCACGATCGGTCATGGGACGATGCCCTCCGTGGATCGGCCGCGACCATCGCGGCCTTCGTGGCGATCACTCAGGCGGCGGGCGGGCCGGACCAGAACCCGGAGCAACGCGGAGGGCCGAAGCGACAGCGGAGGATGGCTGGGCGCGGCTATTTTGCTTCGCGATGCAAAGGCGGGATGGACTGATCGATGGATTTAGGCGGAGACGGCCGCCGGCGGAAAATAGTCGCGCCCTGCCATTGCCGGTCCGGCCCGCCTGCCGTCCGATCGCCCTCTAGAAGGCCGGGCGCGGCCCTCTCACGACGTGGCCTCACCTAGATCGGTTGTCGACGCTGATGGCGAGGCGCAGGCACTCATGCCGTGATCGCGAACGCCGACGGCGAGAATCGGACGACATCCGCAGGCGCAAGCTGAATGCGAAGAGCTGCCCGGAGCTCATTGACGCCGAAGGTGCGCAGATCCTCGTTGAAGTCGTCGAGCCTGGGCGATAGTGGGATCGCCTCGATACCGGCTGCTCTGGCACGCTGTGCCAGTGCGGATGTGACCGCCTCTCCGGCCGCATCGGCATCACGGGCGATATAGAGCCGGCTTAGGCTCGGAGACAGTTGCATGGCGGCGAGATGGTTGGCCGATAGCGCTGATGCCATGGGCAAGCTCGGGAGCGCAAAGCGCAGGGAGAGCATAGTCTCGATGCCTTCGCCTGCAGCGAGCACGTCATGGGTGATGCCGAATCGAACAGCGTTGCCAAGCAAGAGGCCCATCGCGCGGCGTGGCGTGTCGATCGGCGCCTTGCTCCGACCCGAGCGATCGAGCCAAGTGCGGTGAATACCAGTGACGGTGCCGTCAAGCGTGGTGACAGCGGCAATCAGGGCCGGCCATGTCTCCATCGGCAGGTGTTGATTCGGCCTATAGAAGCAGCGCGGGTGGAAGCGAAGGCTCGCGGTCTCATGCAAGCCCAAAATGCCCCGCGTCCGAAGGTATGTTTCTGCAAGCGTGCCAGAAATGGGCATGGACATGGCAAACAGGCGCCGAGCCGATTCAGGCGAGCCCATGGGAACGCGTCGGATCGACGATGTGGATCCCGTCTCAATCTGCGGCAGGCTGAGAAAACGCCGCGCCTCGGCAAGAACATCGCGGAATTCAACAAAGCCGCAGCTTTCCCTGATGATATCGAGCAGATCGCCGTGTTCAGCGGTCGCGGCATCCGTCCACTTGCCGGCCGCTCCCTTGCCCCCATGACGTGAGCACAGCCGAACGAACATGGACCGGCCGCGCGTGTTGTGAACATCACCGACAACCCAATAGCGGCCAACGCGCCGGCCATTGGAAAGATAGCGCCGGCAGACGAGTTCGGCCCGCTCGGCCAGCCGGCGGGCGAGATCGGATGCTTGGGTTGACATAACTGATCCCCACCAAAAAGATGGCCCGCCGCTGACGGCAGGCCTTCGAAATCGGTGCTTGTGCTGACTTATTCGGCCGCGACCAGCGGCTCGTCGGGGAGAGTTACATCTTCGCGCGGATGCTCTGCATCTGGCATGGCCGCTTCGCATTTGCTCACTGGCGCGTCCTCCCCCGAAGCGGCGGGGAAATCGGGCCAGATTCAGGCGAAGATGATGTCGCGCTGGAGGGGCGACCAGGCGTGCGCAGCGGCTCCGGAAGCCAACCCGAGCCAGTAAGGAGTTCTTCCGCCCTCTCCGCCATCTCGCCCTTCTTCAGGTGCTCAATGAGTTGAGCCGCGGTCTCTCCCTTGACTTCTCGGACGGCTTGCAAGATGCGCGCCTTGGTGACCCGCCCGAAATAGTTGTCGACGGTCGGCGACCAGCCGGCGGCGGCAATATCGAGCCCGATGGCCTCAGCGAGGCGGTCGGCGTGGTCCAGCGCACGCGGGCGCCGATTCGAGGGCTCGTACACCGCATTGACGCTCAGCGCGATGCAATGTGCGAACAGGGCATCGCGGCTGTCCCGATCGAAGCTCGTGAGCGCGTCCCAGAGCTCGGCCGATTCACGCGGCAACTGCGCCGACCACTGCCGGTGCCTCTGGTCGACGGCTTTGGCGATCGTGGCATCGCCGAGGCCTGGCGCCTGGCTGCCGAAGACGACGCTCTTCGCATCCACGTCGAGGCAGGACTCGGGCGTGTAGCGGTAGAAGAGCTTCAGGCAAAGCGCGTGCAGTGCCGCCAGGAACGCAACGTCCGGGTCCCCTGCGAGCGCGTCGCGCAAGGCCAGAGTGCGGTACGCTGTGAGTTCGGTCATCAACCGGTCAGGGATCGGCTTGATGCCTTCCTCCTGATCGGGCGCCTCGGTATTTGCCGAGGTGCATGTCTGCCCTTCGGTCGTATCTCCGGAGGCAGAGGTTGCCGCTGGGGTGGCACTCTGCTCGGCCTCAGCTTCTCCCTCCGCCTGCGGAATTGCCGGCTCATCCTCGGGACGGACATAGCCGCGCTCGACCCGAAGCGCGCCAGACGCGTCGATGCTGACGAAGGCACCCGCGCGCGCGATTTCGTCAGGATCGTACTGGACGGGCCGCTCATCGAGTTCGTCAAGGGCCGTCTCGATCTCGCCAAGGCGCTGATCGCCCCCTTCAGGAAGGACGTCGATCTCGGAATGGTCCTGCTCGAGACGCTCATACTCGGCGTGCAGCGCTTCAGCCGCCGCAACCTCCTCGTCGGTCATCGCAACGGCCTCGCCGGCGATGCGGCGTAGACCATAGATGTGGCCGTAAGGAAAATCGACGGCAACCTCGACCCATTTCCAGCCTTCGGAGCGGATGTTGCCCGCCTCACGCTCCAGCTTCTCATCGACGAGCCTGTCGAGCAGCATCGGCTCTTGCAGCCAACCGCCGTCATCCTGCTGAAAAAGATCGCGGATGATGTCGCCGCCTGCGGCCTCATAGGCCTCGATTCCGACGAACTGGGCGCGCTTGTCGGAGGCGCGCACGGCGCCTTCGGTCAGCAGACGCCGGATGTAATACGGCTCCTTGTTGTGCGAACGCTGCACCGCCTGCCATACCTGCTGCTGGCGCTCGTGGTCCGGATTGACCGCAAACGCCATCAATTGGTCGAGGCTCATGCCGTCTTCGGCATAGACGTCGAGCAGCGCTGGCGAGACGGCGGCGAGCCGGAGCCGTTGCTTGACCACCGACACGCTTACGAAGAAAGCGGCTGCAACCTCCTCCTCGGTCCTCCCCTTCTCGACGAGATCGCGGAAGGCGCGGAACTGATCGAGGGGCTCAAGTGGGACCCGCTGGATGTTCTCGGCGAGCGAATCCTCCTCGGCGAGGCCATCGGTCCGGATGACGCAGGGAACCGGCGCGTTGCGCGAGAGCAGCTTCTGCTTGACCAGCAGTTCGAGCGCGCGATAGCGCCGCCCACCGGCCGGGATTTCGAACATGCCGGTTTCGGCGCCGCCATCGTCGAGAACCGGCCGGACGGTGAGGCTCTGGAGCAGCGTGCGCCGAGCGATGTCTTGCGCAAGCTCCTCGATCGAGACGCCCGCTTTGATACGTCGGACATTGGACTGGCTCAGCACCAGCCGGTTGAAGGGGATATCCCTGGACTGACTGAGGGTGATCTTGCGAACGGATTTTGCCATTGACGTTTCTCCTCGACGGGCGGTCAAGAACCTCTCTCGACCTTCTGCCCGTCACGAAGCGAAGCGCCGCCCTCTAACTCTGAAGGGCGGCGCCAGCCGGAGAAACCGAGAGCCGAGGCTCATCACACGCGCACCACTGGGGCGGCGCGATCGGTCTTAGTTAGCACGATCGAGCAACTTCTTGGCCTTCGCCTCGAGGTCCAACCGGCCGTCCTGGTGCGGCTTGTCGCGTGCCACCGCGGTGATGCCTTGCACGAAGTCGAAGACACTCTCGGGTTTGCGGCCTTCCTCGGCAAGCACCGTCTCAATGATCTTCGCCGTCTCCGACTTGCCAAACCCCCGCTTACGAAGAAACTCGGTGCGCTCCTCATCCGTGCGCGCAACAATCCGCTCTCGCGCCGCCCTGATGCCATTGACGAAGGGTGTCGGCGAGGAGTTGGCGAAGCGAGCGAGCGCCGGCGCAGCCTCGTGGGCGAAGCGGGTAGCCGCGAATTTGGAGTGACGGATGGTGATCTCCTCGAAATCTTCCACACCCCAAAGATTGCGATTCTGGCACACGGCGCGAAGGTAGAAGCTTGCGATCCCAAGCGTCTTGGCACCGACCTCAGAATTCCAGCAATAGAAGCCGCGGAAGTAGAGGTCGGGCGAGCCGTCAGGCAGCTTGCCCGCCTCGATGGGGTTGAAGTCGTCGACCAGGAACAGGAACACGTCCCGGTCGGAGGCGTAGAGGGTGGTGGTCGCTTTCGTGATGTCAACTCGCGGATTGTAGATGCCGGTCGACCAGTCGAGCACGCCGGGGACCTTCCAACGCGTGTCGCCGGTGCCGTTCCCGGCAATTCGCTGCACGGCGGCCACAAGCTCTTGGTCAAAGATGCGGCCGTAATCTGGGCTTGTGACCGCCCGTAGTTCAACGCGGCCCTCCTCGACTTCGAGCGTCTTGATCAGCTCTGCTCGATTCGAGGTCAGTCCGTATTGCAAGTTGATGGCCGCGAGTGGCGCCGGAAGCTGCCGCAAATACGCGGATGGCGCGCCCACCATCGTTGCGAGCTGACCGAAGCTCCAATGGGTTGGCGACAAAGGTGCGCTCTCGCCCGGCAACATGAGCGTCAGCCGCTCCGCGTTATCGCGATTGGCTTCCACCCGGATCGCCTCGCTTTCGACTGTCCGGGTCCGGCTTCGCTCGGCGCGGCCCTGAACGGCGGCGTGAAGCTCGGTGAGCGACAAGTACCGCTCGTCCGCCGGCCGGGAGAACCATTCCGAGGAGACGCGACCGACGCGCTCACCGCGGCTCACATCCACCTTATAACCGCCATGCTCATCGCGAGCGGCGTGCAGGACATTCAGTTGCGTCATGGGATATCTCCACGACGGGCGCCGCGAGACTCTCTCGGCTGTCAACCCGTCACAGAAATTCCGGCCATACTCTGACTCTGAAATGACTGAATTTTGATAGGATATGCGCGATCGAACTTTGGCTCGAATGAGTGCATTCTCCTACGGAAGCAGGCGGACCAGGGTCGCTGGCGCTCCGAATGCCTCCATAGCGATGGACCCTATGACCCCGATGCCCGAGGTACATAGTGAAACGGATCATAGCCCGCCTTGTTAAGTGATCGGCAAAAGAGGACGAACTCTCGCTTCGATAGCATCTTGAACCTTGGCTTGATTGCGCATGATCAAGTGAGGCAAGTTCGAACCAGATTGCCGAGCGAGCGCCGGCGTTAGCGCGGCGTGCGGCTGATCGATGCGTAGGATCGGACTCCACCTGCTCAGGCATCGTTCCACCAGCTCGTCGACGATATCGTTTCTCACTTCAAAGAGATCCTCCCATGCCGAGATCACAAGCGTACTGTCGCCGGCCCTCTTCAAGAATTTCGTTAGTTGCGGACGTCGGACATCGTCGGTCTCCAATAAGACTCTTGAGACGCAAGGTGACCACTGAGCCCCTCGAGGCTGACGCAAGAACGGCGAAAACCATTTTGGGTCTGCCGTCTCAACAACGCTGAAAAATGCTTCAATCGCCCCGATGTGCCTGCCGTTGTCCTCGGCATCCCGCTTGTGGCGTACGGACTCTCTTCCCCTTGCCTTTACGTAGCCGATAAAGGGTACAGCAATTCCCACAACTGCCTCATCTCTGATTGATGACGTTTGCGCCGGCGCCGCCGCGGAGCACCAGCCCAGAGAAGGCATTAGCATCGGTCAAAGGTAACGATTTCGTTGAATGCATCTGCTGAAGCGATGCATTGGTTAATTACTTGGCGATAGAGCCCGCCACTACTTCGATCTTTGAGGGTTGCGAGATGGGAACAACCGGCGCCCAGGTCAAGCTCGAAGACGACTAAGAAGCAGGTATTCTCACATGGCTGTGTTGCCACTCCAAACAGCAGTGGCCAGGCGATAAATTGTGGATTCCCGGCAAACTGAATTGTCTAACCTGCAAGGGGGCACCGGCCCGCGTCCGGTGCCCCCTATGGTCCCGATGATCTGGAAGTCCCAAGGGCTGGTGCGTGGGAGCCCGGGGCGCGGGTCTAGTTACCCGTGCTCTTGAGCGCGTACGTGGCCGCGCTCCATTTTCCGATCGGCAAATTGCGGATCAAGACGAAACCTGCAGCGCGCGTTCCCGTCAGATTGGCGACGAACGTCGCGAATTTCTGGCGGGTTGTGCCGTGGCCTTCTGCAAGCTGGCGCAACTTCAGATCAAGCTCGCTCACGCGAACAGCGCGGTCGCCATAGAGCCGGTGCCATTCCTGGAAGAATTCAAGGAGCTGGAGGCGATCCGGGTCGTCACGCTTGGCATCCGCAATCCGGCCGACCGGATCAGGACAACCCAGTGCAAGCAGCGGATCGCGGCACCACTCGGCCCACTGTTCGAAGCTTCCGAGCTCGAGACCCGGCTTGGGGCGGTTCTGACGGCCCCACCGCCAGATCGTCAGTGCGGCAGCGAGCAGTTCGCCGCGCTGCCGGTCTACCATCGCGGAAAAATTTCCATCGAAGGCTCGACGCTCGGGATCCTCGCATCCGGCGTCCAGATTGACGAACAGAAATCGGCGCGCCAGGTCTTCGGCGACCCGGACGGCGTTGCCCGTGATCGCCAGAAAGACGTTCGTCGTCACCGTGACCATCTTGGTATTGATACCGAACGGGCGGATGGAGCAGGGATTTTCCGTGGCGATCTGAGCCAAAAGGTTCGATTTCAGAGTCTCCGAGTTGACGTTGTCCAGGAAGATAACGGGATCGGCCTCGACGAGCGAAGCGGTCAGGCGCTTCTCCAGCTCACTTTGCGCGCCCGGACTCGTGAACGGCCTCGGCACCGTGTTGTAGGCGATGCGCGCGATGGATCGGACGAGCTTGCCCTTCCCGGTGCCGGCGCCGGAGAGCTGCGGCGAGCGGAAAACAAAGCCAGGGGCCAACGGCAGACTGGGTCGGCAGACGGCCGTAAGCACGGCGCAAAGGTGACTTGTCTCGTCGATGCCCGGCGGCTTCGACAGATCGATGGCACTCGTGCTCGCCGAGCGACTCACCATGCATGCATCGGCGAAGGGGAATGTCGCGAAGGCGCTGCGCAAGATGCGGAGCGCCCTCTCTGCCTGCAGTCTCGACGGACGCTCTGGGATGCCGGGCGCATCGATACCTGCGCACCAGTGGCCGGTCTCAGGGTCATAACCCTGAGCGACTCGGATATTGCCATCGTCCGAGAGGATCGGAGCGCGGCAGATGCCGTTCAATTGGCCGACTGTCCATTTGTCGTGGAGATTGAGGTACAGGCGTGCAACGCGGTCCGGCAGCGTCACCGGCTCAAGCACAATCTCACCCTGAATGATCTTTTGAAGGACCGGCCGGCAGACGCGGTGGCCATGATTTACCACGTCATGAACAGTGATCGGCCGGGCGGTTGGTCCGCGCTCTGACTCCACCACCTTCACCAACGCCTCGGCCCTCTGAAAGAAGGTGTCGGCCGCCGACAGCCGGTCAGCCAACCGTGCGGCGGCGGCCGGCAGATCCGCCCGATCGATAATCAGGTCGGGCAGCCGAACGGGTGCATTCTTTGGAGATGTGGGCGTTGCGCTCTCCTGTTTGCGCTTATTCATCGAGACGGCTTTCGACATTGGTCTCGCTTTCACTGCTGCTGCGGCTGTTCGGCGCAGCTTCAGGGCGACTCGTACACGCAAACGCGGCGGAAACTTCCCGGGCCCCCCCCGGAAGTTTGCGCACGACGATGAACTACGCTTGCCGCCGGTGACGGTGTGCGGCCGTCGTCTCCGCGAGTACCGATTGACGCCGCGTCGGCGGCCTAGACACAGGACTAGTCACATGGACATGAACTTCGACTCCGATCCCGAGCATGGCAAGCGATCGGACGAGCCGGAGCCGCGCATCTCGAAGGCCCGCCTGAAGCGGGACGGCTGGCGGGAGGTGCGCGCGTTCATCGAGCCGATCGAGTCGTTGACTGGCTCGACGAACGAGAAGCGTGAGACTCGGACTGACGCCGAGCGAAAGGCCGATCAGCGCCAGCGTCAGCTGGCCGACGGCCTGAAGCAAATCAATGTCGTCGCCCCGGAAGATAACGACGCCCGCGTCCTCATCATGCAGGTCGCGAAGGCTATCAGTTCAAAGGTGGTTCGCCGCGACATCGCTGCCATTCTGGCCGACCGCGATCTCGTGAAGATCGGTCGCAAGGTGAGGCGGCTCCGTGGCAATGCGGCCGACCAGGTCCGCGCGCTGCTGAAGCTTTAGACCACATAAGGAGCTATGACGATGAGCAAGCTGTACTACGCTGAACCGGAGCTTCGTGAATCCCAGGAACTGCGCGATCTTTTCCGTCTCCCGGTCGGGTTTACGCCGGACACGCCCGGCGCACGCCTGGCGATGGCGGTCGACCACTACACCACCGAGGCCTACACGCGGAGATCTGATCGCGACGCCGCCTGTGGCGTGACCGCTCATCCGGATATCACGTATGCTGCAGTAGCGGCATCCTCCGTGAAGAAGACTGACGAAATCGGCTGCGGCTATGCCATCCATCACCCCGATTTCGAGAAAGTGCTTGATCCGATCTTCTCCCGGGCGGTCAAGCGGCTGATCGCCAACATGGCCGCTGCTGACCAGAAGGCAGAAGACCCGATCGCCACGGAAGTCCTGTCCATTGCACGGACTTGCTACAAGATCGAAACCATCGGCGAGCGCGACATCATCCGCTTCCGGCTCGCATGGAACGCCTTCGAAGAGAAGCCCGATCGCACGACGATCGAACAGACGTGCGCCTTCCTCGAGGACAGGCTCCATCTTGCATTCTTGCCGACGCCGCCGCGGCGCAAGGCTCATTAGGACAAGCGCAAACAGCGAGCGCAGCTGAGCAGGCTCGACAACAACAGGACACTCACAATGAGCGATTTGATCCCCGATCAGACTATCGTCCAGGCTCGGCTGTTGGACTTCTGGCCGATTCAGGCGAAGGGGCGCGCAGCTCTCCCGCCCTGCCTGGACCTGTTGTACGGATCGGGACACCTCAGGCTGACCTACGCCCAGATGGAGGATTGGGTGTTGGTGACGCCCGAGTTAATCCGGATCGCCGTTCCTGAGATCGCAAATATGGATCTCTTTCGCAACGGAATGGGCGTCGGCGGCGCTCTGCGCAAGGCCCTGGTTGATCTGCGCTGCGCCGCGATCGCTGATCGTGGAATCCTCACTGCGTGCGGCGAGGTCAAGAAAACTCTGCAGAGCCTCGCCGAGCAGCCGGACGGCCGTGGCGCCGATCCCGTTGACAACGAATTCGATGATCCGGTGATGCAGCCGTACGATCGCTGGTGGTATGGCGTCGAGCGCAACGGAAACGAAGCCTCCGTCGACAAGCCGCAGGTGTTGGCGTTCCCGATCACGCACGTCAATCGTGCGAGGGAGCGCAATCCCAACCTCGTCATCGATGAATTGTATGAGCTGCTGGCAAACGGCCTCAACCCGGTGACGGCGAGCATCGGCGTGCCCAAGCACAGCTCCGACTATGCGGGGGTGCGCGCCGAATGGATCGAGATCGCGATCGAGTCTCTCGTGGCGAGCATCGAGGAGGCCGTGAAGGGCTGGCCGGTCCTCCCGGGCGAGCCGTTCCAGCAGATCGTTTGTGTCGACGGGGACGCTTTCTTCATCACGCTCGACACCATCGAAGGCGTGACCGTGGCCTCGGTGACGGCATCCAGGTCCGCGCTGGAGGAGTTCAGCCTGGAAGTCCACAGGGTTGGGCACGTCCACCTGGCACGCGGTCTGGCGATGCTGCACCGAGCCTCGGTGTCCTGAGTGACTACGACTAGCCCCAAACCCGCCGACGCTGCGGCTGCCGAGCACAGACACAAAGTAGGAGTAGGCAACATGGCAAAGAGCAGCCCGGAGTGGCGTGAACCGACGGCCGATCGCAGGCAGCTCGATCGCTCAATGGCCCGCGAGAGCGAGCTCGCGTCGCGGTACCGTCACATCCGCAGCCATATGAACGTGACGCAAGCGCTGGAAAAGCTTGACGGGATCGAGAACGCAGGATTCCAGGACCTGCTGGCGCAACTCGCCGATCTCAGTGTGGTTATCGGCGCCGACGCCGTTCTCCCCAGGCACCTGGCGCGCCGTCAGGAAAGATTTGGGTTGACGCTGGTCGTTCCGGGACACGAGCCGCTGATCTGGCTCAATCTGCTCAAGCACGACAACGTCGCCGGTCTCGTCGACACCGTTGTCCACGAAGCTGTTCATTCCACGATCCGGCATCTCGGTCGTCTGCCGCGTACGCCGGAGCCCGACGAAGCGATTGCTTCCTATGGTGAGGAAGTCGTCGCCCTTGCCGGGGCGAACCTCATTCTGCGGAGGATCAAATTTTCCGCGCGTCGCGAAATCGCGCGGAACATGATTGCGCTGGCCAATTGCAAGACGGTCCTCGGCCAGCTCGGATGCAGTGAGCGGTTCCTGCGCGACCGGATTGCTGAGGCGGAGGTTGCCGCATCCTTCCTCACTGATTTCGGCATCGATGTCGCCGCTCCCACCCTGGAAGCGATTCAGTCGCGCGCCGGCCGCAAGTAGGCAGTCTGCGGACGGACGAACTGAGAACAATCGATACACAAGCAAGTACCTTTGAGGAGCAGCATCGCGTGAACAATCTCCCGAGGATCCTCCAAAAGATCGAGAGGTTGGCCGCCGCGTGCCGCGCAGAGGTCGAGGCCTCTGATCGTCCGATCGACGCTTTGCCCATGCAATGGGTGTTGCCGTTCTTTTTCGTGCACCCCGACCATGCCGCGGAATGGTGGCAAAGCGTTCGTCCAGAGGTCTGGGAGCGGATTCATCGTCTAAAACAAGAGCCGGAGCGCCTGATCATTTCGGAAGCGGAGTTGCAGAGGACGCCGTTCGCGTTGTCGCACGCGGAAATGCAACAGTTCCGCACTGGGCCGCTACTTCGGATGTTGTCGCTGGTGGACTTGCGACTCGCTCGACAACGCGGCGGCCGGCTCAAGCGTGAGGTCGAGCTCACCGTTCGCGAGGCGTTGGAATTCGAGGTCTTTCGGCGAGATCCGGAAATCGGTGCCCTGCTGTCCTGCATGCACGCGCAGTTCGATGGCGCTGAGGTGTCGGTGGTCAAGGGCGCCGGCTTGAATACGCTTGCAGAGCTTGCCTGGGTGCCCGGGATCCCGACCAAAGGAAAGGCGGCAGACGACGGCCTCAGCGAGGAAGATCGCCGTCTTGCGCTGTTCGAGACGCTGAGGTCGGAAGGCGAAAAGCTCGCGGTCCGCTGGCTCCCGGGCCTGACCGACCCAGCCCAGGCAGAAGCAGCCGTCATCGGGCAGATTCGCGATTGTGTTGACGGCGCCCGCTGGTCGCGAGCGGAGTTCGAGGATGCGATCAAGGCTGCGGCGAACTGGGTCCACACGCTGGCGAAGGCGTGCTTTCATACCAAAGAGGTCGCAGAAGAAAAGCACCAGCTCGCCAAGCGCGCGAAGGACGTTGAAGCGTTGAAGCGGACGCCGAAGGGCAATGATCCCTTCCACCGAGAGCCGATGACGCTCCAGCAGCATGAACTGTTCATCAGAAACGAGTTTTCGGCGGTCGAGCTGGCGTTCATTGCGGTGGCCGCCGATGTCGATCCCAATCTCGTCGCTGTCAACCACATGCTCGCGACCCCGGAATTTCGGCTTGCTCGCAAGCTGGGCCAAATCGGCCGCGGGCATCAAGCCGTCTTCGACCCCGAAGAGGTCAAGGACCTGGACGAGCTGATCTTGGGCGAGAAGGGCCGTGCCGAGGGCGCGATGTACCGCGATGTTCACCGGTATTTGGCCAAGTGCGTCCTCGACATCCTGGTACTGCCTGAGGGGAAGGATCGGCTGAGCAAAGCGATCGCTCACGGACAGAATTTTACGCCTCTGGACTAGGTCCGGCTCTGAGGTTGCGACAGCGGAAGGTCGAATTCCTGACCTCCCGCACAATTCGGTCATTCATTTCCGAGACGGGTACCGGGCGCGCGGGCTCCTCTGACTATGGATCGCTGAAGATCCCAGCCGAGAGGAAATCATGTCGAAGAAGATGCGTAATTCCGGTGAGAGCGCGGCGCTGCCGCTGAAGTTGCCCGCAGCCACGATCATCACGCAGGACAAAGGTGGGGATGGAAAGAGCCTGGTCGGCCACGCGCTGTCGGAGCGCGCGCGGATTGCCGGCATCCCCACCGGGATCGTTGAGGTCGACACCCAGGGAAAGTCGCTTTCGATCCTGGGGTCACAGGTCGTGTCGATCGCGACCGACGTCAAGCTGGCGCGCCGCGATCCCAGCGCCGCACTGCGCGCTCTGACGCCGCTGTACGACGTCCTCGAGATGATGGCCATGGCGGGCGGCCTCGGCGTCGTCGAGTTCGGCGCCAACGAAGCTGCGCGCGGCGCATTGTGGGCGGGGATGGTGGACCTACAGGAGGATCTCTCGGCGCTCGGCGTCGAGGTCTTCGTGATCACGCCGTTCACCGCCCAGGCTGAGTCGATGCGTCGGGGTGCGAAGTCAGCTTCGAGCTTTCTCGAAGTACTCCCCAACGCTCGTCTGGTTTTGATCGAGAACCAGCGCGATGGCGCCGTGAGCGATCTGCATCCGGCGAGCGATGCCGCGGAGGCATACCGCACCTCGATCATGCCCCTCGCCAAAAACGCGATCACCCTGCGCATGCCGATGATCGAGGCCGGCAGTTGGCGTCCCTTTGAGGCGCGCGGCGCGCGCCTCGTTGATGCGGTGACGATGCCGATCGACGAGATCATGAGGGTGACGGGACTGCCGCGGCCCGAGGCCAAAATGATCCGCGGCGATGTCGCGGCCTGGTGCTCGGAAATGTTTGCCGAGTTCGACAAGCTGATCGCGTTCGAGGGCGGCAACAATGGCTAGCGAAGCCTTCGAGGAAGTGGTCGCCACGGCCACGGCGGATGCTTTCGCCAGCCGCAAGGAACTCGGCTGCAACTACGCAGCCGAGTTCCGAGAGGATCCGGAAAGCTTCGATCCGCGCAAGCTCATCCCACTCGGCAAGGAGGGCCTGCTGTCCTTCGTCACGACCGTGAGCGTACCGACGCGCGGCATCGACACGACGATCCAGCCCGAGGTCGAGGTCGAACTCACCGAGCAGACGTCGGCCGATCTCGGCTGGCGCGACAAGCAGACCGTGCCGCTCCCGTTCGAGATCTCCGCCCTGCTGTTCGGCGCCTTGGCGGGAATCGGAATCGTGTTCGGTTTGGCAATAGCACTGACCATCTGACAGCGAGAAAATCCATCATGAACAATCCCATCCGGCTGTTTCAGCCCGCCCTGCTCGTGGCGCTCGGCGCTGCCCTGATCACGCTCGTCGCGGGCGCGATCTCGCTCTTTCTCATCGCGCCGCCAACCGTCGACGTGCTGTTCCACGGCAACGTCAGCCTCGCCAGCGACGTCGCCTTTCACGAAATCCTTCAGAACCTTCGGGGCGAGAGGTGCGGCCATTCGAGCTGGCCGATCGTGTGCCGGCTTGACTGGATCCAGGCGATCACAGCGCAGTTGCTGGAGTCACCGATCGGAGCCAGGCGGCTTGCCACTATCGCTCTTGCGGTTCTGGCGGCAAGCGGCTTTGCCTTTTGCTTCGCTTATGCTGATACTCCGCCGATCGAGAACCTCACAGTCACGCGCGGCCGGCGCATCGAGACCGGACCTTATGCGTTCCGCGCGCTGCGCCATGCGGTTCATCGTCACGGCCCGCCGCAGGCGCATGATCTGTGGCTCCTCCCGCAGGTGCAATTGAATGCGGCTTCCGCAGCGCGCAACCTCTTGTTGGTCGGCACGCAAGGGTCGGGCAAGACCGGCTTGTTGCGGGCATTTGCCGAACAGTACCTCAATGATCTGAGCGGCCGGACATTCGTGTTCGACGCGAAGGGGGACATGCTGGCCGGCTTGCCCGTGGATTCGATGATCCTGGTGGCTCCGCAGGATGCGCGCGGGTGGGCGATCGACATCGGCCGCGAGATTACCAATCCTCTCGTCGCACGGGAATTCGCGGCGAAATGCGTCCCGGTCTCCGAGCAGGATCCGATGTGGGGCCATGCGACGCGGAGCCTCCTTGCCGATATCATCATGGCGCTACGCGCGCGCTCGGGTGATGCCTGGGGCTGGAGCAACCTTGCCGAGGCAGGACTTTCCTCGCTGGCAGATATTCGCCGGATGCTGCTCGAGAGCGGCGGGAAGAGCGCTGCACTATTGAATTTCGGCGACGATCCTGAAGAAAACCGCACCGTCATGTCAATCCTGATCACGCTCTGGGTGACGGTTTTGAGCGTGATAGAGCCGCTCGCGCGCGCCTGGTCGGAGGTCGACTCATCGCGGCGGTTCACCGTGCGCGACTGGCTGGCGCCAGGCTCCCAGCTCCCGCGCACGCTGCTTCTGCAGAAGTCGGGCGAGTATGCCGAGCTTTCTTCCACGGTCGGCAGCTTCTTGGCGGAGCGGGTGGCCGCCGGGGCGCTCGTCTCCACTCGCCGTCGCGCCGGCACGGAGCACCTGACCATGCTGCTCGATGAATTCCCGGAGGTGCCAATCGAGCGTCTGCCGCGACTGCTCGCGCTTGGGCGCGAACTGCATGTGAACACGATCGCCACCGTGCAGGACCTCGGTCAGATCACCGCTATGTTCGGTCAAGAGCAAGGCTCAGTTGTCGAAGCGCGCTTTGGCATTCGATTGGTTCTTCGTCTGGAGCCGGGCGAAACCGCACAACGGATCTGCGAAGTCTGGGTCGGACGCCGTCAGGTCCGCAGGCGCCGCGATGCAACCGTGGAGGAGTTGGCCCGAGGGATCACCAAGCCGATGGAGACCGTTTGGGACGATACGATCACGACCGACTTCCTCTCGGATGCGCTCGGCGTGTTCGAGATGTCAGCCGGGAAAACGATCCGCGTCCTGGTGACGGGCTTTCCGACGCTCGCTGTCGTCGACGTCCCGCTGACGACCTGGGCTGATCGGCGCGAAGCGCACATCCCGGCACCCTGGATTGCCGACGCTGGATGATGCGGCGGCAAGGAGGAAAACGGGCATAACAGCCGATCGAAGGTCGAAATCAGCTGATGAGCAAAAAGCTCATTCATTTCCGAGACCCCCATTACCACGAGCTTTAATTGGAAGGCCTCCCATTCGGAGGTCTTCTTCGTGGTTGCAACCTGGAATCCGGCAGCAAGCGCCAGCTACTACACGCGCCAGACCGAGTATTACCTCGGCGACGCCGAACCTGCGGGCCTCTGGTACGCGCCGGCGGGTGATTTTGGCGTTGTAGACGGCGCGCAAGTCGAGCGCGAGACCTTCGAGCAATTGTACAATGCCGTCGACGCGGATGGGCAGCCCCTGCTGGATAACATCCGCCGCCATAAGGAGCGGACAAGCGCGTTCGACGTGACACTCAGCGCGCCGCGCTCGGTATCCCTGGTCTGGGGGCTGGCAACGCCCGAGACGAAGCGTCTCATCGAGGCTGCGCAGCAGCGAGCCGTCAGGGCGACGCTGAGCATGCTGGAGCGCGAGGCGACCTGGGCACGCCGGGGCCGCAATGGCATGTCGCTCGAGAAGGTCGCACTCACGGCCGCCACGTTTCAGCATGGCGAAAGCCGACCTTCAAAACACGCCGACGGGCGCATATTCGCAGATGCAAATTTGCATACGCATTGCGTATGCATGAACATCTCGACCCGCCAGAGCGACGGCACAATTGGAGCTCTTCACTCCAAGGTGATCCGCGACTGGAAGATGGCGGCCGGCGCGACCTATCACGCCGCCCTCGCACATGAGCTGACGACGCTCGGCTTTGATATCGATCGTGTCGGCAAGAACGGCATCTTCGAAATCGCCGGCGTGGATGGTGCCACGATTACGTATTTCAGCGCGCGTCGTCAGGAGATCGAGGAGGAACTCGCTGAACATGGCGTCACCAGCGGCGAGGCCACCGCACTGGCCGCCGCCATCGCCAAGGCGACGAGAAGCAGCAAGCGGGAGAGTGTAAGTTTCGGGCGCGAGGATGTCTGGCGCGACGCCGCGCAATCGCTGGGCCTCGACACCGGATCATTTTCCGAAAGCTTGAGGGCCCCCTCGAAGGCGCGTAATCAGGAAGCCGACGAAGGGCTGCTCTCCGACCGGTTGGCCGCCCTGCCGGCGATCCTCACCGAACGTGAGAGCGTGATTGAGCGGCGCGAGCTCCTGCGTTCCGTCGCTGCCGCCCTGGTCGGCACCGGCTTGCCAGCCGAGCGCGCCGAAACTGAACTCAAGCGCCTGCTGAGCCAGGGAGCCTTTCTGGAAATTGGGCATGATGCCCTTGGCCTGCCCTGCTATTCGACGCCGGAGATGCTCGCGATCGAGCGGGAGGTCGTCGAACAGGCGCAACGTCTCGCGAACCAGTCCTGGCACTTCGTCGATCAGAAATCGCTGAGGGACCGTTGCGGAGCCTTGGGGCTCACCGCCGAGCAGTCGGAAGCGGCGCTCGCCGCAACGACAAGCTCGGCGGTCGTTATCGTCGAAGGCGCCCCTGGGGTCGGCAAGTCCACACTGCTCGCGCCAGTCTTGCAAGGATACGCGAAAGCCGGATGTCGGGTGATCGGTGCCGCTTCCGCATGGCGAATCGCCAACATGCTCCGGGATGACCTCGGCATCGAAGCCCGGGCAACGGCCTCCTGGATCGCGCGGCTCAAAGCCGGCGAGAAGGTGCTCGACAAGCAGACCGTCCTGATTGTCGATGAGGCCGGCCTGCTCTCCTCGCGGGACATGCACGCGCTGCTTGGCGCCGTCACCGAAGCTGACGCCAAGATCATCCTCGTGGGGGATCGGCAGCAGCTCCAGGCGATCGGCGCCGGTCCTGGCCTAGATCTGGTGGCGCGCGCCGTTGAAGCTGCGCGCGTCAACAACATTGTTCGTCAGCGCGAGGCATGGGCGCGGGAAGCCATCACGGCCTTCGGCGCCGGCCGGGCGGAGCCCGCGCTTGATGCGTTCGCAGAACGCGGTCTATTGATCGAAGCGGACGGCGCCAAAGCAGCGATCACCGAGGTGCTGGATTCGGCAGAGCAAGTTCATGCACGTGACGCCGCGGCCTCGATCCTGATCCTCGCCAAGTCCAACGCCGCAGTGGCCGCGATCTCTCAGGTCGCTCGCGAGCGCCTCAAGCACAGCGGCATCATCCAGGGCCCCGAGGTTAGCTTCGCCGCGGCCACGCCGTCCGGCCACTCAACGCAGATCGCGTTGGCGGCCGGGGACAAGATCAGGTTCCTCGTCCGCGATGACGAACTTGCGGTAGTCAATGGTTCGACCGCGACCATCGTCAAGGTCAGTGAAGCCGCTGTGCCCCTTGGAGATGCAAGTCGCATCATCATCGAGGCCGAAATCGAGGGTCGGCGAATTGCCTTCGATCCGATGCAGCTTGCCGACGCGCAAGGACGCCCCCGCCTTGGTTGGGCTTATGCCTCGACTGTCTACGGCTGCCAGGGCCTCACGGTCGATCATGCCGTCGTGCACCTGGATCACAGCTATAATCGTCATGACATCTACGTGGCGGCAAGCCGCGCGCGGGAGCGGACGACGCTCGTGGTCGATGCCAAGAGCATTGACCGGCGCCTCGCCTCCGAGCTGCCCTTCGATCAGCAGCGTGATGATGTGGTCTTTTCGGCGAGCCAGCGCCAGAACTGGCTCGCCGAACGACTGTCGCGTGCCTCGCCCAAGATTTCCACGCTCGATATCATTGAGGGCTCGCAACCGCTGACGGAGAAGGATCGGCATCATCGGCGGGAGCTCAGCTATGAGCTCTAAGCCGATGGCGGCGCGGTCGCACGTCAAGCTGCGGACGAGAACGGTGGGCGCATACGTTCATGCTCGCGCGGCTACTCCTGATGTTGTGCCGAAGAAGAGAGGGCGCCAACAGCCGCAAGCCGAGGACTTTCACGTGACGCTTGATCTGCCGCTCTCGCCGCCGATCCAGGACCGCGAGTTGCGCGCGATTGAGATCTTGCTTGGCCGAGAGCTCCAGGATTTGCTCGCTATTGTTGAAGATTCTCTGGGAAAATAGCCGTTGACAACCCCTCTGGTGAGATTCACGAATCGAGCGTTGAGAACGCCGTCAACATCAAGTCTCAGTAGAGTTCTGTCATGAACAAGCACGTCTTTCACAATTCGGTTTCCAAGCAGCCTGACGCGACCAAGCGCGTTGCGACCTATTACAGGGTCAGCACTGGGCGCCAGTACGCCAACGAAGCGTCGATTCCGAGCCAGCGGAAAATTACGGCAAGCTTCGCCGATCAAAACGGATACGTCATCATCGAGGAGTTTGTGGAAGCAAAGACCGCGACCGATGATCGCCGGCCCGTGTTGCAGGACATGATCGAGCGCGCCTGTGCGCCCGATCATCCCTACGACGCGATCCTCTTTTATGCATTCAACCGTTTCTTCCGCAACGTCGCCGAGATGGAGCTGACCATCCGCAAATTGCGGAAGCACGGCGTCGACGTGGTCTCGGTCACTCAGCCAACCGGCGACGATCCGAGCCAAATTTTGGTGCGGCAGATCATCGGAGCCTTCGACGAGCATACATCTAGAGAGATATCAAAGAATACAACACGCGCTATGCGCGAGTCGGCGAAACAGGGGTTCTGGAATGGTGCCACGCCGCCGCTGGGCTACAAGATCGTCGAGGCGGAACGCCGCGGCCAGAAGATCAAGAAGAAGCTCGATATTGATGCCGTCGAAGCCGAAACGGTTCGGCTGATGTTCAAGCTTTATCTTGAGGGCGACGGCAAGACCGGCCCGCTTGGCGTCAAGGAGACGACGAAATGGCTGAACAGCCATGGCTACCGCACCCGCCGGGGCGCCACATTTGGTGTCGGGCCGGTCCACAAGATCCTGACCAACAGCTGCTACGCGACCGGACAATGGCCGTATGGCGTGCGCAGCTCGCGCGATGGCAGGAAGTATGACCCTTCGACGGTGATCCAAATTCCCGTGCCCGTGCTGATCGAGCAAGGCGATTTCGATCGCGTGCAGGCGAAGCTCGCTCGCAGCAATCCCAAGACGACGCCGCCGCGGGTCGTGAACGGCCCTTCACTGCTGACGGGTATCGCGGTCTGCGCCTCCTGTGGTTCCGGAATGACCCGGACCGGGACGACCAATCGACAGGGACGGTCGTACTCGTATTATTCATGTGCAGGTTGCCAGCAGAAGGGCAAGTCGGTTTGCAAGGGTCGGCACATTCCGGCGGCGACCCTGGACGAAATCGTCTTAACCAACCTCAAGCAGTGCGTCCTGGCACCCGACCGTATCGCCGACCTCCTGAAATCACTGATCGAGCGTCAGGCGGCAAAGAGCGAGTCCGCGGACGGCCGCCTGCTGGGTTTGCAGAAGGAATTGACCGACTGCGAAGATCGCATGAAGCGGCTTTACCGCTCGATTGAAGACGGCATCGTTGAGCTCGATGATATTTTGCGAGAGCGCACCGCCGCTTTGAAAGCTCAACGGGACCGGGCCAAGGCGGCGCTCGATCATGCCCGCGCCCAATGCGGCATGGCAGCCGCCGTCAATGCTGAGAAGATCGACGCATTCGCCCGGTTGATGAACGCGAAGCTCGATGCGGGCGACACCAACACCCGCAAAGGCTATATCCATTCGATCATCGATGCGGTCGAGGTCGACGACCAAACGATCCGGATCATCGGCAGCAAGGATATCCTCCAGGCGGCCATCGCGGGCAAACAGACCGAGAACGGAAATGTTCGTGGTTTTGTACGCAAATGGCGCGCCCGACACGATTCGAACGTGTGGCCTCCACCTTCGGAGGGTGGCGCTCTATCCAGCTGAGCTACGGGCGCATCGATATTCAGATAGTGTCCGAGATCGACCACGGTCAATCGCGAATTCTAGAATCGACATGGCTCAAACGACGCGGGCTAAAGCCTCGCCGATCATCGCCATTCGTACTCCACAACCTCCTTTCGGTTTGCTTCCGTGGTGCTTCCGCGACCTCGAATGCGATTTTCGTGCTTCCTTCGAGTTTCGCCAATCGCTTGGTTTCACTCGTTTTTTACGACACCCTCGACCATCAGAAAGAGCTTGCATTTGCCTTCGGAGGGCAACGCTCTATCCAGCTGAGCTACGGGTGCATGGGTCCATGATCTAGCCGATTGGCCGGTCTGCGGCAACGGTCGAAGGAGAATTTTCGCGGAAAAGGAACGGTTTGGGCCACGGCGCCGGTTTCGGGGCGCGCCGCTCATGCGACGTTATCCCTCCCTGAATTGAAGTGCGGCGAAGCAAAAATGGCGCCCGGGCGGGGCGCCATTTGAAACCTGGGGAGACTTCCCGCCGTTCAATCCACCGTCTGGATCACGCTGTTGATTGGCCGGGCATTGCTGGTTTTCACCGGCTGCAGCTCGGCCTGGATCGCGGCATCATAGTCCGGCAATGTTGCCAACGTATCCTTGGCGCGAATATGCACGACCTTGTAGCCCCCGGCCTTCAGCTGGGTGAGCAAATCCGGCACGGCGGCGGCCGACCACTTGTGCAGATCGTGCATCAGGATGATGCCTTTGCCTTTTTTCTTCAGCTTCTCCATCACAGAGGCGACGAGCTTGCCTGCATTGTGAATGCGGAAGTCTTCGGAATCGATATCGATGGAGAAGGCGGCAATGTTGCGCTCGGCGAGATAGGCCTTGAGCTCCGCATTCTGTCGCAACTGAGGAAAGCGGAAGAATGGCGACAGCGGTTGCCCGGCCATGAGCGTGATGGCGCTGATGCCGCGTTCGATCTCGTCTTTAGCTTCCTGGGGACTCTTGCTTGCGAGATTCTGGTGCGACCAGGTATGCGTGCCGACGCTGTGACCTGCGGCGATGACCTGCTTCAGCACGGCAGGATGCCACGTGGCGTGCTTGCCGATCGGGAAGAAGACCGCCTGCACGCATTGTGCGGCGAGCGCATTCAGTACAGCAGGGGTTGTCACCGGCCATGGGCCGTCGTCGAAAGTGAGCACAACTTCGCCCGGCTGCAGGAAGTCGTAGTCGCGATATTGCGACATGCCGAGGCCGGGGCCGCCGGTGGTGTCGATCTGTACTGTCCGTGAGACGCCGAGCGCATTCGGATTGTTGCAGACCGGCTTGGTGTAGGTCTGTCTCTTTTCGGCTACGGGTTGTGCGGGCATCGGTGCGACGCTTGGTGCGGTCGCGACGGCCTGCGCTTTTGGCGCTGGCTCGGCAGGTGCCTTGGATGAGGCTTGAGGCCAGCGGGTGTCGATCGAGGCAGTCGTCAGCTCGCCTTTGTCGGTCTTCGCTGCGAATTTGACATCGGCCGGGCCGAGAAAATGCCATGCGCCCGCACCTGCGGCGACAACAGCCGAAACAGCACCAGCAACAACTAAAAAAGGAAGTTTACGCATATCCACTCCGGCGCCCGAGGCCTACCTCAGATCACCATTGAGCGGAATAGTTAACCGAGCGTATGCAGTGTGCACCGTCGGCGGGAAAATTCGTCACAATTCAATAGAGTGCGCGTCAAGCTGGTACAATGGCGCGTCCGATCGGCCAAAGCGCGATGCCGGCGAGCTTGAAGTGCGCCCAAGCAAAGGGAATGCCGACAATCGTAATGGCGAGGCCCAGTGCAGTGACGAGATGCGCAATCGCGAGCCACCAGCCTGCCAGCACCAGCCAGATTAGATTGCCAAGAAAGCCAAGCAGGCCAGTACCGATATCTTCCCGCCCGGTAACGAGCTCGCGGCGTACGGCGCGCTGGCCGAATGGCAACAGCGTATAAGCTGCGATGTTGAAGGCCGCTCGGGCCCAAGGCAGGCCGATGATGGTGATCGCCATGATCACTGCGGCCAGCACCCAGCCTGCGGCCATCCACAGACCGCCGAATACGATCCAGAGGACATTGAGAAGCAGCGGCAGGATGGGCATGGGATCCCCGGGAAATGATGGTTAGCAATCCTTTAACAGATGGTGGGTGCCGACAGAATGACAATGCTCCGCCGTGATCGTGCGAGAACGCCTAGTATTCCCGTCCACCGGCCCGCGAATAAGCCGGTCGGGCGCTGTCGGATGACCTTGTATTCAGCGCCATACGAACATGGCTGTTGGATTGCGGCTGCAGCTCCTCCAGGAAAATTGGTTCGGAGAAGTAGTATCCCTGTGCGTAGCGGATCTTGGTCGCCGCTTGTAAGTAGGCCAGCTCCTCGAATGTCTCGACGCCTTCAGCGATCACCTTCATGCCGAGCGCCTCGCTGAGCGACTCAATGGCGCGCAGGATGCCTTGGCTGCGTGGGCGCTTGTGAATGTCCGTGATGAAGGAGCGGTCAATCTTGATCTCATCGGCAGTGATATCGGCCAACGCCGACAGCGAGGAATAGCCGACGCCGAAATCGTCGATCGAGACGCCGACGCCGATTTCGCGCAGCATCGGCAAAATATCGCCCTGAAAATGGGTCTTGGCGACGAAAGCATCTTCGGTCACTTCCACCATGAAGCGGGTCGGGCAGCCAGTTTCTTTCAGCGCTCGCGCGAAGGAGCGCATGAATTCGGTGTTGCCGGCCTGCTTGGCTGCGACATTGATGCTGATGGTGGCGCCGGAACCGAAGGCTTCATCGATCAGGTCGATTGACTTCATGATCTCGGCGAGGACGAGATGCGTGAGCTCGTCGATCAGGCCGAGTTCAACGGCGAGATTGATGAAAGCCCCCGGCGCCTGGATCACTCCCTTGTCGTCGCGCAGTCGCACCAGGGCCTCGATGCCCTGAATTTCCTTGGTGCGGATATCGACTTTAGGCTGGAATGCGCAGCAGAATCGCTTGTCGAGAACCGCCAGACGAAGCGCTTGCTCGGTCGCCATCCGCGCCAATGCTTCGCTTTCCATACCGGAGTTGAAGAATACCGCGGCGCCCTTGGTGTCGTTCTTTACCTGATACATGGCGATATCCGCATTCTGATGCAGAGTATCGTAGGCGAGGCCATGCTCTGGATAGAGACTGACGCCGATCGATGCCGTCGCGAAGATCTCGGAGGCCTCGATGAAGAACGGTGCGCGAAGTCGCTGCACCAGTCGCTCCAGATAGTCAGCGACCTCCTGTTGGCTCAGGATCGGATTGAGCAGTAGCAGGAATTCATCGCCGGAGATGCGCGACAGCATGTCGGTGGGGCGTAGTTCGAGGCTGATGCGCTTGGCGATCTGCACCAGCAATCCGTCCCCCGTACCGTGACCGTAATAATCGTTGATATGTTTGAAATTATCGATGTCGAGAAAGGCTAGTGCAAAATGGCCCTGACGGCCTTCAGAAGAACGGCCGTCATCGGCAATAAGGTTGCCGACGTGCTTCTCGATCACACGCCGGGTCGGCAGATCGGTCAGTTCGTCGTAATAGGCGCAGCGGAACAGTTCCTCCTCGATGCGCTTCTGCCGGCTGATGTCGCTCGCGCTGGAGAGCAGCAGCGTGCGGTCGCCGATCTGCACCGGCCGGTGCGTAGTCAGATATACCCGCTTGTCGAACTCGGAATTGACACGCTCTTCGAACACGGCCGTGCGGCCGGATTGCATCAAGTCGAGCGCCGTCAGACGTCGGTGCGACAGCGCCTGTTTCACGAAATCGGACGGCTCGTTACCGGCCCGGAAATTCTCCGGCAGTATACCGAACTGCGCGGTGGCCGCATCGTTGACAAGCAGAAATTCACCCTTTTCATCCTGTACGGTCACTGCCGACGGCAGCATGCGGATGATTTCGCGGAGCGTCGAAAATTCGGCAGCAAGAATGTCATGCGTCGATACGCCCACACCGGTCAAAGACAAATTGGGTGGGCGGTCGGTGTCTTCCGAAGGAAGCGGCGAATTGGGGGCGGATGCATTCTGCATGGCTGCGGAACCTCGCAAAACGCTTTGTAAGTTTGGTTAAACCGATCTCTGAAAGGCGGCAGCTATGTAAATGTGGGAGCAATTCGGTGATGCGGCACGCTGACATCATTAACAGGCCGTCAATACAGCGAGGAAAAGCCATCCTCCGGACGGATCTCTTCTAGAATAATTCTGCCCTGTAACGCTTATCCAAAGAACATCATTTTCGCCTTTGCAGCGCAATCGGCATCGTTCGTGCATGGCGATCGTCTACGTCTTTGTGATCGCAAAGGCAGGCATGGAGGAGGGGAGAAAAATGCCCTTCATCGGGCTGTGAAAACGAAACGGATGCCGCGCGGCTAGCCGATGTGACAGTGCGCATGTCGCTATTTTTCTGAACGTCTCGACACGTGGAGGGCGCATCCCCATCATCCCGGTATCGTCATTGCCGTACGTGCGGGACAAATCCTTTATGAGCAATCCGTTGCAAGCCAAAGTGCTCTGGTTTTTGCCAACTCATGGCGATGGCCACTATTTGGCGTCGTCCCATCGTGCACGTGAGATCGATTTCAATTACCTCCGCCAGATCGCGCAGGCCGCAGATCAGCTCGGTTACTACGGGGTGTTGCTGCCGACCGGGCGCAGCTGCGAGGATTCATGGGTTGTCGCCTCGGCCGTTGCGCCATGGACCGAACGTTTGCGCTATCTGGTCGCCGTGCGTCCGGGACTTCAATCGCCCAGTGTCGCCGCGCGGATGACTGCGACGCTTGATCGGGTCACCAATGGGCGGTTGCTCATCAATGTCGTCACTGGCGGAGATCCCGTCGAGAACAAGGGCGATGGCATTTTCCTGCCGCATGACGAGCGCTATGCCGTCACCCGCGAGTTCTTGAACGTCTATAGCGACCTGCTCGCCGGTAAGATCGTAAATTTTGAAGGCAGGCACATCCGCATCGAGGATGGTCGCCTGATCTTCCCGCCAGTGCAGTCACCGCGACCGCCGCTTTATTTCGGCGGCTCGTCTGACGCAGGTATCGATGTCGCTGTCGATACCGTGGACAAATATCTCACCTGGGGTGAGCCGCCGGCGGATGTTGCCGATAAGATCGCGCGGGTGAAGGCGGCTGCCGAGAAACGAGGCCGTAAGCTGTCCTTTGGCATCCGTCTGCATGTGATCGTGCGTGAGACGAATGAAGCGGCATGGGCGGCTGCAGACGATCTGATCAGATATGTCACCGACGACGTCATCGCAAACGCGCAGAAGACGCTCAGTCGGCAAGACTCCGTTGGCCAGCAGCGCATGATGAAGCTGCATGGCGGGCGCCGCGATAAACTCGAGATCAGCCCCAATCTGTGGGCCGGTGTCGGTCTTGTGCGTGGTGGTGCCGGCACGGCGCTGGTGGGTGACGCGGAGACCGTTGCAGCGCGGATTCGCGAATACCAGGATGTCGGTGTCGATACGTTCATTATGTCCGGCTACCCGCATCTGGAAGAGGCCTATCGCTTCGCCGAACTGGTCTTCCCGCTGTTGTCACTGCAGCAGCATGACAATGTTACGTCGTTCCGTGCCCGCACCGGTCCGGTCGGTGAAATCGTTGCCAACGAACATCGGGCGCAAAGCGCGTCGTAAATTCTACAGGCATTCCCATCATGAGCATCGTTGAAATCCTCCCCCGCGCGCGTAGCCTCCGGCTGCCGCGCATCGATGGTCTCGCGCAGTGGATCGTTCCGCTGGTGATCCTGATCGCCTGGCAGGCCGCAAGTGTCACAGGTCTCATGCCGTCACGTGTCATGCCGGCGCCGAGCGATGTGGCAGTGGCCGGCTGGAAGTTGCTGCTGTCAGGCGAACTCGTTCAGAATATCTGGGTGTCGTTCTGGCGCGCATCGATTGGATTCTTGATTGGCGGCAGCATCGGGTTTGCTTTCGGTCTTGCCAATGGCCTGTCGAAGCTTTCCAGCAACCTTACCGACACCACGCTGCAGATGGTGCGTAACGTGCCGCATCTGGCTCTGATCCCGCTGGTCATTCTGTGGTTCGGCATCGATGAGTCGGCAAAACTATTCCTGGTGGCGCTTGGCGTGTTCTTTCCAGTTTATATCAACACGCTCCATGGCATTCGCACGGTCGACCCGCATTTGATCGAAATGGGTCGTATTTACGGGATGTCGAACAGTGAGCTGTTTCGTCGGGTGATCTTTCCGGGCGCGCTGCCGTCGATCTTCGTCGGCGTGCGCTTCGCTCTCGGCATCATGTGGTTGACGCTGATTGTTGCCGAGACCATCGCCGCCTCGTCGGGTCTGGGCTACATGGCGATGCAGGCGCGTGAATTCATGCAGATCGATGTCGTAGTGCTCAGCATCCTGATCTATGCGCTGCTCGGCAAGGTCGCCGATAGCGCGTCACGCCTGCTTGAGCGCCTGACATTGTCCTGGCACCCGGCCTTTCAGAAACACTGAGCGAGTTGAAAAGCGAGCATTCTGACATGACTCTTCAGCAATCCCTTCGCCTCAGCCATGCCGAAGCACAGCGCGCGGAAACACCTGCCAAGGTCGAACAGGCGCTCGCCGAACAAGCTCGCCGTTCGCATCCAAAGCGCGGGGCCGCTCTCACCATTCGCGGTCTGCGTAAAGCATTCGGCGATAATGAGGTTTTACGCGGGATCGATTTGCACATTCCAGCCGGTCAGTTTGTCGCCATCGTCGGTCAGAGCGGTTGCGGTAAAAGTACGTTGCTGCGTTTGATTGCCGGTCTCGAAAAGCCGACGGCTGGCACGATCAGCTTCAGTGAAGGCACCCGCGCCGAAGACATTCGCGTCATGTTCCAGGAGCCGCGTTTGCTGCCTTGGGCCAGCGTGTTGTCCAATGTGGAAGTCGGTCTGGGCCGCGATCGTCAGAAGGCGGATGCGAAGGCTCGGGCCGAACTCGCTCTTGGCGAAGTCGGTCTTGCTGACAAGCGCACGCAATGGCCTTCGGTTCTCTCTGGCGGCCAGAAACAGCGGGTTGCATTGGCCCGTGCACTGGTCAGCCATCCACGCGTACTGGCGCTCGACGAGCCGCTTGGCGCCCTCGATGCGCTGACGCGCATTTCCATGCAGGGTCTTCTCAACCGAGTATGGGTGGATCAGGGCTTTACCTCGATTCTCGTCACGCATGATGTATCGGAAGCCGTTGCGCTGGCCGACCGTGTGCTGGTGATTGAACAAGGGCGCATCGCTCACGATATCACTGTCGATATTGCTCGCCCTCGCCAGCATGGCGCAGCCGATCAGGCCGCGCTAGAGGGCGAGATTCTTCGCAATCTGCTCGGCACGGACGTCTAGTCATTACCTGCGAGGCCGCCACCATGAACTCCGTAGTGCGCAATCTGACCTTCGATCGCGATGCGCCGCCTGCTGCATTTCGTAACGCCATGCGTTCGCTGGCGGGCGGCGTTAGTGTCATCACGGTTGGGCGTGGCAAGGATATCACTGGCATGACGGTGACTTCGGTGTCGTCACTCTCCGTCGAGCCGCCGACTCTGATTGTCAGTGTGAACCGTCAGTCATCCTCCTGGCCGCTGTTACAGCGCTACGGCGCCTTCGGTGTCAACATTCTTTCTGCCGATCAGGTGGATGTTGCCGAGCGCTTTTCCGGCAAGGATGGACTTAAGGGTGCAGAGCGTTTCACCGGTGCGCAGTGGCTCACCCGCGCGACGGGCGTGCCACTGCTGTCCGGTGCGCTCGCAGCGATCGATTGCGAAGTTGAAGAAACCATCGAGCGCCACTCCCACGCCATTGTCATCGGCCGCGTCCGCGAGGTGATCACGGGATCGCCGCATACCGCGCTGACCTATTGGGATGGGCAATATGTGGCCATCGATCAGGATGAAGATAATCTCAAACTCGCCGAAGTAAGCCTTCCGACGCCGCGTGCACTGCGGGAAATCTGACGCATTATTTTGTCAGAACAGCAAACGCACCATTCCAGTTCGCTGGCGGCGGATTGTCGCGACAAGTGCGAATCCGCTTGTCATATAGTCCGTACAGCGTCTCAAGTTGATGGCTGACATCTGATTTGCGTCCGCGTGCGATGGCAAGGAGAGCGCCGTCCCAATCGCGATTGCGGTAGCAGGTCAGCATCTCCTTGGTAAGATTCTGTAGCTGCCGGAACCGCTCTGTCCTAGCCGTGTCTTCACGGCCCGCAAGAGCGTAAACCACCTCGGGTTCGGCCTTCCCCTTCACCATGATGAAGTCGAGCTCGAGAATGGCAAATTTATCCCTAGCGGCTAGTGCAGTCTTCGAACCGACAATAATGGGAAATCCGTATTCCTTCGATTGTCCTTCGAGACGTGAGGCAAGATTGACACTATCACCCAGCACTGAGTAGTCGAATCGCAGGTCCGAGCCCATATTGCCGACGACGCAGATGCCAGTGTTCAGCCCGATGCCGACATTGAGTGGAATATAGGCATGGCCTCCATGGGCCGCCTCGTCCTCGCGCTGTTTGTTCAGCGCGTCGACCTTCTCAAGCATATCGAGCGCAGCGTGGCAGGCATTGATCTGATGCTCGGCGTCGTCGAGTGGCGCATTCCAGAATGCCATGATGGCATCACCCATATATTTGTCGATGGTGCCCCTGCGATCGATGATCGCGTTGGTGAGCGGTGTCAAAAACCGGTTCATCAGTGTGGTCAGGCCATGCGGGTCGTGCTTGTAGGACTCCGAAATGGTGGTGAAGCCGCGTACATCGGAGAACATGATGGTCATCTCGCGCTCCTCGCCGCCGAGCCTAAGCTTGTCGGGTGATTGCGCGAGCTGAGCCACGAGGGCAGGCGACAGATATTGGCTGAAGGCTGAGCGAATGCGACGACGTTGCACCTGCTCCCGAATAAAGTTGCTGAAGATCAATGCGAGATAGATGAGTGTGGTCGAAAGCAGCGGGTAGGTGAAGTCGATCAGTAACCGCTGTGCCGCGAAAAAATACCAGGATGTTCCAATCAGAAGCGCCGCAAAGATCGAGCCCATGATGACCAGTGTGATTGGGCCGAGTATCGGTGCCAGCCAGATCACGACGATGCCGAGGGTTGCTGCGGTGAGTAATTCAGCGCCGATCGCGTAGTTCGGCTGCGACAGGACGGCTTTTGTCAATGCGCTTTCGAGTACCTGCGCATGAATCTCAACACCAGGCATCGAGGCATCGAGCGGCGTTGTCTTGACGTCGAGCAAGCCGACTGCCGAAGTACCGATGAGCACCAGCTTCTGGGCGATGGCTTGCGGAGGCGCGGTGGCGTCCAGGATATCGGCTGCAGAAACATAAGTGCTCGGATCGTGCCTGGCGAAATGCACCCAGAGCTGGCCGTTACGGTCGGTCGGTATTTCAAGCCCACGAATGCCTATACTCTTGATCCCCGCGCGATCCGACTTGACCAGAATTGTGTCCGTTCCGGATGCGACGCGCAACATCTCGAAGCTGAGCGACGGCATGACAATGCCTTGGGTCCGAATGAGCATAGGCACGCGGCGAACGATGCCGTCACGTTCGTTGCGGATCGAGAAAATGCCGCGACCGGCAGCCGCCTTCTCGATCGTTTCGATATTGCGAAGCAGCCCTGGGAAATTCAGCATGAAGGGCTGTGGCTCGCTGCCGATGGTGGCGAGACCGGTGACGGGCAGCGTCCTGTCGAGTTCGCGCACGACGTAGGGCAGGCCGGATTCGCCCAGTACCACCCGGGATTGCCTGATCGCATTGGCGAATACCTGGTCGTTGCTGGGGAGAGCTATCAATCGCGTTCGCGTCTCGTCGTCGAGGCCGGCGAGACTGTTTACGAGGAGATCGGGATTCAGCCGGTCAGGTTCCGGAAATACGACATCGAATGCGATGACGATCGCGCCCATTTGCCCAAGCTTGCTGACAACATCCGCAAGCAGCGTGCGCGGCCAAGGGAACTGCCCATATTTCCGAATACTCTTTTCATCGATATCTACGATCGTAACGGGCTTCGCCGTCTTTCTGCGCGGTTCTATCATTTGATAGGTATCGAAGCTGCGCAGCCGTAATTCTTCGAGGGCGGGAATGTCGGCGATGCGCAGGGCTGCCAGCGTGAACAGCAGAACGACGCAAAATGCTCGCGCTTTGCCGAACCGCCGCGCCAGCCGTCTCACTTGCCATGCAAGCTTCATGGTTTGCGTATCACTTCTCGCGGAAGGCGCGCATGAACTGGTCGCTGAGCGGCTTGGCGAGATAGGACAGCATGGTGCGTTCGCCCGTCTGCACGAACGCCTCCACGGGCATGCCTGGGATCAGGCGAACGTCCCCCAATCGCGCTACTTCCGATGGTGGGAGCGCGATGCGGATGGTGTAATAGGCTTGGCCGGTGCGCTGATCGGTGGTGGTGTCCGCGGAGATGCGACTGACCTCTCCGTTTAGCTCCGGGGTGGTGCGCTGGTTAAAGGCGCTGAGGCGGAGCATGGTCTTCTGGCCGATCAGCAGCTTGTCGATGTCCTGTGGATTGACCCGCGCTTCCACGGACAGGCTGTCGGTCTGCGGCACAATCAGCATCAGCGTGTCGCCTGCGGTGACGACGCCGCCCACCGTATGCACATTCGATTGCAGCACCACGCCATCCTGCGGCGCGCGGATATCGATACGGCGTAGTTGATCTTCTGCGGTCACCTTGCGTTCAACGAACTCGCCGATCTTGTCATTGGTCTCGCGCAGATCCTTGGAGACCTCGCTCACCAGATCCTTGTCGATCTGCAGGATCTGGAGCTCGATCTCGGTGATCTTGCCCTTGGCCTGCGCCCGCGCGGCGATGAATTGTGCGCGCTCGCCAGCGAGGCGCGCAGCGTCGCGCTCCAGTATGGTGAGGCGTGAAATCTGCACCAATTGCTGATCGAACAGGCCGCGGACACCGATCAGCTCTTTCTCAACCAACGCAATTTCGCGGGTCTTGGCGGTTTCCTGCGCGGTGAGGCCGACGATTTCCTCGTTGAGCTGCGCTATGCGCTCGCGCAATTGTTGCTTCTGCCCGATTCGCCCGGCAGAACGGACATTGAACAGTTTGGTTTCGCTATCGATGACATTCTTTACGTCATCATCGGCTATCTGGTCGAGCAGTTGTGGCGGGAAGGCGATGCGGTCGGCGCCGCGCTGCTCAGCTTCGAGGCGTGCAGCGCGTGCCCATAGACCGTTGAGATTCTTGGTGACGATGGCGAGACCGGCTTTGGTCACGGTGTCGTCGAGGCGTACGACGACATCGCCGGCCTTCACGATATCTCCGTCGCGCGCGCGGACTTCCCCGACCACGCCACCGGTCGGATGCTGGACTTTCTTGACGTTGGAATCGACCACCACCGATCCTGGTGCGATCAGTGCGCCGGCAAGCTGTGCAGTGGTTGCCCAGCCGCCGAGGCCTCCGCCGAGCATCAACACGACGACGAGGCCGATCATCAGATGAAGACGTATCGAACGATGCGAGGGAGTATCGGGCGTGATCATGGCTTGGTCACTCCGCCGTCGGCGACGATCTTGATCGGCTGCGGCGCCGGTCGTTGCAGCACCTGACCGAGCACCGTCTCCTTCGGTCCGAAGGCTTGCATACGACCGTCTTTCAGCACCAGCAGCATGTCGACGCCCTCGATGCCGATCGGCCGGTGCGCCACCACGATGACGATAGCACCGCGGGCGCGGGCGGCACGCACTGCACGGGTCAGTGCCTCGTCGCCTTCGGTGTCGAGATTGGAGTTCGGCTCGTCGAGCACGATCAGGAATGGGTTGCCATACAATGCGCGTGCTAGCGCGATGCGCTGTGCCTGGCCGGCCGAGAGCACGCTGCCGTGCTCACCCACCTCGGTATCGTAGCCTTCTTTCATCCTGACGATGAGATCGTGAACGCCGGCTTGCCGGGCGGCGGCGATGATGTCGTCGTCCTTTGCGCCGGGGTCGAAACGGCAGATGTTTTCGGCGATGCTACCGGCGAAGAGTTCGACGTCCTGTGGCAGATAGCCGATATGGCGACCGAGATCGTCTGGTGCCCATTGATCGAGCGAGGCGGCGTCGAGGCGGACATAGCCGCGCGCCGGCTTCCACACGCCGACCAATGCACGCAGCAGCGACGACTTACCGGAGCCGGAAGGGCCGATGATGCCGAGGCCGTTGCCGGCCTTCAGGGTGAAGCTGACATCGCTCACGGTGACGCGCTGCTCGCCGGGAGGGGCGATGCTGACGGCCTCGATGCTCAGCTTCTCCCTCGGATCCTGCAATTGCGTCAGCGCCGGCAGCGTCGGTAGCACATGCAGCAGCCCATTGAGGCGTTCCCAGCTCTGCCGTGCCGTCACAAATCCTTTCCAGTGCGCGATCGCGAGATCCACCGGTGCCAGCGCGCGAGCGCTGAGAATCGAGCCGGCGATGATGATGCCGGCAGTGGCTTCCTGATTGATGACCAGATAAGCGCCGACACCGAGCACGGCGGATTGCAGCATCATGCGCATCACCTTGGCGATGGCGCCGAGGCCGCCGGCGACATCGCTGGTACGGAGGTTCCCAGCCAGATAAGTCTCGTTCGCGTCCTTCCAGCGCCGCGCCAGCCGGCCGGCCATACCCATGGCGAGCACCACCTCGGCATTGCGTCGGCCGGATGCCGCGATGCCACCGCGTTTGGCTGCAAGGGTGGCGGCTTCCTGTGCTGGGGTCCGCGTCTGAAGTTCGGTAAGCACGGTTAGCGCCACGAGCAACAGTGCGCCGACCAGCGCGGTAACGCCGATCAGCGGATGGAAGGCGAAGCAGATGGCGAGATAGAGCGGCAACCACGGTAAGTCGAACAATGTGCTCGGGCCCTGTCCGGAGAGAAAACCGCGAATATTGTCGAGATCGCGCAGCGGCTGTAGGCCCTCGTTGCTCCTGCCGGCCAGTAAGGGTAACTGTATCACGGTCTGGAACACCCGCGGACTTAAGGTCTCATCGAGCGACGCGCCGATTCGCACCAGAATGCGCGCGCGCAGCAGGTCGAGAACGCCCTGCGCGATATAGAGCCCGGCAGCGAGCACGATCAGACCCACCAGTGTCGGCACGCTACGGCTCGGCAACACCCGGTCATAGACCTCTAGCATAAAGAACGAGCCGGTGAGATACAGGATGTTGATCATGCAGCTCATCAACCCAACGCCGAGAAAAGCGCCGCGACAGACACGTAGCGCCTCGCCAAGTTCAGACCGGGCCGGTGCGTGGGATGATCGTGGCTGGCCGCGCTGCATCGTCAAACCTTTGCGGATCATACGGACGTGGTTCTGAGCGCCCTTGGTAGCGCGAAAGTCTCATCACCAGAATACTATGTCATCGACGGAAGCGTTTGTGCAGACGAAGGCTCCAAAAGAATAAGGGGCGCCGGTCTCATGTCACGTTGAGGTAGAATGAACGATGAAGTCGCTGGCGCTCAGATTGGTATGTGTCACATTATGAAGCAAGATTGTGTTATGAGCGTCCAACGTGATCAGGGTATCCGCCCCGTTGAGCGGGCTTGCGGTGACATGTTGTGCTATCCATGCGGTGACATCGTTCGTGCTGACCACGGCTGAGAGATCGATGTGATCGACGTGTGTCTGGAAATCGAAGATGGTGTCGTGGCCAGCATTCGCCGTGAAGACGAAGTTGTCCGCGCCACCAAGGCCGATCAAGAGATCGTCGCCGCCGAACCCGTTGATGGTGTCGTTGCCATCGGTTCCATACAGTGCATTATTGCCATTTGTCGCCACGTTATTGGTCGTGATGTAGGTGACCGTGGCGTGCTGACCGGCGGCAATACTGCCGAAGTCATAAGTGAGCGAAATCGCATTATCCGCCAACGCCCTATTGGGATTGTTGGGGGAATCATAGGCTTCGGGAGCGTAGGGATTCGTATTGGTGAAACCAAAGGAGGATGCGCGCCAGTCGCCGCTCAATCCGATCAGCGCCACATCAGCGCCTGACGCTCCTCCCTTTGCGGAAACGATGGCAACATCGTTCGCTCCGATCGGGTTATGGATAACCTCGTTGCGAGTCTGATGGGTGCCATACTGGTCGACATCCTGGTCGGGGTCGAAATTGCGCATGAACCGCACGTGATCGAGCGCTGTGGTGCCGCCGTTGAAGATATCGATCGTCGTCGTAAAGAAGTTAGCGTCAGCGCCAAGCGTGATCGTCTGTGTCAGTATCACGCCATTACCTGCACCCAACACCGTGCTGACCGAGTTCGATCCGTCGGCATTGTGAGTGAGTGTGTTTGAAATCGCGCTGAAGTCCTTGTCGCCCATCATGGGAGCACCGTTGAGCACCACGTGATGTCCGCCGATGTCGTAGCCCAGCACGATGCGATCTTCCGGAATGCCCGGCGTCGTGACGTTGCCGGCTCCGGGCAGAACAAAGCCGTCAGTCGCCCCAAAGGGAGAGATATCGATAGTGGTGCCGGCGGTCGATGTCAGGTGGCAGATCGCCAGAAAATCAACATGCGCGGCGAATGGGGCGCTGCTATCGATGCCGTCGCTCACGGTGAGCATGACATCGGGCGCAACCCCGCCACCGTCATGCACAAAGCGGACATGACCGGCATAGAGGTCTGCGCTGGTGAAAGTCGTGGCATCGATCCAATGGATGCCATCCGATGAAACCTGAAAGACGCCGTGCGTCACGTGCGAGATCGTGAATGTGAAGCTGGTGCTGTCGATATCGCTGACACCGATATTCGCCGCAGTGAGTATCGCCGTTCCGCCTTCGGCCACGGTGATCGATGCATGGGTGATGACGGGCGGCGCATTGACGAGGCTGAATCCGATGATACCGGGGACGATGCTGCTGAGATTGCTGGATGCCGCACCGTCGTCGGCCTGAAGCGAGAAGGTCGGCGCGGCCTGGCCGCCGTCATGCACGAACCGGACGTGGCCTGCGCTCAAATCGGCGCTGGTGAAGGTGGTCGTATCGGTCCAGTGAATGCCGTCGGTGGAAACCTGAAACGTGCCGTGGCTGACATTCGAGACCTTAAACGTGAAGTTGGTGCTGTCCGTATCGCTTGCGCCGACATTTGACGTACCAAGAATGACGGTGCCACCCTGGCTAATGTCGAGTTTTGCGATGGTAATGATCGGCGCCGTGTTGATATGCGTGATAGTGACGTCAACCGGCAGGATCGTGCCTGGCGAACCGTTCGGATTGTTGATCGGGACGGTGATCGATCCCCCCGGCGGCAGATCCTGGAACGGGTTGAATTTCAGAGGCTGTGGGCTGGTACCGGAATTGGGATCGGTGGGTGATGATCCGCCGGGTGGCGAGCCATGTAGATTCTGGTTCGGGCTTGGCAGACCAAAATACAATTGAAACACGGGGCCCAGGATGGCGATCGCGTCCGGCGACAGCGGCGGCGCCTGCCCGGTCGATGTATCGCCGGCGCCTGTCACGCTGGTCACCAGACCAGCCTGATTGACCGTTCCGATCACGACGCTCGGATTACTCTTGCTGTACAGCAAGTAAGAGCCGACCTGGCCGCCGGGCTCGACCAGCACCTGGAACTTGACCGGCGGCGCATCGCCTTGTCCGGGCACTTCAAAGCCGATTTCGACCAGCACGGCGGTGCCGCGAATCCCCATGGTGGCCACGGGCGTATCGACACGCATGTCGCCGTGCTTTGCCGTTTCGCCGGCGACGAAGGTAATCGTACCTTGCACGAGGCTGAGCAGCGAGGAATTCGACGATCCATTGGGATCGTAGACCATCTCGTTCAGCATCATGCGCGCATTCGACGACAGGCCGAACACGGTGCCGTCGATAAAGGTGAGGCCAAGCACCGAATCCGTGCCGGTTTGTACCATATCGCCTTTCTGCACCTTGTCACCGACATTGAGCATCACCGAGACGCCGTTGCGGATCGCAGTCGCGTTGCCAGTAAGCTTGGTGACAGTGCCAATCTCCTGCGCTGCCGCACTCGCGCCGCCGCCCAGTTGCGCGACCTGGACTTCGCCGACCAGCGCCTTGACGAGGCCGGCAGATAGGGTTGCGCCATCGGGCGATGACAATGCCGCGCGCTGCGGACCCTTGAAATAATCGGAGACGATGTAATCGTGGCCGTCTTTCGACAGCACGAGATCGACACCGGCGCGTTTGTAGTCGCCGGAAAAGAGCAGATTGGCGTCGTGAACGATGATCGTCGATGCTGTCGCGGACGATAAAACGCTACCAACCGGACCGTCGCCGCCCGTTGCGTCGGTCTGCGTATCCCCCACGTTCGCAAACGCGAATGTCCCGGCGTAGTTCAACAGCTACCGCGCATGGTTATGGAATGGATAGTGATCAGACCATGCATATCATCATGGTGTGCAATGCGAAAGTGGACGGCCACGCATCCCGGTTGAGACCGCGTGCGCTCAGCTTTGGGGCAGGGCGGGCCGCCAAATATGCCTTGCGCTGCGATAGTTCGCCAGCGTCAAATACCCCTACAAAAAGCATCAGGGAGAAATGTCATGGGGCGTCTCGACAACAAGGTAGCTGTGATCACCGGCGCGACAAGCGGGATTGGTTTTCGGACAGCGGAAATCTTCATCGCCGAGGGCGCAAAAGTCGTGATTGCGGGACGCCGCGCCGCCGAAGGCAACGCGCTGGCAACCAAGCTCGGCGCCCATTGTAGCTTTCGCCAGACCGATGTGACCGATGAAGCACAGATGCAGGCGCTAATCGGTCATGCCGTCGAGACTTTCGGTCGGATCGATTGCCTGTTCAACAATGCTGGAGGCCCGGCGCAGACGGGCGGTATCGAGGGCCTGACGGTCGATCGTTTCGATGCGGCCATGGCGACGTTGGTGCGCAGCGTCATGCTTGGCATGAAGCACGCGGCGCCGCATATGAAGAAGCAGGGCTCCGGCAGCATCATCAACAATGGCAGCATCGCCGGCCGGCTCGCGGGCTATTCGTCCTCCGTCGTCTACGGCGCCGCCAAGGCGGCAGTCATCCATCTCACCAAATGCGTAGCCATGGAGCTCGGTGAGAGCGGTGTGCGCGTCAACAGCATCTCGCCTGGCGCCATCGCCACCGGCATTTTCGGCAAGGCGCTGGGACTATCGGTGGAAGCTGCCGAACAGACCCCAGCACTCATGCGCGAGGCGTTTAAGAGCGCGCAGCCGATCCCGCGCGCGGGATTGCCGGATGATATCGCCCATGCCGCGGTGTTCCTTGCCAGCGACGAGTCGTCCTTCGTCAACGGTAACGATCTCGTCGTCGATGGCGGCGTCACCGGCGGCCGCAACTGGAGCCAGCAGCAACAGGGCTATGTCGCGATGCGCAAGGCGTTCGGCCAGAGTGAGGGATGATTGGGTGCCGGGCTATGCGGCGCGGATGCCACCGTGTGGTTGAAACTGGACGGCTTCGAAATCCCGGTGGTCAACTGCTGATGCTTAAAATTCTCCGTTTTTTCGTCAGCCGTATTTGAAGCTCATCTGCCAGTTTGCCGTCCGTTCAGGAGGAGGTCAGCACCGGGGCGGCGCTCGGTGACTGGGTTTCCTACGCGATCGGTAACCATTTTGACCGCACAGCGACAACCATCTGGCCGCTGTCACGCCGTCCCGATCTCATTCCGCGCGCGGAAGAGTTCTTTTTGCCGTGGGGGCATTGAGTATTGTCGGATGCCGCTTCTTCGGCCCGCTCCGCGCGACCGTCCCGCTGATCGCCGGCGTTTTCCATATGCCGAGCACCACGTTCCAGATCGCGAACTGGTGTTAGGCCTTTCTCTGGGCCGCGACTTTGCTATTACCGGGATGTATCTTGTTTCGCTCGTGAGGCGATGCCTCGCGACGATTCTGATCGGGCAGGGAGCCTTTCAGGCGGCGCAGCGATAGGGACGCATCGGCGTGACGAATGCGCCGGCGGCATGCTTCGGAGGTATGAGGTTGACGATGCGCCCGTGCTTGCGGAGAAAATCCCGCCCAGTGGCGGTGAGCCGGATCAGCACCTCATGGCCTTGTCTGTGCTCGCGCGCCGCAAATCCGCGGTCGATGGCGTCTTCCCATACCGTCAGTCGCGGGCATGACGTCCGCCATGCATCGAGCACGTCGGCATAGGATCTGGGTTCGCGTGCGATCCATTCGAGGAGGTCGAGGATCAGGGGATCGAGGTTTTGGGAAGCGAGGTCTTGGGACATGGCGTATTCAGCCTCCTGCGATCACGGCCGGCGCAATCTGTGCCGCCCTGTGCTATCGGTACCCAACATAATAAGAACCGGGAGGCATTGCATGTCCAGAGCTATGCGCGCTGTCATTGTTGCCATGGCGTTTCTTGCTGCCACGGCCAGTGTGCCCGGTGCGGTGCAAGCCCAGACCAAACCCAAAGTCACGTCGCTGGGACCTGATTTTCCGAAGACCGAGATATTCATCGGCAACAGCTTCTTCTATTTCAACAACAGTATGCATAGCCATGTGCTGGCGATGGTGCGCGCCGCCGACCCCTCCAACAGGACGAGCTATCAGGCGACCTCGGTGACCATCGGTGGCTCCGGCTTTGAATGGCACGATGTCGAGAGCTATTTCCGCCCCAACGCAATCGCGTCCTATTCCTTCGACGATAATAACAACATCATCTTCAACAAGCGCGAGCGGCTGTTCGATGCTGCGATCATGATGGATTGCAGCCAGTGTCCGATCCATCCAAAGCTGAAGTCGGTCTTTACTGAATATGCGAAGAAGGATGCAGACATCGTCCGAGCGCATGGTGCAATCCCGATCTTCTTCATGTCCTGGGCCTATGAAGACAAGCCGGAAATGACCCAGCAACTGGCCGAGGCTTATACACTCGCGGGCAATGATAATAACGCCCTGGTGATTCCGGCAGGTCTGGCCTTTGCCAGGATGCGCGCGAAGCAGCCCGAGCTCAATCTCTACCAGCCGGACAAGCGCCATCCGAGTCTCGCAGGCACCTATCTCGCCACCTGCGTCACCTTCGCGGCACTCACGGGGCGTTCGCCGGTCGGCAATCCCTATCTCGCCGGTCTCGATGAAACGACTGCGAAACTGCTGCAGACGGTGGCCTGGGAAACGGTGCAGGATTATTACGGGAAGTAGCTTCTATCCCTCCCTCATGGTGAGGAGCGCGCATCTCGCAGGCGTCTCGAACCATGAGCTTGGTGCTCTCATCCTTCGAGACGCGACCGAAGACGATCGGCCCTCAGGATGAGGGGCGGAGTGATAGGCTTTAAGCTCTCACCCCTTCTTCTGCAGCTCCGGCGCATTGACCAGCGGAATCGCCACGCGGCCGGGGCCAGTGAGTGGCAAGGCGGCGGCCGCCTTGTCGTTGGCCATGATCTTGGCCATCACCGCCTGGCCCGCGCGCTCGAACACCTCGCGATTCTCGATCACGAATTGCTGCGACTTGCGCAAGGATGCGATGTAGCCGTTGATCTCCGGCACCACATAGCGCGCGACCATATCCCAACTGCGCCGCGTGTTCTCCGGATTGGCCCAGTCGTGCACGAAACCGATGATGGCGCCAACGCCGCCCGAGACCTGCATCAGGTTCTTGATGGTCTTTACGAGATCGTCGGGCGTGCCGATGGTGGAGGCGGCGGCTTCCCCGCCTGCGGTCTGCTCGACCGCGTCCTCCGGAGAGGCGAATGGCTTGAGGCCCGGCCGCTGCAGCGTGCCGACGTTGTATTCGTTGTGCCAGCGCATCAGGCCGGCACCGGCTTCGCGCCGAGCCTGCTCGCGAGTCTCGGCAATGTGCCAGCTCAGCAGCACGCGCCAGTTGGCGCGGTCGACGGTGGTGCCGTGCTTCTTCGCGGCGTCCTCGGCGAAGCCCCATTGCGTCGGCAGGGCCATCAGCCCCTGTGTCGACATCGAGCCCAGCGAGATGATGCCGATACCGTATTTGCCGGCCAGCGTCATGCCCGAGGGCGAGATTTGCGAGGCCACAACGAACGGCATCTCCTCCTGCAGCGGCAGGATCTGCAGCGCGGCGTCATTCATGGTGAACCAGTCGCTCTTGGCGGTCACGCGCTCGCCGTTGAACAGGCGGCGGATGATGGCGATGGCTTCGTCCTGGCGGTCGCGCTGGGTCATCGGGTCGATCCCGAGCGTATGAGCATCGGATGCCAGCGCGCCCGGCCCGGACCCGAAGATCGCGCGGCCGCCGGTCATGTGATCGAGCTGCACCATACGTTGCGCGACATTGAAAGGGTGATGATATGGCAGCGAGATGACCCCGGTGCCGAGCCGGATGCGCTTGGTGCGCTCGCCGGCGGCGGCCAGAAACATTTCGGGCGAGGCGATCATTTCCCAGCCCGAGGAGTGGTGCTCGCCGCACCAGAATTCATCATAGCCGAGTGAATCGAGCTGTTCGACGAGATCGAGATCGCGCCGGAACTGCAGCATCGGATGTTCTCCGATGGGATGATGCGGGGCAAGAAAGGCGCCGAACTTCACGCGAGCCATGAATGTTTCCTCTTTGTCATGTTTTTGGCTGGGGCCAGCCTAGAGCGAGCAGATTGCTCGTCAATGCATTTACCGATCTAGCCGCGACGCGCTGCCGCACAATTGCGTCTTGCGGAACCAGAAGCGCCATCACCATTTTATTGTGGCACCGCAATGCATTCGTATGCGTGCGCGGGGGCAGGAGGAAAAATGAGTTACTTCAAGACCGCAATCTTGTTGGCCGGTATGACCGCCTTGTTCATGGGCGTCGGTTATCTCATGGGCGGTGCGTCGGGCGCGATGATCGCGCTGGTGGTTGCCGCCGGCATGAACATGTTCGCCTATTGGAATTCAGATCGCGCAGTGCTGTCGATGCATGGCGCACAGCCGGTGGATGCGCGCAACGCGCCGGACCTCTACCGCATGGTCGGAGAGCTCGCCCAGAATGCCGGTCTGCCCATGCCCAAAGTCTATATCATGGACAATCCGCAGCCGAATGCCTTTGCGACCGGCCGCAATCCGCAGAATGCCGCGGTGGCGGTGACCACCGGCCTGATGCAGCAGCTGTCGCGTGAAGAACTCGCCGGCGTCGTCGCGCATGAGCTCGCGCATATCAAGCATCACGACACGCTGCTGATGACCATCACCGCCACCATCGCCGGCGCGATCTCGATGATCGCCCAGTTCGGCATGTTCTTCGGCGGCAACCGCAACAACAATGGTCCGGGTGTCATCGGTCAGATCGCGCTGATGATCCTGGCGCCGCTCGCCGCCATGCTGGTGCAGATGGCGATCAGCCGCACCCGCGAATATGCCGCCGACGAAATGGGCGCCCGCATCTGTGGCCAGCCCATGTGGCTCGCCTCGGCACTGGCCAAGATCGAAAATGCCGCGCATCGGATTCCCAACGAGGATGCCGAGCGCGCGCCAGCCACAGCGCATATGTTCATTATCAATCCGCTGTCGGGCCGTGCCATGGATAACCTGTTCACGACCCATCCGGCCACGCAGAACCGCATCGCTGCGCTCCAGCAGCTCGCCCATCAGATGGGCGCACAGGGTGGCTATGTACAGCAGCGCCCGGCAGCTCCCGCTGCGACCGGCCCCTGGAATGGCGGTAGCACGCCGCGCCGCGGGCCTTGGGGTTAATCGTCCCCAATTACCTCTGACGTAATGGCTTTGCCTCCGGGCACCTGCGATCTCACTGGGATTCACGCGGCCCGGGAGGTTTTCGCGTCATGCATCAGATGGTTCGGACGTCAGCCGATCAGTCCCGGCGCTGGCTTGTGCTCGCCATCGTGGTGGCGGCGCAGTTCATGTTTGGCGTTGACGCCTTCATCGTCAATGTGGCGCTGCCGACCATCGCGAACGATCTGAACGCCAGCCCGGCGCAGGTCGAAGCGGTCATCGCGATCTATCTGATAGGATATGGCACGCTGGTGGTCACCGGCGGTCGGCTCGGCGACATCCATGGCACCAAGCAGGTTTTCATCGCCGGTGTGTTTGGCTTCAGCGTAACCTCACTGTGGTGCGGGCTGACGCAATCAGGCCCTGAGCTGATCATCGCGCGTCTTGCGCAGGGGGCCACTGCTGCGTTGATGGTGCCGCAGGTGCTGGCCACCATCCACGTGCTGTTCAATGACGAGGCGCGGGCGCGTGCGTTCGCCATCTACGGGATCGTCCTCGGCCTTGCCGGCGCTGCCGGTTTCGCGCTTGGCGGCGTGCTGGTCGGGCTGAACCTTGCCGGCTTCGGGTGGCGCGCGGTGTTTTTCGTCAATATCCCCGCCGGCATCGTTATCATTCTCGCCGCGCTCCGCTGGATGCCGGCGCCACCGGCGCGGCAGAACACGCGGCTCGATATTCCCGGCGCCATCACGTTGTTCGTTGCGTTGCTTTGCTTGATCGGGCCGTTGCTGTTCGGTCACGATGTCGGCTGGTCACCAGCTGTGTGGCTCGTGATGCTCGCAGGTGTCGGCGTGATGGCAGCCTTCCTTCGTCTGGAACGTCGCCTTGCTGCGCGAGGAGGCATACCGCTGATCGACCTTGTCCTCCTGAAGGATGACGTTTTCATGCGCGGGCTCGCTGCGGTGTTCCTGTTTTTCTTCGCTAACCTGTCTTTCTATCTGGTGGTTACGCTGTATCTGCAGGCCGATCTGAAGGTTGCGCCGCTCCACGCGGGTCTTGTCTTCCTGCCCTTGGCCATCGCCTTCGTCATCGCTTCCCGCCATAGTGCCGTGCGCGCCAAGGCCAAGGGGACGCGCGTGTTGATCGAGGGCTGCGCGGTTCAGATCACGGCTCTGGCAGCCCTGTTTCTCCTGACCACAGCTGTATCGACGCCATCCGTTGGGTTGCTCACGGCGGCCCTGATTGTGTTCGGCTACGGGCAGGGGCTCGTTATGGCGCCGTTATCGGGTGTTGTGCTCGCCAGCGTGCCGGCGGCGAGTGCGGGCGCTGGTTCCGGCATCTATGGCACGACGACTCAGATCGCCAATGCAGCAGGCGTCGCCGCCATCGGTGCGCTGCAGGCCGCGGTGCAGATCGCCGTTTCCGGCCGCGCAGCCTTCGCCGCCAGTCTCATTGCCTGCGCCATATCGATTGCGTTGTGCGGAGCATGTTTGGCCTGGATGCGCCGCGGATGAATCATCCTTTTCAAGCATCCAGCCCAGTGAGCTTGTAGGAGCGAACGCTATTCCAGCAACAAGTTTGCGACAAATGGTTGACTTGCCGCGTAACGTTTGAGGTCAGGTTGCGTATCGCTGGCAGGAACGTTTCGCGCAACATGGCGTTGTGCCGACCGGTCCATTCTGGAGGAACAATCATGAAGAAGACCATCCTTGTAGCGATCTTTGCCACTGCGATCGGCGTGACTCCGTTTGCTGCCATGGCGCAGGCAACCGGTTCGTCCGGTCAGGAGCCGGCCAAGATGGGCAGCGGCACCCAGGGCATGTCGAAGGAGGGCATGTCCAAAGACAGCATGAAGAAGGAATCCATGCATAAAGACGGCATGCACAAGAACCGCATGAAAAAAGACAACGATATGATGAAGAAGAACTAGGCGTTTTCATCCCTTTCTCCCGCATGACCCGGTCGTGCGGGCTTCTTCTGATACCTTTTTTACAAAGCCTTTTGGAAAAATCGTATCGTTCGCGTTTCAGTGATGGGTAAATTGAAGCCGAATCGCTGTTATTTTGCACTGCAGCAACTATATGTCGCCGGGGCCGTTGTATAAGCGCGCCGACCCGTTAGGAGCTGCCGTGTCCCTCGCCGACAATATCGACTTTCTTCGTCATCTTCCGAAAATGCCCGGTGCGTTGCACGGAATGGGACGAGCGCGTCTTCCCGCAGACGACAGTCCGCTGGTGGAGGTCGCAGATTTCGGCAGCAATCTCGGTAATCTGAAAATGTTCGTTTATGCACCGGAGCGGTTGGCGCCGAAGCCGGCGCTTGTCGTCGTGCTGCATGGCTGTACGCAGACGGCTGCCGGCTATGATATCGGCAGCGGCTGGTCCAAGCTCGCGCAGCGCTATGGATTTGTGCTCGTCATGCCGCAGCAGAAGCGCGCGAATAACGGCAACACCTGCTTCAACTGGTTTGCGCCCGACGATATCGCCCGTGATAGCGGCGAAGCGCTCTCGATCCGCCAGATGGTGGAGCATGCCGCCATTGCTCACGGCGTCGATCCCGCGCGCATCTACATCACCGGTCTGTCCGCTGGTGGCGCCATGACCTCGGTGATGCTTGCGACCTATCCGGAAGTCTTCGCTGCCGGTGCTATTGTCGCTGGTCTGCCTTACGGCATCGCGCATTCGATGCAGGAGGCCTTGGCCGGCATGTATCGCGCGCCTGCGCGCAGCGCCAGGGATCTCGGTGACCTCGTTCGCAAGGCATCGCCGTATCAGGGGCCATGGCCCCGTGTATCCGTCTGGCATGGTGCGGCGGATCGCACGGTCAATCCCGCCAATGCCGGTGAAATCGTCAAGCAATGGCTCGATCTGCACGATCTGCCTGATGCGCCGATGTCCGCCGGCGATGTCGATGGCTATCCGCGTGAAGTGTGGTGGAATGGCAAGGGAGAGACGATGGTGGAGTCCTACACCATCACCGGCATGGCCCATGGCACGCCGCTCGCGATCGAGGGCCATGAAGACCCTTATGGCGCGGTCTCGAAGTTTATGCTCGACGCCGGCATCTCGTCGTCCTGGTACATTGCGCAGTTCTTCGGTCTCACCAAACAGGAGCCGATTCGCACCGCGGCCACGGATGAGTTGCGCAGCCGGCAGTCTCGGCGGGCGGAACAGGAGCGTCGCAGCGCACGTCGTGATCCTCCCGTTCGGCGTGCGCTCGATGTTTCCGGCGCGATTACGCGCGCATTGAAGGCTGCAGGGCTCATCAGATAAGGGCGCGCATTGTTTCGCGATTCTGTCTCCGTTTCGCGGTTCTCTCTCCGGAACCATTGCAAAGGCGACGCACTTGTATCGCCGCAATATGTGCAATCGCAAAATGGGAGATCGTCATGATCCGCCGTCTTCTCGGAACTGCCGCCGTCGTTGCTACGATGGCGATTCCTGCTCTTGCTCATGCCCAGGGCGTTCCCGGGGGCATCGAGCGCGGGGCTGCCGAAGGTGAACGCGCTGCAGGCCCCGTGGGAGCTATTGTAGGAGGCACGATCGGCGGGGTGGTTGGCGGCGTGGCCGGTGTACTGGGCGTCGACGATCGCCCGCGCTTCCGCAGCTATGTCGTCGAACAGCATCGTCCGTCCTATACCTATGACCGCGAGGTCCGTGTCGGCGCCGTATTACCTGCAAGCGGCGTGACCTATTACGAGGTTCCGGCCGAATATCGCGCGGCGCGTGAATATCGCTACACCGTGGTCAACGGCCGCACGGTTCTGGTCGAGCCAGGCACCCGTCGGATCGTCGAGGTGATCGACTGAGACCTCTATTGAAGCATGGTTTTGTCCGGAGGCCAGCCCACTTTTTGGGGGAGTTTGCCGGACTGAGATCATGGAAGCGCACTCTTCCAAACTGCAGGCCGCTCCGGTTGGGCGGCCTGTCTTGTTAAGCTCTGCAACTTCGCTACAAAAAAGAGAGTTGCCGCAATACGTGCAACTTTTTGTCACATTTGGCGTTACTACGCATCATGATGACGAAACCTGATACTTGGTATGTTGCCTTCGGGCCAGACCGTGCCGTGAAATCGGATCCCCGCCCTCCGGGCCCGGCGCGGACGACAAAGACGTTCAAATCCGAAATCGATGCGAAGATCTTTGCCCGCGAGATCCTCGCAAAAGGCTGGACCGCAACGGCCGGCACGCTGAATCCCTATCAGCCGAAGCGCACCATCGCGGCCTCGCAGATCGAGGACTGGATCAATCCCGACCACGTCGGCTGAGTGTTCTCGGTCAGGCCATCCCTGTGAGAAAGGGATTGGTCATCCGCTCCTGGCCGATGCTGGACCCTGGTCCGTGACCGCAGATGAAACCTACATCGTCGCCGAGGGGAATCAGCTTGTTCATGATCGAGCTGATCAGCGTCTCGTGGCTCCCGCCCGGGAGATCGGTCCGGCCGACAGAGCCGGCAAACAATACATCGCCCACATGGGCAAATTTCATACCCTTGCTGTAATAGACGACGCTGCCGGGTGAATGGCCGGGACAGTGCAGGATCTCGAAGGAGAGGCCGCCGACGCTGACGATATCGCCCTCCTCGAGCCATCGGTCCGGCTTGAAGTTGCGCACGCCGGCGATGCCGTAATTGGCGCCTGAGGACTCGACGTTGTCGAGCAGGAATTCGTCGGCCTTGTGCGGGCCGATGATCTCGACCTTCAGCGCATCGCGCAGTTCGGCGGCGCCGCCGACATGATCGATATGGCCATGGGTGAGCCAAATCTGCCCGACCTGCACATTGGCCTTGGCAATTGCCTCCCGGATCAGCGGCACGTCGCCGCCGGGATCGATCACCACCGCCTGTCGGGTGGCTTCGTCCCACAGGAGCATGCAGTTCTGCTGAAACAGCGTCACCGGAATGATGGTGCCGCCGGCTTGAGCTTTGGGTGCGTTCTCTGTCATCGCGCCACAATGCCGATTTTTCTTACGGATGGAAGAGGAAGCGCGATGCAAATTCGAGCGGGCCGCATCCCCGCACCGGCCCGGTGAAGCCGGGCGGCGAGGGGCCACTATTCCGATGTTAAACTACTTCTTGAGCTGCACTTTCAATGTCGCCTCCACCTCGCGATCGAAGGACGAGGCCTTCGGTGCCCCCGTCTTGTCGCGCTGCGCGGCCACATAGGCGTCACGTTTGACGACCAGCGCGGTGAGCTTGGCGTTAAGCTCCTTACGTAAGGTCATCTGCTTTTCGAGCTCAGCCGTGCGATCCCGCATCGACAGTTTTCGCAGCGACTCCGGCAGCTCATCATCCTTGACGCCATCGAGCCTCTTGCTGCCCGACGCCACATCGGCGACCAGATCGCCGCCACCGGTTACAGCCTCCGACGACAGCTTTGCCCGTTTGTTGATATAGCTCGCCATGTCCGATGCCGAGGCTGGCGCTGCGCGGGCGACTTCCGATAACTGCCGCGTCTTTTCCTCGGTGCGCTTCTGCAGCGTGCGGGGACCGTAGGGGATCACGGTCTTGTTGATCTCGTTTTGCAGGATGATGATCTCCTCATCATACGGCGTCTCGATGATCACCACCTGTCCGCCATCCTGCGGGATCGCGATAAAGCGACCGTCGCCGCGCTGGGCGATGTCGCGCCAGGCGCGTTCGGTATCGCGGGCGCCGCCGGCAAGGACGGCGTTGACGATGATCTCTTTCTGCTGCGCCACCTTCATCGTCGTCTCGTACTTAGTATCCTGCGCATAATCCATATGCGGTGGGGCGTCGCCGACCAGGAACACGATGCGCCTGATATCGCCACCCTTGGACCATTGCAGCTTGTTGATGGCGACATCGAGCGCCTCGTTGACGCTTTCGGGCCAGTCGCCGCCGCCCTGCGCTCTCACTTGCAGCAGATTGGCATAGAGATCCTGAATATCGGTGGTGAGGTCGAATTTCTTCGTCACATACTCATCGCCGATGTCGCGATAGGCGACGAGTCCCATACGGATGTCGGCATCGGGATTCTGGTCAAGGATCGAAGTGGCAATCGACCAGATTTTGCGTTTCGCGCCTTCGATCAGGCCGGCCATAGAGCCGGTCGTATCCAGCACGAAAGCGACCTCTACGGTGGGTTTTGCGTGCGCAAATGACGTGAAAGCGGCTTGAGGCAGACTTGCGGCAGCGACGATCAGGGCGACACGGCCGATACGGGCTAAGCTCATGGATTGTCTCCGGTTCTTTCGCTTGATCACGCGCGGGTGAATGGACACGGTCATTGGCAGCGCCGGTTTTGTCGCGTGTGGCAACACGGAGGCAGCACAGCGACATTCCAGCGGCCGGCCTCGTTGGGATGTATTGGGTGCTCCCGCCGAAATCGGCTAAGTTCGTCGCTATGGAATCGACCGCCGTTCAAACCCCGACGCTGATTTTCGATCGCCGTCAGTCCGAAACGGCGCTGGCTGTCGCGCGTGGAACCGCGCGCCTGCTGCGCTCGCTCGGATTTTCGTGTGTTGCCGAGCTGCCGCTGCCTTCGGGGCGGCGGGCGGATCTGGTGGCGATGAACGAGAAGGGCGAGATCTGGATCGTCGAGATCAAATCATCGGTGGAGGATTTGCGCGCCGACCAGAAATGGCCGGATTACCGCGCCCATTGCGACCGGCTGTTCTTTGCTTTCACGCAGGATTTGCCCTGCGAGATTTTCCCTGCCGATACCGGATTGATCGTGGCGGATGCCTATGGCGCGCATGTGCAATGCGAGGCGCCGGAACACAGGCTTGCGGCTGCGACGCGCAAATCCATGATGTTGCGTTTCGCAATGACGGCAGCCTACAGACTCAACAGGCTGCACGACCCTCAAGGTCATGCAGCCTTGCCGAATGAGCTCTAGCTGTTAGGCGCGCTTACCGCGGGGCGCGCTTGGCGAGAATGCGCTGCAGGGTGCGGCGATGCATGTTCAGGCGGCGCGCGGTTTCCGAGACGTTGCGGTTGCACATTTCATAGATGCGCTGGATATGTTCCCAGCGCACGCGGTCGGCCGACATCGGATTGCTCGGCAGTTCCGACTTGTCGCTGTCGATTGCAAGCAGTGCATTGACGACGTCATCGGCATCGGCCGGCTTCGACAGATAGTCGACGGCGCCCATCTTCACGGCGGTCACAGCGGTGGCGATGTTGCCATAACCGGTGAGCACGATGGCGCGCGCATCCGGGCGCTGCTGCTTCAACGCGGACACGACATCGAGGCCGTTGCCGTCGCCGAGGCGAAGATCGACCACGGCAAAAGCCGGCGCCGATTTGCCGATATGAGCAAGGCCGTCGGAGACGGTATCGCAGGAGGTAACGGTAAAGCCGCGTGTCTCCATCGCGCGTGACAGGCGTTCCAGAAACGGCTTGTCGTCCTCAACGATCAGGAGCGAGCGGTCGGTCTGTTCGGTCACTTCAGCAAGAGCGTTCACGGTTTCAAATCCTCCATCTGCAATGTCCCTAGCATATGGCGTCGCCGAGTTCACCTGCCAAGAACGTGATCGACCGGATGGCTTGGCCGCGAAGCTAAGGAATGCAGGATTTTCCCGGTAAAACGGGTGGTTAATGCGTGGAACGGTGCTACATCTCACGCGGCGTGTTGTCGCAGAGCAGCATGTGCTGAGGAAACGTAACGAAAGCAGATCCGGAATGGACGCAACTTCACACGGGACAGACGGCGAAACTTCGATTCGTTATGAGGGCTGGCGGATCGTAGGTGTTTGCTTCGTGCTTGCCACTTTCGGATGGGCGCTCGGCTTCTATGGACAAAGCGTCTATCTCGCGGAACTTCAGCGCGTACACGGTTGGCCAGCCTCGATCATCGCGACGGCGACGACCTTCTTCTATCTCGTCGGCGCCCTGATGGTTGCCTTTGTCAGCGAGGCGATGCGGATGCTCGGGCCGCGCAACACGCTGCTTGCCGGCGTCGGCATGCTCAGCGTTGCCACGATCCTGCTCGGCCAGATCACGGCGCCCTGGCAGCTCTATGCAGTGAACGTTCTGCTCGCCTTCGGCTGGGCCGGCACCAGCCTCGGTGCCATCACCAACACGCTTGGCCTGTGGTTCGACAAGAAGCGCGGCATGGCGATCAGCCTCGCGCTCAACGGCGCGAGTTTTGGTGGCATCGTCGGCGTGCCATTGATGGTGGCGGCGAGCAATGCGTTCGGCTTCGCCGGCGCCACGGTGGCGGCCGTCGCGGCGATGTTGCTGCTGCTGGTGCCGGTGATCCTGCTGTTTGTCGGCCATCCGCCGCATCGCGCCGGCGTTGGCCATGTGGCGGCGGCCAACACGCCGTCATCGACGCGTTTTCGTGCCGAGGCGATGCGTAATGTGGCGTTCCTCACGGTGACCATCGCTTTCGCGTTGGGACTGTTTGCGCAGGTCGGATTCATCGTGCACCTGATCTCGTTTCTGGATCCGGTGATCGGCCGCGAGCGCGCGGCCGCGGCAGTCTCGTTAATGACCATCATGGCCGTCGTCGGCCGCGTGCTGTTCTCGACGGTGATCGATCGGCTCAATCAGCGGCTGGCGTCGGCCTTGTCCTTTCTCAGCCAGGCGGTGGCGCTGGCCATCGTCGTCAATACGCAGAGCGCGCCGCTGGTGTTTGTCGCCTGCGCCTTGTTTGGATTCTCGGTGGGGAATCTGATCACACTGCCGGCGTTGATCGTGCAGCGCGAATTCGATCCACGCGCTTTCGGCGTGCTGGTGAGCCTGATCACTTCGGTGACGCAGGTCACCTACGCATTCGGGCCGGGCATTGTCGGCTGGCTGAGGGATATTTCGGGCAGCTACAGTGTGCCGTTCTATAGCTGCATGGCACTGCAGGTGATTGCAGCTATGATGATCATGATTCGCGGCCGTAGAGCGGATTAATGAAGCTTAATCCGCCGGCCAACTTCGCGGTGGAGACTCTCAGGATCTCGATTCTCCGTCCCTCATCCTGAGGAGCCGCGCAGCGGCGTCTCGAAGGATGGCCGAAAAGGCTTCGAGCCAAGCCATCTCATGGTTCGAGACGGCGCTACGCGCCTCCTCACCTCAGCCTGAACGCAACTGCGTTCAGGCGGGAGGGACAGAGTGTGTTGCGTCCCGCCTAGGCAACCAGCAGCGCCAAACTACGGACCGCGTTTCCAGTCAGACACTCAGGATGAGGGCGGAGTGGAGGTCAGACTTCTCTCGCCTTCAACAAGTCTTCCACATCCAATCGCTTCGTGAACATCGCAATCTCGCCATTCGCGTCGCGCGGCCACTCGCTTTCCGGACGGTCCCAGTAGAGCTCCACGCCGTTCTGGTCGGGGTCGCGCAGATACAGCGCCTCGCTGACACCGTGATCGCTGGCGCCGTCCAGCGGGATGCCGGCGGCGCGCACCCGATGCAAGGCATCGGCGAGGGCGGCCCGGGTCGGATAGAGGATAGCGGTGTGGAAGAGGCCGGTGGTGCCGGGCGCAGGCGGATGGCCGCCTTTGCTCTCCCAGGTGTTGAGTCCGATATGATGGTGATAGTCGCCGGCAGCAATGAACACCGCCTGGTCGCCATAGCGTTGCTTGACCTGGAAGCCGAGTACATCCCGATAGAAGCCGAGTGCCCGATCGAGATCGGCGACCTTGAGATGGACATGCCCGATCCGCGTACCAGCGGGAATCGGCGGGTTGGCGGTGGGCATGACGAGGCTCCTGATGTGATGATGCGATCAGGAGGATTTAGGCACGGTGCTGTAGGATGGGTAGAGCGTCTTCGCGAAACCCATCGTTTCTAAAAAGCTCACTGCCGTAGGGCGGATGAGCCGAAGGCGTAATCCGCCGCGGAGTTTCCACCATGAACTCGGCCGGCGGATTACGCTTCGCTCATCCGCCCTACGGTCGAGCGTTACAAGAGCTCCGACACCTGCCCGTCCGGCAGGCCGAACTGATAGGTGTTCAGCGTCATCGAGACCATCGTGTAGTAACCGCACAGGCCGATGATCTCGACAAGTGCCTTGGCGCCGAGCACGTCGACAGCCTCGTCATACAGCGGCTGCGATAGTCCCTGCGCTTCATGCAGCGATTTGGCTACATCATAGATCACGCGCTCCTTCGTTTCGGTGAAAGTTGGCGTACGGCGATTCTTGATGTCCTCGATGATGGCCGGGTCGAGGCCGCCGGCGAGCGCGAACTTTTTGTGCGCGTACCATTCGAAATGCGCCGTCCAATGCCGGGCTGTGACGAGAATCGCCAACTCCGCATGCGCCGCAGAGAGCGATGTGTCGTAGCGCAGGAAAGCGCCGAGCCGCGTGGCGTGACGCGCCATCTCGGGGCTGGCAAGCCAGGCCATCATCGGCTCCGGCGGCTTGCCGCGTTTGCTGGCAATGGACTCGTCATAAATCGCCTTCTGATCGACGCTCATTTCGCCAGGCGAAAGAAGTTTCAGGCGCATGGGATTTCCTCGTGTGTTCTTGTTCGTTTGTCGTCCGGCGAAACGCTGGAATGCCAAGGCTAGCGCGTCTTCGTGCGGCGCGACAGGGCATTGAATTCCACGATCCGCCGGGTAAGCTTCGCGCGACAACAATGGCGGATGCGGTGCGTCTGCCCACAAACAACAGGAAACACCCGATGTCGGATCTCGATCAATTCCGCAGCGACACCCGCGCCTGGCTGGAGGCCAACTGCCCGCCGGAAATGCGCAAACCGGTGACGGCTGACGAGGATGTGTTCTGGGGCGGACGTAATACGAAATTCGCATCGGAGCCGCAGCGCCTCTGGTTCGAACGTATGCGCGACAAGGGCTGGACCGTGCCGGACTGGCCGAAACAATATGGCGGCGGCGGTCTCGATGGCGCCGAGGCGAAAATCCTGCGTGAAGAGATGGCGCGGATCGGCGCACGGCCACCGCTGTCGAGCTTCGGCATCTGGATGCTCGGGCCGGCGCTTTTGAAATATGGCAACGACGAGCAGAAGAAAGAGCATCTGCCCAAGATCGCGGCCGGTCTGATCCGCTGGTGCCAGGGCTATTCCGAGCCCAATGCCGGCTCCGATCTCGCCTCGCTGCAGACCCGCGCGGAGAGCGACGGCGATCACTACGTCATCAACGGCCAGAAGATCTGGACGTCCTACGCCAATTATGCCGACTGGATCTTCTGCCTCGTGCGCACCGATCCCGCGGCGAAGAAACATGACGGCATCAGCTTCATTCTGTTCGACATGACCTCGCCGGGCGTCTCCACCAAGCCGATCCTGTTGATCTCCGGCAAATCACCGTTCTGCGAGACATTCTTCGACAATGTCCGGGTGCCGAAATCCCATGTGGTCGGCACCGTCAATCGCGGCTGGGATGTCGCCAAGTATCTGCTGCAGCATGAGCGCGCGATGATTTCCGGGATGGGCGAGCGCGGCGTCGGCCGTCCGCTCGGCCAGATCGCGGCAGATTCGGTCGGTGTGGATGCGCAAGGACGGCTCGACGATGCGATGCTGCGCGGGCAGATCGCGAGTTTCGAGGTGGACGAGGCGGCTCTCGCCTGCGCAGCCGAGCGCGCGGTCGATCTCGCCAAGGCCGGGCAGGGGCATCCGGCGTTTTCATCGGCGATGAAATATTATGGCACCGAACTCAACAAACGTCGCTATGAAATTCTGATGTCGGCCGGCGGCATCGGCGCGCTGGAGTGGGAGAGCCCGCGGTCGCATGAAGGCGCCAGACCACGTGCGTGGCTGCGCACCAAAGCGAATTCCATCGAAGGCGGCACCAGCGAAGTGATGCTGGGGATCGTCGCCAAGCGCATCCTGGATTTGCCGGGGGCGTAGCTTGGCCTCCACTCCGCCCTCATCCTGAGGAGTCGCGCAGCGGCGTCTCGAAGGATGGCGATGGAACTCCACATCTCATGGTTCGAGACGCGCGCAAGTGGCGCGCTCCTCACCATGAGGGACTGAATGAGAACAACCGAAATCGGATCATCCCATGCCTCTCCTCCTCAACGAAGAACAGACCATGCTCCGCGACTCCGCGCGCGGCTTCATCGGCGACAAGGCGCCGATCGCCCATTTCCGGCAGCTGCGCGACAGCAAGGACGCGACCGGCTTCTCACGCGATCATTGGAAGACCTTTGCCGAAATGGGCTTTGCCGGTCTCCTGGTGCCGGAAGCCCATGGCGGCAGCGGGCTTGGAGCCGTCGAGGCCGGTGTCATCATGGAGGAGATCGGGCGCACGCTGATGCCGTCGCCGTTCTTTGCCACCTCGGTGCTATCGGTTACTGCGCTGCGCGGCGGCAGCGAGGCACAACAGGCGGCCTGGCTGCCGAAGATCGTCGACGGTTCGCTGCTCGCCGCGCTGGCCGTGGATGAAGGCAACAAGCATCGTCCGCACCACATCGCGATGAAGGCGGAGCGCGCCGGCAACGGTTTCAAACTCAGCGGCGACAAGGCTTTCGTGGTCGACGGTCATGTGGCCGATCTCCTGATTGTCGCCGCGCGCAGCGGCGGTACGCCGGGCGAGCGCGAAGGGCTGACATTGTTCGCCGTCGATCCCAAGGCGACAGGTATCACCATCGAGCGCACAGTCATGGTCGATGCGCATAACGCGGCGCGAGTCGCATTCGACAATGTCGCTGTCGATGCCGACAGCGTGCTCGGCGAAGTCGACCAGGGCGGTGCGCTGCTCGACCGCGTGCTGAATATCGGCCGGGCTGCTGCTGCGGCGGAGATGGTGGGGCTGTCGGACGAGGTATTCGGCCGTACGGTGACCTATCTGAAAGAACGCAAGCAGTTCGGTAAGCTGATCGGTGAGTTCCAGGCGCTGCAACACCGCGCCGCGCATCTCTATACGGAGATCGAAGTGACGCGCGCCGCCGCGATGAAGGCGTTGCAGTTGCTCGACGCTGAGGCCCCGAACGCAGCGGCTGCGGTGGCCGTCGCCAAGGCGAAGGCCGGCACCACGGCGACGCTGGCGGTGCAGGAGGGCGTGCAGATGCACGGCGGCATGGGCATGACCGACCAGTTCGACATCGGCCTGTTCATGAAGCGCGCACGGGTGTGCCAGGAGCTGCTGGGCGACAGCAACTATCACGCGGATCAGTTAGCGAAGCTGAAGAAGTATTGAGGGGAATGTAGGTCGTTCCGCCTCCGCCTGTCATCACCCGCGAAAGCGGGTGATCCAGTAAACACAGGCGCAGTATTCTATTTCAAAAGTCAGTGTCTACTGGATCGCCCGGTCAAGCCGGGCGATGACAGTGGACAGTGAGGAGTGTTGGTTAGCGAATCGGCGGCGCGTATTGAATGCCGCCGGCGCTCCAGATCTGGTTCAGGCCGCGCGGGATCTTCAGCTTCGAACCGTCGCCGACATTGCGCTCATAGACTTCGCCGTAATTGCCGACATGGCGGATGATGCGCGCGGCCCAGTCCTTTGACAGGCCGAGATCCTCGCCATAGGCACCCTCGGTGCCGACCAGCCGCATCACGTCGGGCTTCTTCGATTTCAGCGCCTCGTCGATATTCTTGGAGGTGATGCCGAGTTCCTCGGCATTGATCATCGCATAGAGCGTCCATTTCACGATCATCATCCAGTCATCGTCGCGCTGGCGGACGACCGGTGCCAGCGGTTCTTTCGAGATGACATCGGGCAGTATGACGTGATCGTCCGGCTTCGCCAGCGTCAGGCGCAACGCGTAGAGCTGCGAGGCGTCCGCAGTAAAGGTATCGCACTGGCCGGAGTTGTAGGCCTTCAGCACGTCATCGAGCTTCGGGAGCTTCACTTCCGTATATTTCATGTTGTTGGCGCGGAAATAGTCCGCTGCATTCAGCACGGTTGTGGTGCCGTCCTGAACACAGACCTTGCTGCCGTCGAGCTCGAGCGCGGAGTCGATGTTGCGCGTTTTGGGCACCATGAAGCTCTGGCCGTCATAATAGGAGACAGCGGGGAAATAGAGCGCCAGATTGCTTTCGCGCGACATGCTCCAGGTGGTGTTGCGGGCGAGGATGTCGATCTTGCGGCTTTGTAATTCCTTGAAACGCTCACTGGCATCGAGGCCGACGAACTTCACCTTCTTCGGATCGTCGAAGATGGCGGCGGCGACGGCGCGGCAGAAATCGACGTCGAACCCGCTCCAGTTGCCCTGCGCATCCGGCGCCGAGAAGCCCGGCAGACCCTGATTGACGCCGCACAGCACGGCGTCGCGCTTGATGGTGCGCTTCAGCGTCTTGGTGTCGTAGCGTTCATAGGTGATGGCGGCGGCGGCCACGGCGGTGGCGACCGCGAGGCCGATGGCAAGGCCGGTCACGAAAGTGCGCTTCATCGCCATGAGAATTCAGCCCCCGATTGATGGCGTTATGTGATGCAGAGAGTCGTCGTGGCGAACGCCACCTCAGATTTCGGGCTTCTGCCGGATCACGACCTTGGTGCCGACGGGCACGCGCTCATAGAGATCGCTGACATCGGCATTGACGAGACGGAAGCAGCCGGACGAAACGGCGGTGCCGATGGTGTCGGGCCGGTTGGTGCCGTGGATGCGATAGACAGTGGCGCCGAGATAGAGCGCGCGGGCGCCCATGGGATTGCCGGGGCCGCCGGCCATGAAACGCGGCAGATAAGGCTGGCGCTGGATCATTTCCGCGGGCGGCGTCCAGTCCGGCCATTCGGCCTTGCGCGAGATCTTCACGAGGCCCTGCCACTGGAAACCGTCGCGGCCGACGCCGATGCCGTAGCGCAGCGCGCGGCCATTGCCCTGCACCAGATAGAGATAGCGCTCGGCGGTGGAGATGATGATGGTGCCCGGCGGTTCGGTGGTGCGGTAGAGCACCATCTGCTTCTGATACTCGGGCGGCAGTTCGATGGAATCGTCGGCGATCAGGCCGGGCTCGTCGCCGACATCGGGACGCTGCATCTGCGCGCGACCTTGCGTGATCGACAATGCTAGTCCGGCTGCAGCGATGAGAGTGAGCCCGAGCAGGCGGCGAAGATCGATCATTTCGGCATCTCCCGATTTGACGGTTGATCTGTGCATAGCATCGCGGCGCATGCGCGTGAACCATGAATTCACGCGATGGCGCCGGTGCATGTTTATGGGGTGAGACGGTCCGATGGAGGCGCGGCAAAGGAAAACCCGGATCAGGATGGCATCCTGTCCGGGTGTGAAAGTTTGTCGGTCGGGAGTAGAAACAGATTAGGCAGCAAGGCTGTCGATCCCGGCATTCTTCAAGAGGTCGGCGAGCTGCTTGCGGGCGTAGAACATGCGCGTCTTCACGGTGGAGGCAGGAATGCCGACGATCCCGGCGACTTCATCCACCGACTTCTCATGATAGTAGACGAGGTTGACGATCTCGCGGTGCGCCGGCGAAAGTTTGGCCACGCAGGCCCGCAGGATCTCGTTGGTGCGGCTGCGATCCAGTGAAGCTTCCGGCGTGTCGGCGCTGTCGGCAACACCCATCACCTCGTCCTGATCGATGTCTTCGTATTTGCGCTGCCGCAGTGCGGTGAGCGCCTTGAAGCGCGCGATCGACAACAGCCAGGTGGAGACCTGGGAACGGCCTTCGAACTGGCTGGCGGTGCGCCACACATCGAGGAACACCTGGCTGACCAGATCTTCCGTCGCGGCGACATCGCGCAGCATGCGCAGCACGAAGCGGTAGACCCGCACATTATGCCGGGCATAGAGTGTATGCATCGCGCTGCGGTCGCCTTCGACAATCCGTTCCAGCAGCATCTCGTCCGTGGTGGTGCGGGCGGTGATGATTCCCTGGCGGCCGGCGGGGTTGATGGCGATGACGTTCGACATGGCTGGCTCCCAATGAAACGTCGGTGACGGGCGTTTCGTTAAGGCCAGTTGTTAAGGATCGCCGGTTTCAGAATGGCGGCTTGAAAAGCGGAAAATGGTTTCGTGACAGGGGAGTTTTGTTTCGTCGCGGCTCGGGCGACGAAACATTCGGGGACAAAAATTCAATGATTTCAGATGGATGCGGTGATCGCGGCGTTGTCCCCTCCCTCTGCAAGCGGGAGGGTCGGGGAGAAATGTCAGGCCTTTTCGCCGGCGGGTGAGAACAGGTAGCCACCGCCGCGGATGGTGCGGATCACGGCTGGTTTCGCCGGATCGGGCTCGATCTTGCGACGGATGCGCATGATGCGGAGGTCCACGGCGCGGTCGAAGGCTTCAGCATCCCTCGCATTGGCGAGTTCGAGCAGCCGCTCGCGCGACAGCACACGCTTCGGATTGGCCGCGAACACTTTCAGCAGGCCGAATTCGGAGGCGGTGAGTGGATGTTCGTTACCCTCCTCGTCGCGCAGTGCCTGGGCTTCGAGATCGAGCCATTTGGTTCCGAAGCGGACGAGATGATCCCTCGACTTCGCGGCCGGCGCAGCCTCCGCTGCCTTCTGTGAGGCCACGCTTCGGCGCAGCACCGAGCGAATGCGTGCCATCAACTCGCGCAGTTCACAGGGCTTTGCAATGTAGTCGTCGGCGCCGAGTTCGAGGCCGACGACCCGATCGATGGGGCTTGCGGTCGCCGTGAGCATGATCACCGGCACGTTGGTGCGGCTCTTGAGATCGCGGATGATCGAGAGTCCGTCTTCTTCGGGCATGTTGAGGTCGAGCACCACGAGATCCGGCAACCGGGTTTCGATCTCGCCGCGCAGGCTCTTGCCGCCGTCGCATAGCGTGACAGTGAAGCCGTGCATCTTCAGATAATCGCCGACCATCTCGCGGGCAGGCGCTTCGTCGTCTACGACGACGATATGCGGGCTCGTGCTCATGGCCGGGCCTCGATCGCCGCCGGCAGCGTGATAGTGAAGGTGGCGCCTTGCCCGGGTCCGGCACTGTCGGCAGTCACTTCGCCGCCATGCATGTCCACGATGCGTTTGACGATGGAGAGGCCAAGACCGGTCGAGCTTTCACCGCCGGTCGGCTTGGCGGAGAGCCGCTGGAAGCGGCCGAACAGGCGGTCGAGATCTTCCGGCGAAAGACCGGCGCCTTGATCGCTGACGCTGATGCGGACACGATCGGCATCGCCATTGACGACAATATCGATCTTGCCGCCAATCGGCGAATATTTGATGGCGTTGCTGACGAGATTGTCGATCGCCTCGCGCATGCGGTCTGCATCGCACATGGTGAGATCGGAATGGCCGGGCGATGACACCGCGATTTGCTGCTGCTTGTTGACCGCGGACGGACGATTGGCCTCCGCGACGTCGCTGACCAGTGCCGACAGATCGACCGGCTCGCGGCGGATGGTAATGTCGAAGGCATCGGCGATCGCATCGGAGATCAGGTGATCTACCATGGCGGTGAGGCGCTTGGTGGCGTCGCGGATATGGTCGATCTGCGTGGCGACGTTTTCCTTGGCCGAGCCGGCGGCGATCAGTTCGGTCAACATCTCGGTGCGGCCGAGAATGACGCCGAGTGGATTCTTCAGGTCGTGGGCGACAGTGCCGAGAATCTCGTTCTTGAAGCCGTTGGCGCGCTGCAGCCGCAGCCATTGGGTCGAGAGGCGGCGATTGGCCTGCATCAGCGCGCGGGTACGCTGGGTGACGCGATCTTCCAGCTGGGTATTGGCGGCCTGAAGCTGCTGATAGAGGATCACGTTGTCGAAAGCGATCGAAAGCCGGCTGCCGAAAATCTCGACCAGCGAGCGGTCGGTCTCGGACAGCTCACGCTCGGCCTGCAGCAGCACGACGACCTCGCGGCCCGAGCCTGTGCGCACATAGAGCACCGTGCGGTGATCGTTGAAGTCGTGCTTGCGGCGACGGAAGGCATCTTCCACCATCTGACGCAGATCGGAATCCAGCGAGTCCGGCGTCGGACAGCCGATGAAGCGGCTGTAGCAGCCGGAGCCCGCCAGCACGGCAAAATCTTGCTGAACTCCGCCGCCGTCGCGCAGGACGAGAATTCCTGCGCAATCCACATTGAGCAGCGAGGCGATCTGGGTCAGTACGCCTTCGGCAAGCCGCTGCATGGAGCGGAAGTCGTACAGCGTGGAGGCGGCATCGAGAATGATTTCGAGTCCGCGCCGCGTCTGGACCATGCGTTCGAGCTGCTGATAGCTGCGCAGCGCTGCGGTCAGCGAAGTGAACAGCTTGTCGGCGGTGAGTTCGGTCTTCGCCTTGTAGTCGTTGATGTCGTAGTCGACGATGACGCGGCGTTCCGGCGCCTGGCCGGGCTGGCCCGTGCGCAGGATGATGCGGACGGTCTCGTTGCGCAGCTCGTTGCGGATATATTCGACGAGGGCGAGGCCGGCATCGTCGGTCTCCATAATGACGTCGAGCAGCACGGCGGCGACATCGGGATGCTGGCGCATCAGCTCGCGGCCTTCGGCGGCTGAATAGGCGGAGAGGATCTCCAATGTCTGCCCGTTCAGCGTATAGTCGCTGAGCGCAAAGCGCGTGCCCTCATGCACCGCCTGATCGTCGTCGATGACGGCGATCTTCCATCTGCGGGCATGAGGCTCGCTCGGAGCCTCGCCGTCGTCTTCGATCAGGTAGAGGACATCGTCCTGGTCGGCCATTGCATCGTTCCGTCGAATGAGCCAGCGACGCCGGTGGCAGTCCGCGGCATGATAATGCGAAATGTCGTGCCTTGTCCCGGGCGGGACTCCAGCATCATGCGGCCGCCCAGCTGCTGGGTGACCAGGTTATAGACAATATGCAGTCCGAGGCCGGTGCCCCCGTCATTGCGGCGCGTGGTAAAGAACGGATCGAACGCCTGCCGTTGTACTTCAGGGCTCATACCGACACCATTGTCCGTAAAACTGATCTCTATGTCGTCGGCGCCGCGCGGCTTGGCCGTGATCGAAATCGCTCCCGGCTGCCCGCCTGGGAACGCATGGTTGGCGGCGTTCAGGAACAGGTTGGTCAGGATCTGGCCGTAGGAGCCGGGATAGCCGTCGACCAGGAGACCATCGGGCACGTCCACGGAAATTGTGATCGGCGCCTTCTTCAGCACCGGCCGCAGGCTGGCGATGATCTGGTCGGTGGCCTCGCCGAGGTTGAACTGGCGGCGTTCGGCATGGGAACGGTCGACCGCCACCTGCTTGAAGGACTGAATGAGGTCGCCGGCGCGATGCAGATTGGCGACCAGTTGCTGCGCGGCGTCTTGCGACGTCCTGACGAAATCTTCGAGCTGCGAGCGTTTCAGCGGTGATTTCGAGCGGAGTTCCGCGTCGAACATCTCGGCGCGACGTGCGAAGCTCGATGCCACCGTCAGGCTGATGCCGATCGGGTTGTTGACCTCATGGGCCACGCCAGCGACGAGGCCGCCGAGCGCGGCGAGCCGTTCCGCGTCGATCAGGTTCTGCTGGGCCGTATTGAGTTCGAGCAATGCGCTCTCGGCCTTTTCCTTGGCCGCACGCAGCTCGTTTTCGGCGTCGCGCTTGGCAATGGCGTTCTGGCGAAAGACTTCGACCGCCCGCGCCATGGCGGCGATCTCGTCGGTGGCCGTGGTGCCCTGCACCTTGCGATCGAGGTCGCCCGAGGTAATCGCCCGCATCGAGGTCATGATCTGCCGCAGCGGCATGCGGATGCTGAGCGTGATGATGATGCCTGCGGTGAGAATGATACCGAGAAAGGCGCCGGCAATCACCATCACGTTGCGCGAGATGGCCGCCAGCGTACGGGCGAAGGTGGTCTGCGCGCTTTGTTCGCGCTGGCGCATCTTCACCGACAACCCGTCGATGGCGGCGATGGTTTCAGCTTGGCTGGCATCGATGGAATTGCGGAGCAGATCGGTGCGGCTGGACAGTTGTTCCGACAGTTTCGTGAGACCGTCGCGCAACGCGCTGGCGCTCCCTTTCAGGCGCTGCAACGCGATACGCTGCAGGTCGTTGTCGGCGAGGTCGGTCATGACCGGAATGGTGCGTTCGATCATCTCGGTGTTGCGGCGGGCTTCCTCCGCCGAGGCCGAGGCAAGCGAGAGATAATAGGAATTCGCTGCCACCAGCATCGCCGTGAAGGCTTCGCGGGATTTGCCGAGTGCCGGCCAGATCAGGGCATCGCGCTGGCCGGTGGCGCCTTCTATGATGGAATAGAGCCCTGCCATGTCCTTGGCGGGCCCGAGCACCTGGTCTTCGTAAGTCTTGGCGATGGTGCTTTGCAACGTCCGGAGCTCACCGAAGCCGCTGAGGAAGCGCTCCGTCACGCGCTCCAGTTCCGCCACTGACCCCGAAATCATCGGATCCGTGGACGCGCGGGTGTTCAGCGTGCCAAGCACCGCTTCGCGCAGCAGCAGAATCTCGGCAAAGAGTTCCGGGCTCGGCTGGTTGATGTAACGATGGATCAGGTTCTGCAGCCGGCCGGTCTCGCTTTCCAGCAGCGCAAGCACCTGATCGGATTGTCGCACCTGCCGGACATCCTCCCAGGCCGAGGAGAGCACGCGCGAGCCGCTCCAGATCAGGCCGGCGAGGACGAGGACCACAGCGGAATTCAGCGCCGCGATAGAGAGAATGCGCCAGCGGATCGGAATCGCGCGCACAAGTCCCACAATGCCGGTTCGGCCTTGTGCCGCCAGCCCTTCCTGACCCTCGGATACTTCACGATGCGGGCTTGTCACCACGAGTGTGTCATCTGGCTTTGGGAAAGGTTCAACTGGCGAACAAGGTCTATCCAAGCCCTGCAGCTATACTGGCGATTGAACCGAAAGGCATCGGAATTCAACACAGTCCTGCGGCGTCATGATGAATCTGCTTGCAGCCGGCCGGTTCCGGGGCTTTCTTCACGGAAGCATGATCTTGTCCGGAAACCGATATCCACTTATCGGGATCGTGCTCTAGAATCTTATCGAAAACGTCATTTTCGTGTGTCGCTGAAGGGCGAGGCCTTCCGGCGACGGACTGATGACACGCCGGTCCCGATCGGCACTGCAAGAGGGCAGGCTTGGATGATGCGGAAACTGGCGCCCGGATGTTGTGCGCTCGTCACGGCGCTCCTGCTGGCGACGGCTCCGGCGCGGGCGGTCGTCGAAGTGCAATGGTGGCATGCCATGTCCGGGCAACTGGGACGGCAGGTCGAGAAACTGGCGGCCGATTTCAATGCCACCCAGAGCGGTTTCCGTATCGTCCCGATTTATAAGGGAAATTATACGGAAACGGTGACAGCGGCGATCTTCGCCTTCCGCTCCCGCAGCCAGCCGGCCATCGTGCAGGTGAACGAGATCGCCACCGCGACCATGACGGCCGCCAAGGGCGCGACCTATCCGGTCTATGAGCTGATGCGCGACCAGGCCGAGACATTTACCCCTTCGGCCTACCTGCCGGCGATCACCGGCTATTACACCGATACGGCCGGCAACATGCTGTCGTTCCCGTTCAATGCCTCGACGCCGATTCTGTACTACAACAAGGATCTGTTTCGTGCCGCCGGCCTCAATCCCGATGAACCGCCGAAGACCTGGCCCGAGCTTGGCGCGATGGCGCAGCGGCTGCGCGCCGCCGGAACGCCATGCGGCTTCACCACGGCATGGCCATCGTGGATCAATGTGGAGAATTTTTCGGCCTTTCATAACATTCCGCTGGCGACCCGATCGAACGGCCTCGGCGGCCTTGATGCCGAGCTGACCTTCAACAATCCGATCATGATACGTCATATCGCGCAGCTCGCCGAATGGCAGAAGACCAAGGTGTTCGACTATAGCGGTCGGGCGACTGCGGCGGAGCCGCGCTTCCAGAAGAGCGAGTGCGGGATTTTTCTGGGCTCTTCCGGCACACGCGCCGATATTCTTGCCAATGCGAAATTCGATGTCGGTTATGGCATGTTGCCATACTGGCCGGACGTCGCCGGTGCGCCGCAGAACTCGATGATCGGCGGCGCCACGCTGTGGGTGTTGCGCGATCGTCCGCGCGACGAATACAAGGGCGTCGCGCGGTTCTTCGCGTTCCTGTCGCAGCCGGACATTCAGGCGGCGTGGCATCAGAACACGGGTTATCTTCCAAGCACACGCGCGGCTTACGAGTTGACGAAGGCGCAAGGTTTCTATCTGCGCAATCCCGGCACCGAGAAATCGATCGAGCAGATCACGCTGAAACCGCCGACGGAGAATTCGACCGGATTGCGGCTCGGTTCCTTCACCTTGATCCGCGATGCCATCGAGGATGAGCTCGAAGCCGCCTTTGCCGGAAAGAAGTCGGCGCAGCAGGCACTCGATACGGCGGTGGAGCGCGGCAACAGGTTGCTGCGGCAATTCGAGCGGGCGAATCCGGCGCAATGACAGCGAAGAGGCTTCACCGCAAATCGTAGGACAGCGGTAGCGTGAAGGACTGGCTCGACAGCGCCATCTCGGCCGGGAACGGTGGGAAGGGCTGCGCGCGGCGCACCGTCGCTACGGTTTCCGCATCGAACGCGGGATTACCCGACGAGCCGATCGACCGCACGGACAGCACGTTGCCGGATCGGCTCAGGGTAAACGCCACCACGGTGCGGACCTTGCCGGCCTGCCCGCTGCGCGCGCCGGACGGATATTGTTTGAAACGCTGCACATGCGCCTGAACGAGCTGGTTGTAGCTCGCGATCGCGGCGCGCGAGGCACCGGCCATGGCGGCCGACGTCGTCGGCGCGACGTGCTCGGCGCGTTGCGGCGCAGTGGTGCGCGGCGCGGCCTTGGTGTCGTTCGGCTTCTTCTTCACTTCGGCCCGAACGGACTTGGGCTTCACCGGCGTCGGTTTTGGTGGCTCCGGCGCCACCTCGGGTTCAGGTGGCGGCGGTTCGACCTTCTGTTCGTGCGGCGCAGCGACCTCCGCTTTTTCCATCGGCGGAGACGGCGGGATCTGTTCTTCCACCTGCTGCCGGGTCTGCGGCTCGGGCGGCGGTGCCGAAGGCTCATCGGCCTGCTGCATTTCCGGTCCCGGCGCAACGTCCTGCGGCGGCGTTTCCGGTGCCGCCGAGACCGGCGACATGTCGATCATGATCGTCGTTTCGGCGGCGCCTGGCGGCGCGTGGTTCTGATACAGCGCGACGCCGGCCGCGATCAGGCCGGCATGCACGGCGACGATCGCCAGTGCCGAGCCTGCCCAGCGCAAGGCGGCGCGGTCGCCGGGTTGGTGCAGTGCGAAAGCGTTCATTGCGGGGTGGCGCGTCCGTCGAGGCCGACCAGCGCGACCTTCAGATAGCCGGCATCGCGCAGCATGTTCATCACCGCCATGAGCTCGCCATAGCTGACGGCCTTGTCGGCGCGCACGAAGATGCGTTCCTCCCTGTTGTTCTTCGTCGCGGCACCGAGCGCGTCGCCGAACCCGTCGCGCGGCACTACGTCCTCACCGATACCGAGTGTCATGTCCGGCTTGACGGTGACGAAGACAGGCTTGTCCGGCCGCGGCTGCGGTTCGGAAGTGGAGGCCGGCAGATCGACGCCCATGTCCACAGTCGCGAGCGGCGCTGCCACCATGAAGATGATCAGCAACACCAGCATCACATCGATGAAGGGCGTGACATTGATCTCGTGATTGACTTCGAGATCGTCTGCCGCGCCGCTACGTCCGCCCAATCGTGAGCCCATCGGTTCGCTCTTACTCTGCTGCCCGCGCCATCGGCATGCCGCGGCGGCTGTGGTCGCGGCTGATCAGCAGCATCACTTGGGCCGAGGCATCGCCGAGCAATGCGCGATAGCCGGTGATGCTGCGCACCAGCGCGTTGTAGATCATGACCGCAGGGATCGCTGCGACGAGGCCGAGCGCGGTGGCCAGCAGCGCTTCCGCGATGCCGGGCGCGACGACGGCAAGATTAGTGGTCTTGGTCTCGGCGATGCCGATGAAGGCATTCATGATGCCCCAGACGGTGCCGAACAGCCCGATAAAGGGCGACGTCGAGCCGATGGTGGCGACGATGCCGGTGCCGCGGGCGATACGCCGCGCCATCGCGCCTTCGACACGCTCCAGCCGGAGTGCGATGCGTTCCTTGAAGCCGTCATCGAAGATGCCATGCGAGAGTTCGGTCTCGCGCACGGCTGTGTGGATCAATTGCGCGACGGCGTCGCGGGCGTCGGCGCTTTCGCGTTCGACTTGCCGCAGCGAGGTATCGCTTTCCAGCATTTCGAGACGGCGATTGGCGAGGCTCGTCTCGCGGCGCAGCTCGATGGTCTTCGCAAGCCACACGGTCCAGGTGACGAGCGAGGCGCAGGCGAGGCCGATCATCACGGCCTTCACCACGATATCGGCATTCTGGAACATGCCCCAGGGGGAGAGGTTTGCCGGCAGCAGCGCCTCGGCACCGGCGGCGGAAGCCGGCCCGACGGTGAGCGTCGCAAGCGCAGCGGCGACAAGGAAAGTGGAGCGGGGACCGGTCATCGAGGCTGCATTCCGTTGGTCGTGGTGAATGGCGGAGCGGGCCGGACCATATCGTCCGGCACCGGGGATGTCGCCACCGCGGCGACATGTTCAGAGCGAAACTGGAGCGATTCCAAGGTCATGACGGCTAAAATCGCAGGGTCGTGAACAACCGGACGCCAAGGCCGGGCTGCAACACCTCGGCTTTCTTGAATGAAATGTGGTTGCGGATGCGCTCGTCGAGCAGGTTGTCGCCGACCACGCCGAACGTGATGTCGCGCAACCCGCCATCGATTTTGGTGAAGGTGTGCGTGTAGCTCACTTCCGCTTTCAGCAGATTGTAGCCGTTGGTCGGCGTTTCATATGCTGCGATGTCGTCCTGCGTGAAGGCATGCAACAGGCCGAGCCGGGCATACCATGCCGCGCTGCGCCACCAGATGCCGCCACCGACACGCATTGGTGCGATGCGCGGCACATTGCTGCCATCGGCAAAAGTGGCGCGCACCACGTCGAACTGTCCATCGAGGCCGAGCATACCGTCATGGACGGGAGCCACATCGAGCTGCGCCAGCAACTCGGCACCGCGGAAATTCGCATCGCGCTGGCCGTAGGCGACCTGCATCAAGGGACCTGTTTCTCCGCAGCTGGCGAAGACGTCAGTACAGAAATTGCCGGTGAGCTGCTTGTAAATAAAATCGAGATAGCGCGTGTAGTAAATGCTGGCCTCAAAACGGAACTGACCGGTGGTGCGCTTCAGGCCGAGTTCGACTGATTCCGCGGTCTCGATTTTCAAATCTGGATTGCCAATCACAAAAGTACCCGAGGCGCCGTCCGAGCCGCGCGAAAACAGTTCGGGTGCAGCCGGCGCGCGTTGGGTGCGGCTGGCATTGACCGACACCACCATGTCCCATGGCAACGACTGAAGCAGGCCGAAGCTGAAGCTCATCGGTGTGAAGTGTCGCGTCAGTGCGGTTTCGGTGAACGTATCCGGCGGTGGCAGGAAGTTGGCGGGGAAAGTCGCGGCTGTACCGGACACGGATAGTGCTTCGACGCGGCCTGCGGCCTGCAGTTTCAGCGTGTCGGAGAGCTGCAGTTGCTCGAAGGCGAAGCCGCCGACGGCATCCGTATCGGTCGGCGCCAGCAGGCCGCCGAGTAGGCCGGCAGTGCCGAGCTTGCGATTGCTGGCTTGAATGCCCCAGCTGCCGGTGAGCGCACCGAGCGGTGTCGATACTGCCGCATGGTCAAGTTCGAAGCGGCCTTCGATCTCCTTGTTGGTGATGGTGTTTTGCAGGCCATCGACACCATCGTCGCCGATACCGAGTTCCTTGTGCTTGTAGTTGCTGACACCCACGGCGAAACGGATTGCATCGATCTTGTCGTTCGGCGCACGCCATTCGCCTTTTGTCGTCCACTTGGTCTGTTCGAGACTGATCCGCGTGCGGCTTTCGGATTCGGCAACACCCGGGATGTGATAGAGGCTGGTGATGTGCTGGATGGCAGTGCCGATATAGCCGCCGTCGAAAATATAGGAGCCGCCGATCGCCTGCCCTTCCGATTGCTGGCGCGTATTGGCCTGCACGCCGCCGCCGGGAATGCGATAGTCGCCGGCGCGACGGGCGAATGCATCCACGTGGATGGCGACATTGTTGCCGCTCGCGTCCAGGCTCGCAGCGCCATCGGCACTGCTGTCCACGGATGAACCGCCGCTCTTGATCTTGGCTGCGAAGCCACCTGGCACCAGCGCTTCCGGAATGCGATTGTTGACCGCATTCACCACGCCGCCAATGGCCTGGTTGCCGTAGCGGAGCGTTGCGGGGCCGCGGATCACCTCCACTTTGTCGGCGGTGAGCGGGTCTACCGGCACCTGATGGTCCTGACTGAAATCGGAAACGTCCTGGCTGCCGACGCCGTTTTCTTGGATGCGTACGCGATAATCGTCGAGGCCGCGAATATTCGGCCGGCTCGCCCCCGGGGCGAAGGTCGAAGCTGCGATTCCGGGCTGGGTCGCCAGCAGATCGGCCAGCGAGGACGAGGCGGCGCGTTGCAGCATATCGCCGGAGAATTGCGACGTGGATTGAAAGGCGTCGGCCTCCTTCTTCTCGCGCTCGGCCGTGACGACAATCTCCGACAGCGCCTCTTGCGCGAGGGTGCTGCCGATACTCGCCCCAAGGATGCAGGTAGCTCCCGAAAGCGCCGCCGCCGATGACCAATTCCTCAAATTCAAACCCACGTCGCCCCCAACTCTACCTGCAAATGCTAATGCGAACTAATCGCAATAAGGCAGGCGAAGTTGCCCCTGTCAAGCACGACCCGGGTTGCTGGCAGTTTGACGTGCGGTCGCGGAGCGCAAGCGACGTCCCGCCAGACCGGCGGAACCTTCGTGCGTGTTTTCTTGTTAGTCGGCCGTGGATATGACGCGCGACAACCGGAGCACCCTGTGCCGGCGGGCATTTGGTGGCTCTTGTTTTGGGCCTGTCCGCCCGTCGCCTTGCTGCGGAAGCCGGGGAGGCGGTTGCCCATGCCTGCCGGACCACGCGATATGAGCGGCGCAACTGTAACCGCACCTGACGGCTTGCCCGCGCAGGGGGCGCGGGTGATCGAGACGGACATTCCAGCGCGCCTCGACAATCTGCACTGGAGCGGATTTCACACCCGGGTTGTTCTTGCGCTTGGCATCACGTGGATTCTCGACGGCCTCGAAGTCACGCTGGCCGGCGCCTTATCCGGGGCGCTCAAGGACGATCCGGTTCTCAAATTCAGCAATCTCGATATTGGCGTTGCCAGCAGTGCCTATCTCGCCGGCGCCGTGATCGGCGCGCTCGGCTTCGGCTGGTTGACCGACCGCATCGGCCGGAAGAAACTGTTTTTCATCACCCTCGCGCTCTATCTCTCCGCGGCTGCCGCCACCGCCTTCTCGTGGAATCTCGCGAGTTACGCGCTGTTTCGCTTCCTCACAGGTGCGGGCATCGGCGGTGAATATACGGCGATCAATTCAACCATTCAGGAACTGGTGCCGGCGCGCTATCGCGGCTGGACCGATCTGGTCATCAATGGGAGCTTCTGGCTCGGCGCCGCCATGGGCGCCGTTTGTGCGATCGTGCTGCTCGATCCCGCCGTGGTGTCGCAGACTTATGGCTGGCGCATCGCCTATTTCACCGGCGCGGCCATCGGTCTCGTGGTGTTGTTCATGCGCATGTGGATTCCGGAAAGCCCGCGCTGGCTGATGATCCATGGCCAACCGGAGCGCGCCAAAGACATCGTGCGGTCGATCGAAGCCTCCGCGCATCAGAAGGTCTCGCCCGCGGTGATCGCCTCGCTGCCCAGGATTAGGTTGACGCAGCGCGATCATACGCCGTTGACGGAGGTGGCAAAAACGCTGCTCCTGTCCTATCGCCAGCGCTCGTTGGTCGGTCTGGTGCTGATGGCGGCGCAGGCATTCTTCTATAATGCGATTTTCTTTACCTATGCGCTGATCCTGACGGATTTCTACGGCATCTCGCCCAGCCATGTCGGCTGGTATCTTCTGCCCTTCGCCGCGGGTAACTTTCTTGGACCGCTGCTGCTTGGGCGGCTGTTCGATACCGTCGGCCGCCGCGCGATGATCGCCTTCACTTATGGCATGTCGGGCATTCTGCTCGCCATTTCCGGCTATCTGTTTTCTATTGGCGCCATGAGCGCGCAAACACAGACCATTGCGTGGATGGTGATCTTCTTTTTTGCTTCGCCCGCCGCCAGCGCCGCGTATCTGACTGTCAGCGAGACCTTTCCTATCGAGGTCCGTGCGCTGGCGATCGCGTTGTTCTACGCCATCGGCACCGGCATCGGCGGCATCGCCGGTCCGGCGCTGTTCGGTGTGCTCATCGATACCGGCTCGCGTGGCAGCGTGTTCGCGGGTTATCTTCTTGGCGCAGTCCTGATGATCGTCGCGGCGGTCGTCGGCTGGCGCCATGCCATCGCTGCGGAACGCAAGCCGCTTGAATCAGTTGCACGGCCGCTGGCCGCGACGGAGTGACATTATGACCTCACCGCAGAACATCATCGAAATTGCCATGGACGACGCGCCACCCGCAGCATCGGCGATCTTCGATCATGTGAATGTCAAGCTGCCGCACCTCAGCGAGTGCGCGCTGCTGCTGGATATCGACGGAACGTTGCTCGATATGGCACCAACCCCGCGCGAAGTCTGGGTGCCGCCGGATCTCGCCACGCATATGGGCAAGCTGCTGCAGCGTACGAACGGTGCGCTTGCGCTGGTGTCCGGACGCTCGATCAACGATATCGATTTGATCTTTGCACCCCAGCAATTTCCTGCGGTCGGCGGCCATGGTGCCGAGATGCGACTCGCGCGCGATGTCGAATCCGTCGCCGCGCATGCGCCGCCGATGGACAAGGAATTGAAGCGCCGTCTCGCTGCCATCGCCAAGCTCAGCCCCGGCATTCTGCTTGAAGACAAGGGCTATTCGCTTGCGCTGCATTATCGCCTTGCACCGCATGCAGAGAAGGCGATTTATGACGCGGTCTCTGCGATTCGCGCCGATCTGCCGAATGCGCCGATGGAAATCCTGCCCGGCAAGTTCGTCTGCGAGATCAAGCATTCCGGATTCACCAAGGCAACCGGAGTGATCGAACTGATGACGCATGAGCCGTTCAAGGGCCGGCGTCCCATCTTCATTGGCGACGATGTCACCGATGAAAGTGTGTTCGCCATCATGCCTGGCATGAACGGCCTTGCCTTCTCTGTAGGCCGCCATGCGCAAGGCGTTGCGGGCCACTTCGCAGAACCTCGCGATGTGCGTGCATGGCTCGGACGACTTCTCATCGACGATGCGAAGATCGCATAATCTGCATCGCGCGGCCGCGTCGTTATGTAGCGACAGAGCATCTTGAATAAGCCGGGTTCCACCGGTGCTTGCCCGAATTTGGTGTTATTCGGGTCGAATGGCGGCCAGGAACCATATTGATGAACGAACGTTTATCATAGGCTTGGGCTAGCCATCAGGAGGGAATCTTGTGAATCTCGTCGTCGTCTCAAATCGTGTCTCTCGCGCTTCGGCCAACGAACCGATGACGGGAGGATTGGCAGCAGCATTGCTGCCCGTGGTGGAGAAGTCGGGCGCGATTTGGGTTGGTTCCTCCGGTCGTTTGCGCGAGGGCGCGCAGAAAGAACCGTTCGCTGAAATTGAAGCACTCGGCGCGGGCGCGCTGGCGATGCTCGATCTGCCGGCTGCACATTATGCCGGCTATTATGAAGGCTTCGCCAATTCGGCGCTGTGGCCCGCGCTGCATTCCCGCACCGATCTGATCCGCACGTCGCTCGATCACTATCAATCCTATCGCGAAGTAAATTCGTTCGTTGCGCGCGCGCTGCTCAAGTTCCGCAAGCCGGATACGGCGTTCTGGATTCAGGATTATCATTTCCTCGCACTCGGCGCAGAGTTGCGCGAGCTCGGCGTAACGCATCCAATCGGCTTCTTCCTGCATACGCCGTGGCCGACTCGCGATGTCTTCAGCGGCGTGCCGCATCATCGCGAGCTGGTCGAGGCGATGCTCGCTTATGATCTGATCGGCTTCCAGACCGACTCCGATTGCGACAATTTCCTGTCCTATGCGGAGAGCGATCTCGGTCTTGTCGTTTCCGCCGGCACGGTGCAGTCACGTTACGGCGCATCGCGCTGCGCCGTATTCCCGATCGGCATCGATCCGGCCAAGTTCGCCGCTTTCGCTGCGAAGTCGTCGTCTCATCCCGACGTGTCGCGTTTGCGCCGCAGCCTGAACGGCGAGAAGCTCGCCATCGGCGTCGATCGTGTCGATTACTCGAAAGGCTTGATCAACCGCATCGAGGCGTTCGATCGGATGCTGACGTTGCAACCGCAGCTCAAGCGTTCGGTCTCGCTGCTGCAGATTGCGACATTGTCGCGCGGCAATATCGAAGCTTATGGCGATCTGCAGAATCAGCTTGCCAAGCTGGTCAGCGACGTCAACGGCCACCACGGCGAGGTGGACTGGACGCCGATCCGTTATCTCAACAAGGGCTTCAGCCAGACCGTTCTCGCCGGTCTCTACCGTGCCGCGCATGTCGGCGTGGTGACGCCGCTGCATGACGGCATGAATCTGGTGGCGAAGGAGTATGTCGCTGCCCAGAACCCGGTGGATCCGGGCGTTCTTGTGCTGTCGAAGTTCGCCGGGGCGGCGAATGAGCTCGACACGGCCTTGCTGGTGAATCCGCACGATATCGATGGCATGGCGCGCGCTATCGCGACCGCAGTCTCAATGCCGTTGCTTGAGCGCCGGATGCGCTGGGAGGCCATGATGGTGAAGCTGCGCGCCGGCACGATTCAGGAGTGGTTCGGCGATTTCGTGCATGCGTTGCGCGAATCCCATGCGCTCAACGATTCCGCGCAGAACGACAATATCCCGGGGGAAACGCCCGTGGTCTGGCCGGTTCATTCGGTCGCCTCGACGGCGGCGACGTCCCGCCTGCACTGAGATACGCCCGTCGACAGGGTTCATCTGCTGCGCGGACACCCGCGCAGTACGGAAATGCCCATGTTTTCCATATAATTGCGAAAAATCACCGATCCTTGGCGGGGGTCTCTTGCAAATCGGCCGTGCAGCCGTCATGAGAGGCGCACTGGGGAGGTGGCCGAGTGGTTGAAGGCGCACGCCTGGAACGCGTGTAAACGGGAAACCGTTTCGAGGGTTCGAATCCCTCTCTCTCCGCCATCCCGGAACCCTTCTGGGCACGCCGACCGCCGCCGATGCCCGCACTTGGCCGGCAATAAGCGTCCTTAGCAGCTCCGTCTTCGATCCCATGATGCGGATTGCGTCGTCGGCGACCTCGACACGCTGCGCCAGCGAGCGCAGATGATCCCGCCGATAGCCGCCCTCCGTGCCCCGGATGCGCTCGCGGGCGCGGCGCGCAAATCCCCGAATCATGGCGGGGGTGATGGCGCTGTGGCCGGGGCTGTCGAGCAAGGCTTGCGCCCTGTCGGCGTCGGCCCTGGCCTGATCGCGGATGACCTTGAGGCCGGCGATCCGTTCCTTGAGCGCCGGGTCGTCAAGATCGGCGACGCCCGCCTCGATGGCGTCGTAAAGGCGCTTGAGCCGCAATTCCGATTCGGTCGCCCGCCGCTCCAGTTCGGCGATGTGCTGCCGGCGACGCTCGGCCTGATCGTCACGACGGCCGAGAACGGTGCCAAGCAATTCCTCCAGCCGGTCGGGATCGAGCAAGCGTTCCTCGATATGGCCGACCACCATGCGGTCGAGCTTGTCCATCGGGATCGCACGGCCCTTGCAGCCGGTTTCGCCCTGCCGCGCCTTGATCGAGCACGCATAGTAGCGATAGCGCCCGCCCTTGCCGGTGCGGATGGTCATGGCTCCACCGCAATTGCCGCAATAGCAGATGCCCGTCAGCAGCGTCGGCCCGATCACGACGCGCGCCGGCAACTCGACCTTGGGATTGCGGGCCTGCAAGAGCTGCTGCACCGTGTCGAACGTCTCGCGTTCGACCAGCGCCGGCACCTGAACGGTGATAACCTCGTCTTCGGGCTTCACCTCGCCCTTTTTGGAGCGGCGATTGAACCGATGCTCGCCGATGTAGGTGCGCCGGGTCAGGATGCGGTGAACCTGCCCGATGCCCCAACGCCCGCCGTCGCGCGTGAAGATGCCCTTGCCATTGAGATATTTGACGATGGCCTTGACGCCCATCTGGCCGGACGAGCCTGCGCCCTCCAGCGCAAGCCGGTAGATGAGCCGGATCGTGTCGGCGTGCAGCGGGTCGATTTCCAGCTTCTTCTTGACCTTCGCGCCGCGCTGCTCGGCCGCGACCACGCGGTAGCCGATGGGCGGCAGCGAGCCGTTCCAGAAACCTTGCCGGGCGTTCTCCTTCAAGGCGCGCAGGACGTGCTTGGCATTCTCCTTCGACTGGTATTCGTCGAATAGCGACATGATCCGCCGCATCATGTCGTGGATCGGATCGTCGCCAAGCTCCTGGGTGATGGAGACGAGCTTGACGCCATTCTTCGCCAGCTTCCGGTAGTAGTATTCCATTTCAAATTCGTCGCGGAAGAAGCGCGAGAAGCTGTGAACCACGACGACATCGAACGATGCCGGCTTCGCGGTGGCAGCCTCTATCATCCGCTGGAACTCCGGGCGGCGGTCGTTGGTGGCGCTGTTGCCCGGCTCCACGAATGTTTCGACAAGCTGGTAGCCGCGTTCCTGGCAATACGCCTCGCCCTGGCGCTTTTGGTCGGGGATCGACACGTCATGCTCGGCCTGCCGCGTCGTCGAGACGCGCAGATAGAGGGCGGCGCGCAGCGCGACGTTTGGATTGTGGACGATGGGACTATGGACGTTCATTGCCGGCCTCCTGCCGCCTTGCGCGGCCCCGCGCGCTCGGTCAGCGGCAGGTCTAGTTCTAATCGGTCGTGGATCACCTTGGGCGCGAGCTTGCGGCCGTCGCCCTTCTCCATGCGGATCAAGCCGTAGCTGGCCATCCGTTTCAGGGTGCGTGACAGGTTGGATTTCGCCCGGCCGGTGATCTCGGCCAGTTCCTCCAGCGAACCCGGCGCTTGCTCGTCGATGACGCGCAGCAACTCCCGGTTTCCCATCGAAAGGATTTGCGCGAAGGACTCCATCGACGGAAACCACACGTTCGGATCGCCAGGCGAAGGCTTTTCCTCGCCCCTGGCAATCCGCATGGTGCGGGCCTTCATTTCTTCGTAGTCGGCAATCCCGACTTTCAGTGTCGTCATATCACGCCTCGCTCCTTCAACACCGCATCCACCGCCCGCCAGAAGTCGGCCAGCAGCGTGGCCGCGTCCTCGTAGGCGTAACGCTTCACGGTCTGGTGGCGATGCCGATGGTCCAGCGGCTCGCCGCGCCTGCCTCGGCCGACCGGATGGGCGTTGTCGAAGCCGACCAACCGTTCGCCCGAAGGCCCGTGAAGCGTGAGCGAATAATCGAGGCCGTGCGGCTTCTCCGGCGATGCCGGAACGCGGGTTACGATGAACTTGACCCAATGACCGCCTGCGGGATCGACGACGAGCACTTGGCCATCGAGGTCGAGAAGCGTGTCAAGGCTCGGATCACGATCCTCGCTCATGGCTTTTCGTTATCATCAGAGGATAACTTTGTCAAGCCGGGTACGGCTGGAAGCGGGCCGAACATCTCGTCGAAGACATCGGCGAACCATCGCTCGAACACCTGAACCTCGGCCTCGGTGATCGGCACCTTTTCCGGCCAGTCGTCGATGACGGGCAGCTTCTCCACGTCGAAGGCATCGGGCGAGCTGGCGCGCGGCGAACTGATGCGCGGTGCGGGATCGTCGTCATAGTCGTAAAGGTCATCGGGAAGCGTGTGCGGAGCCTGCCTGCGCGGGCGGCCCCTATGGGCGTGGCGGCGTTTCGCGGGCATGGAATCCTCCGTGGTTCGCTGCGGGATTCCGGGCGGTTCGAAGCCACGGAATTAGGCGAAGCATGGAGGGGGATCGGCGGCCCGTAGCGTGCCGCATTCGCGCTGTCGTGCTGGCGGCACCCCTTTCCCGGTGGACGCTGAGGCGGCCCCTATGGTGATGGTGGAAATTGGCCCATTGCGGTTCCGGCGCTGGTAGGAGAAAGATATTTCATGCGGCGTTGCAGGAATCGTCGCGAAACTCTCGCTTGAATCGGTAGCTTCGCCGCTTTTATCGAAAGCAAGAATTTGAACAGCATTCGGGAAATCCTCGAAACACAGCAGGTCAAAATCTATTTCGGCGCGGTCGTTCTGGCTGCGATAATCGCTTTGCTCGTTCCGGGAACGACCGCGCTAGAGAGCGCCGTGAATCCGGCGCTGGCGCTGATGCTGTTCGTCACCTTCCTGCAGGTTCCCCTTGCCGACCTCGGCCGAGCCTTCGCGCGCGTCCGGTTCCTTGCGGCGTTGCTCGTGACAAATTTCGTGGTGGTGCCGATCCTCGTTGCGGTCCTCGTTCAATTCCTGCCGGCCGACCCGATGTTGCGCCTTGGCGTCCTGTTCGTCCTGCTGACGCCCTGCATCGACTATGTTGTGACGTTCTCGCATCTGGGCCGCGCCGTTGCCCGGCTGCTGCTGGCGTCCACGCCGGCGCTGCTCATCCTGCAAATGGTGCTGCTGCCGGTCTATCTCGGCTTCTTTCTCGGGGCCGATGCGGCGAACCTCGTGCAGATCGGGCCTTTCGTTCATGCCTTCGTCTGGCTGATCGCGGTTCCCCTCGTGCTGGCCGCCCTCGTGCAGATATGTGCAGGCCGCAGCCGGGCGGGAGAGCGTGTTGCAACGGTTCTCGGGGTCTTGCCCGTCCCGGCGACCGCTCTCGTTCTGTTCGTCGTCATCGCCGCCGTGGTCCCGCAGCTCGGGCCGGCGATCGACGGCGCGTTGCGCGTGCTGCCGGTCTATGTCGCCTTTGCGATCCTTGCGCCCCTGATCGGTTGGGGCGTCGGCCGGCTGTTCGGCCTTGAGGCAGCGGCCGGCCGCGCGATCGCGTTCAGCGCCGCCACCAGAAATTCGCTCGTAGTATTGCCGCTTGCTTTCGCCGTGTCGGGTGCGGTGCCAATCCTGCCGGCGATCATCGTCACGCAAACACTGGTCGAGCTGATAAGCGAATTGATCTACATGCGGCTGATTCCGAAACTTGGAGCGGCCAAGCGATCAACGGCTTAGACGTTGCAAATACGTTCGCGAACGTCGGCGTTCCCGCCATGTGCCAAGTGGCCGGTCAAGTTTGTGCGATCAATCCCGTCCGGCCGCGCGCCGTGCCTTCGCAAACTCCCGATCCGTGGCGATGAATCTTTCGAGCATCGGCACAATGAGCTTCATGGGATCGGTGAGCGGCTGGCCTGTCTGGCGGGCGAGGATTTCGGCATAGGCGACAAGATCGCGATGGAGCGGCGCGGGCAACTCCATCGTCACCTTGACGGGCTTGTCGTCGGGGATCGCGCCGAGTTTCAGTCTGGTCATGGTCAGCTCCGGTAGGGTTCGAGCACAAGGTCGCGTGTGACCACGATCCTGACGGGGAAGCCCGGCCGGATGGTGAGCGTCGGGGCGACGTTGAGCTGGCGGCGAATGATCTGCTGGCCTGCGTCGTTGATGGTGTCCTGGCCGCCGTTGCGGATGGCGCTCAACAGCCGGTCCTCGTCATTGACAGCAAGCTCGGCTCCAACGGAGAGCAGCGTCGAGAGGCCGGCGGCCTTCGCCAAATCCCACCAATGATAATCGACGCCATCCTCCAGCCCGGCATAGCCCTGGCTGTCCGCGCCTGGCTGTCGCTCCAGCACGATGGATCGGCCGTTCGGCAGGATGAGACGATTCCAGACGAGCAGCACGCGGCGCTGGCCGAATTGCACGTTGTTGTCATACTGGCCGATGATCCGCGTGCCCTGCGGCACGAGCAGGATGCGGCCGGTTGGACTATCATAAACCGGCTCCGTCACCTGGGCGGTGATCTGCCCCGGAAGATCGGAACGGATGCCGGTGATGAGCGCGGCCGGGATCACGGCCCCGGCCTGGAGCACGAAAGGCGATGCCGGAGCCGTGATGCGATCCGCCGATGTGGTGCGGCGATCGACGGGCGCATTGAGGAAAGCAAGCTGCTTGTCCTGCGCGGTCTGCTGGCCGGGCTGCCCTGTCACGCCAGCAAGGTCGAGGCCGGGAAGTCCTGGCATGGTCGCGCCGCCCGGCGTTGCGGCCGGGCTTCCGGCGCGTGCCTCGGTCTGGAAGAACACGCGGCTGGTGCGTGCGGCTTCTTCCTCGGCAAGCCGGCGTTCCTCGGCGCGATCCACGGTCGGCGCGGTGATCGTCGGCGGCACGACCGGCTGGCCCCTGTTCTGCGCGTCGAGGATCGGACGGCCAAGGTCGCCCGGCAGCGGCGGGCCGAGCACCGGGCCGGTGTAATCCTTCGGCAACCCGGCGAGGCCATCGGCAGGCTGGCGGTTGGAAGTCAAATAAAGCTCCTTGCCGTCATTGCCAGGCGCGCGGGTCTGGAGCGCATAGATCAGCGTTCCTCCGATCCCGACGAGCGCGACAGCCGCCGCGCTGGCGAGCACCTTGCGCGACAAGCGGGTGACGCGCGGCGGCTCCGCGCGAAGCCGCATCGGGGCGGCGGTGTTGGTTTCGGTGTCGGTCATTATGATGGCCTCCCGTCCGTGCGGACAATCCTGACGGTCTGCTGGCTCTTGCCGCCGCCAAGGCGCAGCTCGGCCGCGCCGAACAGGCGATCCACGATCAGGATGTTTTGATAGATGCGGCTGTTGGCGATCTGCGCTTCGCCGCCCGGCCCGATGACGAAGATGGGCGGCATCTCGCCCTGCACGATGCCGCGCGGAAACTCGACATAGACCCTGCGGCCATCGTCATAGACTGCGACCGGCTTCCAAGGCGGATTGTCGCCGGTCAGGCCATAGCGGTAGTTGCGCGCCGCGGCGGCCGGAATAACCGGCGTTGCCGGAATGCTCGCCCGCTGCCCGGCTGGCGGCTGCGGATAGGCCCAGGCCACGGCGGGCATATAGGGCTTCTGATCCGAGCGCAGCTCGAGCATGTAAACGCGCCGGTCGGTGGTCACGACAAGGTTCGTCGTGATGTCCGGCCGGGACGGCTTCACAAGGATATGCACGCGGCGCGTGACGCCGGAGCCGGATTCCGTGTCGCCGATGATCCAGCGCGCCGTGTCGCCGGCCGCAATCGGTCCCGCGCCGGTCAGGCTCTCGCCCGGCTCAAGCGCAATGTCGGTGATCTGGCCGGGCGCGGCATAGACCTGATAGAGCGCGCCGTCGCTCCAGGGATAAATCTGGATGGCGTTGTAATAGCCTTCGCGGCGCGGCTGCACGCGGGCGGCGGCGTTGGCGTTCTCGACGCGGGCGAGCGGCGTGCCGGCAGCCGCGCCCCCCTTGGTCGGGGTCCAGGCTGGCGGGATATGCAGCGGCTTCGGCGTCGTGTCGGTGACGGCAGCGGGCACGGCCGGCAAAGGCGGCACGTTGGCGTCGTAGCTGATTTGTGGCGGCTTATAGGTTGCGCAGCCGGCGAGCGCGGTCGCTGACAGCAAGACAGCGGCAAATGCGGGTTTGCGGAAACCCTTGCTCATTGCGCCATTTCCTTCGACCACGAAATTGCGTTGACGTAGATGCCGAGCGGGTTGGCTTTCAGTCGGTCGGCGTCGCGCGGCGGCTGGATCACGATGGTCAGGATCGCGGTCCACCGCTCCGTCGAGGCGAGCTTGCCGTCTTCATAGTGCTGCTCGGTCCAGGCGACGCGGAAGCTGTCGGGCGAGGCACGGATGACGCTCGACACATCGACGGACACCTGTTGCTTGCCGACTTTTGCGAACGGGTCGTTGGCGCGCGCATAATCGTTGAGCGCCGCCGCGCCCTGGTCGGTCGTCCATTCGTAGGCGCGAAGCCAGTTCTGCCGGACAATGATGGGATCGGCCGGGATGCTCCTGACCTGCTCGATGAAGCGCGCCAGATGCCACGCCACTTGCGGGTCTGTCGGCCGATAGTCGGCGGTGGCCGGCGCGACGGTTTGCGCCTGGCCGAGCTTGTCCACTTGAACCACCCAGGGCACGACAGTCCCGCGTGCGGTCTGCCAGACAAGGGCGGAAGCGAAGCCCGCCGTCAGGAGCAGGCTGCCGAACGCCATAGTGCGCCAGTTGCGCGCCTGGACGCGAGCAGAACCTATCCGCTCGTCCCAAACCTGCGCGGCGCGCTGATATGGCGTTTCGGGTTGTGGGGTCTTGCCGTAATGCACGGCGGGTCGTTTGAAGATGCTCATGTGCGGTCGCTTTCAGAGAGGTTGACGGAAGAACTGGAGGCATGGCCGTCGCCGGAGCGGACGGCGTGCGCGGCCGTCTGGACGGCATGGGCGGTGTGCCCGCCCTGTCGCATTCGCTGCGCCCAGCCGGGCCGCGCGCCAGTGGCCTGCGAAGATGCGGCTTCGGCCGAGCCGCCAACCGTGCCAGCGGTCGATGTGCCGCCGGTCGCGCCGAACCCGGCCTTCACACCATCCGAGAAGCTGGACTTGACGCTTGCCGTCGCCCGGCGCAGCGGCGATGTGGCCGCGCTGCCTGCGGCGCGCGCTACGCCGCCCAGGCCGGAAGCGACGCCAGCCGCGCCGGAGTGGCCGAACGAACCAAGGCTATAGGCGGCGGATGCCGCGCCGGCTGTGGTCGCGCCACCGCGCACGGCGGCTGCACCTCCCTTTGCGGCAAGGCCGACTGCACCGCCTGCGGCAAGGGCAGCGCCGCCAACGGCAAGGCCGGTTCCGACCGCCGCGCCCGCGCCAAGCTGCGGCCCGCCGCTGACGAGGCCGGACGCGATGCCGGGACCGAAAATGCCAAGGCCGACGAGCGACAGCGCCGCGAGCACGATGGCCATAGCGTCGTCGATGCTCGGCGTCTGTCCGCCGAAGCCTTGCGTGAATTGCGAGAACAGCGTCGAACCGATGCCGACGATGACAGCCAGCACCAGAACCTTGATGCCGCTGGAAATGACGTTGCCAAGCACGCGCTCGGCCATGAAGGCGGTCTTGCCGAACAGGCCGAACGGGATCAGCACGAAGCCCGCCAGCGTGCTCAATTTGAACTCGATCAACGTGACGAAAAGCTGGATGGCGAGGATGAAGAACGCGAGGATGACGAGCGCCCAGGCGAACAGCAGGCAGGCGATCTGTATGAAGTTCTCGAAGAAGGCGACCCAACCCATAAGGTCGGAAATCGAGTCGAGCAGCGGCCGGGCAGCATCGAGGCCGGTTTGCGCGACCTTGCCGGGCCGCATCAGGTCTGCGGCCGAAAATCCCGTCCCGCTCGCTTTCAGGCCCAGGCCGGCGAAGCTATCGAAGACGATCTTCGCGAGGCTGTTCCAGTTGGAAATGAGGTAGGCGAAGACACCGACGAACAGCGTCTTCTTGACGAGCCGGGCGAAAATGTCGTCGTCCGCGCTCCATGACCAAAAGAGCGCGGCCAAGGTCACGTCGATGACAATGAGCGTCGTGGCGATGAACGCCACCTCGCCGCCGAGAAGGCCGAACCCGCTGTCGATGTAGCGGGTGAAGGTGCCGAGAAAATTGTCGATGACTCCCGCGCCGCCCATGCGTCACCGCCCTTCCGGGGCGGCCGGCGCGCGGGTCCGGCCGAGAAAGCGGTCGCGGGTTTCGGCCCATACGCGCAGGCATTCCGGGTCGTCGGCCGCCTTTGCCCCAAGCTGCTGGCATCGCCGCTGCCCTTCGCGCAGCGGATCGCGGTCGGGTTGGATGAGACGTGTCGGCGCCTGCGCCAGTACGTCTTCCTTGCGCGTCATTTCGATGGCCGTCGCCGTGATGGCGATGGCGACGAACACGATTGCGCCGATGCGCGCCAGCAACTTGCCGTCCATGCGCTCGCCCTCAATTGCCGTTGTTGAACATCTGCGCGTTGCCGGGCTGGTAGCCGCTGCCCGGCGTCAGGAAGCGGCGGCGCTGCTCGCGTCCCTGTTCGGCGGCTGCCGCTCGTTCCGCTTCGGTCAGCGCGCTCGACCGGCCATTGGCCGCGAGAAGCGCGACAAGATCGGAAAGCTGCTGCGACTGGAGCGCGAGAATCTGATTACCTGCCTGCGTCGCCTGGAGCGCGCCGGTCGCGCCCTGGCTCTGGCCGACAAGCGCCGACATCTGCGTGCGGTTGCTGTCGATGTTGCCGACGACGCCGGCCTGAACGCGCATGGCGTCCTGCAGGCCGCCCACGGTGTTTTTCCAGCGGGTGCGAGCATCGGCGACAAGCTGCTGGTCGCTCGCCGACATCGACACATTGCCGTATTGGCTTTGAAACGCTTGGTCGATCTGCTGGACGTTGAAGGCGATGTTCTGCGCCTGGCTCAAAAGTTGCTGCGTGCGCTGGACGTTCTGCTGAATCTGCTGGAGCGCCGAAAACGGCAGGCTCGCCAGATTGCGCGCCTGATTGATGAGCATCTGCGCCTGATTTTGCAGGCTGGTGATCTGGTTGTTGATCTGCTGGAGCGCGCGTGCGGCTTGCAGCACATTTTGCGCGTAGTTGGTCGGGTCATATACGATCCATTGAGCGGCAGCCGGCGGCGCAAAGACGGGGAAAACGGCAAGCGGCGCGGCGAGCATGGACGCGGCCATGAAGACGGCGCGCGAACGAAAACGACGAATGGTCATGGATAGGACTCCTTTTCGGTTTGGGGGATGAGCGTCGAGAAGCCGGGGAGAAGATCGACGGCCCAACCGACATCGCGGGCTGCGAGCCACGCGGCGAGGAAACCGTCGCGGCCGTGGTCGGCGACGATCTGCGCAATGAGCGTCTGGTCGGATTTTGAGGATGCGGCGCAGAGCGCGAGGCCGACTTCGGACAGGCCCAGCTCGAACAGGCGATTTCCGCGCCGCGACTGGCAATAGTAATCCTGCTTGGGCGTCGCCCTCGCCAGAATCTCGATCTGCCGGTCGTTCAATCCGAATCGCCGATAGATGGTCGTGATCTGCGGCTCGATGGCGCGTTCGTTCGGCAGCAAAAGCCGCGTCGGGCAGCTTTCGATGATCGCGGGCGCGATGTTGCTGCCGTCGATGTCGGACAGGCTTTGCGTGGCGAAGATGACGCTGGCGTTTTTCTTGCGCAGCGTTTTGAGCCATTCGCGGAGCTGGCCGGCGAAACCCTCGTCGTCCAGAGCAAGCCAGCCTTCATCTATGATGAGCAGCGTCGGGCGGCCGTCGAGGCGGTCGCCGATGCGATGGAACAGGTAGGCGAGCACGGCGGGCGCGGCCCCGGTGCCGACAAGCCCCTCGATCTCGAACGCTTGCACGTCCGAACTACCAAGGTGTTCGGACTCCGCGTCGAGCAGCCGGCCGTATGCGCCGCCGACGCAATACGGCCGAAGGGCTTGTTTCAGGTCGTTGGACTGCAACAGCACCGCAAGGCCGGTGATGGTGCGTTCCCCGACCGGCGCGGAGGCGAGCGAAGTCAGCGCCGTCCAGATATGTTCCTTCACCTCCGGCGTGATCGCGATGCCTTCGCGCATGAGGATCGCCACGATCCAGTCGGCCGCCCAGGCGCGTTCGTAGGTGTCGTGAATGCGCGCGAGCGGCTGGAGCGAAACGGAGGCGTCCGAACCTTCGGTCAGGCCGCCGCCCAGGTCGTGCCAGTCGCCGCCCATCGCGAGCGACGCGGCGCGGATCGAACCGCCGAAGTCGAACGCGAAAACCTGGCTTCGGGCGTAGCGCCGGAACTGGAGCGCCATGAGCGCGAGCAGCACGGACTTACCCGCGCCGGTCGGGCCGACGACGAGCGTATGGCCGACATCGCCGACGTGAAGGGAAAACCGGAACGGGGTCGAGCCTTCGGTCTTTGCATAAAGCAGAGGGGGCGCACCGAAATGCTCGTCCCGTTCCGGCCCCGCCCACAATGCAGAAAGCGGAATCATGTGGGCGAGATTCAAAGTGCTGATGGGTGGCTGCCGGACGTTCGCGTAGGCGTGGCCGGGCAAGCTGCCGAGCCATGCGTCAACGGCGTTGACCGTCTCGACCATCGCCGTGAAGTCGCGGCCCTGGATGACCTTTTCGGCCAGCCGCAATTTCTCATCTGCGACGCGCGGGTCAGCATCCCATACGGTGATGGTGGCCGTGACATAGGCCATGCCCGCCACGTCCGCCCCAAGCTCCTGCAAGGCCATGTCGGCGTCGGCGGCCTTGTTCGCCGCGTCCGTATCGACGAGAACGGACGCCTCGTTCGTCATCACCTCTTTCAGGATCGCGGCGATGCTTTTGCGCTTGGCGAACCATTGACGGCGGATGCGGGTCAGCAGCCGCGTCGCGTCGGTCTTGTCGAGCAGGATCGCGCGCGTGCTCCAGCGATATGGAAACGCCAGCCGGTTCAAATCGTCGAGCAGGCCGGGCGTGGTCGCGGTCGGAAATCCGATGATGGTGAGGACGCGAAGATGCTGGCCGCCAAGGCGCGGCTCCAGCCCGCCGGTCAACGGCTCGTCTGTAAGCAGCGCGTCGAGATAGACCGGCGTTTCGGGAACGCGGACGCGATGGCGTTTCGTCGAGACGCAGGAATGAAGGAAGGTCAGCGTCTCGCTGTCGTCGAGCCATGCACATTCCGGCATGAAGCCGTCGAGCAAGGCGAGCACGCGGTCGGTGCGGTCGATGAAGGCGCGCAGCACTTCATGCGGATCGACGCCGGATTGCTCCCGGCCCTCGTAAAGCCATGTCTCGGCGCGAGCGGCTTCCTCGGCCGGGGGCAGATAGAGGAAGGTCAGGAAATAGCCCGACACGAAATGCGTGCCGGCTTCCTCGAAACCGGCTTTGCGCTCGGCGTCGAGCAAGGCCGATGCGGGATCGGGAAAGGTGCTGTCGGGATAGGTCGCGGCTTCGCTGCGCTGCGCCTCGACGAAAATGCTCCAGCCCGATCCGAGACGGCGGAAGGCGTTGTTGATGCGGCCGGCGACGGCGACCAGCTCGGCCGCGACGGCGGAATCCAGATCGGGACCGCGAAAGCGCGCCGTGCGCTGAAAGCTGCCGTCCTTGTTGAGAACGACGCCTTCGGCGACGAGCGCCACCCACGGCAGAAAGTCGGCAAGCCGGCTGGCGGTGCGGCGATATTCGGCAAGGTTCATCATGGCCGTGCCCTCACGCTGCAAGGTTCGCGGGGATGCGCAAATGGCGGCGGCCAACCTCGACAAAGAGCGGGTCGCGCTTCGCCGCCCATACCGCTGCGAAATGGCCGATGGCCCATATCGCCAGCCCGACAAGCCAGAGGCGCAGGCCCAGGCCCACGGCCCCGGCCAGCGTCCCGTTCATGATCGCGATGGAGCGCGGTGCGCCGCCGAGCATGATGTGCTCGGTCAGCGCCCGATGGACGGGAATGGAAAATCCCGGCACCGCGTCGAGTTGTTCGAGGACGGCCGCCATCAAACGAGCGCCCCGCCGCCGAACGAGAAGAACGACAGGAAGAAGCTCGACGCGGCGAAAGCTATCGACAGGCCGAATACGATCTGGATCAACCTGCGGAAGCCGCCTGACGTGTCGCCGAACGCCAGTGTCAGGCCGGTGACGATGATGATGATGACGGCGATGACCTTGGAAACCGGCCCTTCGATGGATTGCAGGATTTGCTGCAAGGGCTGCTCCCACGGCATCGACGAGCCGGACGCATGGGCGGCCGGGGCCGTGAGCAACGTGACGGTCACGAAAGCCGTGGCTGTCGCGAGGCGGTGACGGATATGCGAGACGGATTGAATCATTCGGGTTCTCCTGTGCTGGCGGGGGTGATGCGGTAATCGCCGTCCGGCCCCAGCCCTTCGACGCGGGCGAGTTCGGCCAGCCGGCGCGCGGAACCGCGACCGGCGAGGACGGCAACGAGGTCGATGGTTTCCGCGATCAGGGCGCGCGGGACGGTGACGACAGCCTCTTGAATGAGCTGTTCAAGGCGACGCAGCGCACCGATGCCGGTGCCGGCATGGATGGTGCCGATGCCGCCCGGATGGCCGGTGCCCCAGGCTTTGAGCAAGTCCAACGCTTCCGCGCCGCGCACCTCGCCGATGGGGATGCGGTCAGGACGCAGGCGCAGCGACGAGCGCACAAGGTCGGAGAGCGTCGCCACGCCGTCCTTCGTCCGCATGGCGACGAGGTTGGGCGCGGCGCATTGCAGCTCGCGCGTGTCCTCAATGATGACGACGCGATCCGCGCCCTTCGCCACCTCGGCAAGCAGCGCATTGGTCAGCGTGGTCTTGCCGGTCGATGTGCCGCCCGCGACGAGGATGTTTGCACGCGACGCGACGGCCGCGCGCAACGTCGCGGCCTGGTCTGCGGACATGATGCCTGCCGCTACGTAATCATCGAGGTTGAACACCGCGACGGCGGGCTTGCGAATGGCGAAGGCTGGTGCTGCGACGACTGGCGGCAAAAGCCCCTCGAACCGCTCGCCGCTCTCCGGCAGCTCGGCCGAGACGCGCGGGGATCGCGCGTGAACCTCCGCGCCGACATGATGTGCGACGAGCCGCACGATGCGTTCGCCATCGGCGGGCGACATCGTTTCGCCCGTATCGGCCAGCCCTTCGGAGAGACGGTCGATCCAGATACGGCCGTCTGGATTCAGCATCACCTCGACCACGGCCGGGTCTTCGAGGAAGCGCGCGATGACTGCGCCGAGCGCGGTGCGCAACATGCGCGCGCCGCGCTGGATCGCTTCCGGCTTATGATGTGTGGTGGTCAATCTCGGCCCCATTTCCTGACGGGGCGCAATTGACGGTCCCCGCAACGGGGCTGATTAAGAGAGGCGGAAGTCGGACCGATTCAACAACTATCGAAGCGGATGCGGTGATCGGCGGCTATCGGCGGCGAATAGGACGGGTTGAATATTCAGGATTGATCGCCAGTCGCCCCGGATTGATCTTGCGGATAACTGTCACGGAGCGAATCGACATCACGTGACAACTCTTTCAGGAACCTGTCGCCGGTCGCAAGACGCCGACCGAGCGTCTGCATGAAGCCCTCGAACCTTTCGGCTCCTTTCGCGCGGGCGGATGCTTGCGCGTTCTCCGGCAGCGGCGGCGTGGAGGCAAGCCAGATGTTGACGAACAGCGAAACGGTTTCGCCGAGCACGGCCAGATCCTCGTCGAGCGCGTGGATCTCGCGGCCGAGTTTGTCGAGGCGTCGCGACATGGCCGCCTCCAGCCGATCCGAAGTGTCGCCGGACAGGAAGGATGCGACGGCCGCCTCGACGATGGCGGATTTGGAGACTTGCCGGCGCAGCGCCAGCGCCTCGACCTGTTTCAATAGCTCGAACTCGAAATAGACGTTCATCCGGGTTTTGGTGGTCATGGGCGTGTCCTTCAAAGCTCGATGCCGTCGCCGGGGTCGAGCGACGCTTGCCGCGCGACGATCCGCATCCGCTGGCGCATGGCGCGGGCCTTGGCGGCGTCAACGTCCGGCTCGTCGACCAGCAAATCGAACTCCTGTTCGGGCGGACGCGGCGGCGCGATGATTTCCTCATGCTCCGGCAATTCCGGCTCGCGGCGGATGCCGGCATTGGCCGGATCGCCCTCGGCCGCTCCGGGCGCGGGCGCGACTGTGGGCTTCGCTGCCGACACCACGCGGCTCGTCCAGTCATCGGATGACGGCGCGGCGGTGGGATCGGCTGCCGGATCGGGCGGGGTCAGGATGCGTTCCATGAACCGCGCGTCCTCGAAATATCTGGCTTTGGTCGCCCGGATCGGCGGCGTGCCGGCAACCATCACGATTTCGTCGGATGGCGGGAGCTGCATCACCTCTCCCGGCGTAAGCAGCGGCCGTGCCGTCTCCTGCCGTGACACCATCAAATGCCCCAACCACGGCGCGAGGCGGTGGCCGGCGTAATTGGTGGAGTCACGCATTTCGGTCGCGGTGCCGAGCGCGTCGCTGACTCTTTTGGCCGTCCTTTCGTCGTTCGCGGCGAAGGCGACTCTGACGTGGCAGTTGTCGAGGATGGAATTGTTCGGGCCGTAGGAGCGTTCAACTTGATTGAGGCTCTGCGCGATCAGAAAACTCTTGATGCCGTAGCCCGCCATGAAGGCTAAGGCGCTCTCGAAAAAGTCGAGGCGGCCGAGCGCGGGAAACTCGTCGAGCATCAACAGCAACCGATGGCGCTTGCTGGTGGTGTTCAATTCCTCGGTCAACCGCCTGCCGATCTGATTGAGGATCAGGCGAATGAGCGGCTTGGTGCGGTTGATGTCGGACGGCGGCACGACGAGATAGAGACTGACGGGCTGTTTGCTTCCGACAAGATCGGCAATGCGCCAGTCGCAACGCGCCGTGACGCGCGCCACAACGGGATCGCGATACAAGCCCAGGAACGACATGGCCGTGCTCAACACGCCCGACCGCTCGTTCTCGCTCTTGTTCAACAGCTCACGCGCCGACGAGGCGATGACGGGATGAACGCCAGTTTCGCCCAGGTGCGGCGTGTCCATCATCGCGCGCAACGTCGCCTCGATGGGACGGCGCGGGTCGGACAGGAAGTTGGCGACGCCCGCCAAGGTCTTGTCGGCCTCGGCATAGAGGACATGCAGGATCGCGCCGACTAGCAGGCTGTGGCTGGTCTTTTCCCAATGGTTGCGCTTGTCGAGGCTGCCTTCGGGATCGACGAGAATATCCGCGATGTTCTGCACGTCGCGGACTTCCCATTCGCCTTGCCTGACCTCCAGCAGCGGGTTGTAGGCCGACGATTTGGCGTTGGTCGGATCGAACAGCAGGACGCGGCCATGCTTCGCGCGGAAGCCGGCTGTCAGCGTCCAGTTCTCCCCTTTGATGTCGTGGACGATGCAGCTTCCTGGCCACGTCAACAGCGTCGGGACCACGAGGCCGACGCCCTTGCCGCTGCGGGTCGGCGCGAAGCAAAGGACATGCTCCGGGCCGTCGTGGCGCAGGTAATCGCGCTCGTATCGGCCGAGCACGACGCCATCGAGGCCGAGCAATCCGGCCGAACGGATTTCCTTGTCTTCGGCCCATCGCGCCGAGCCATAGGTCGCGACGTTGCGTGCCTCCCGCGCCCGGATGATAGACATGGTGATGGCCGCGACGATGGCGAGGATACCGCCGGACGCCGCGATGATGCCACCCTCGACGAAGATCGACGGCGCATAGGCGTCGAACGCATACCACCACCAGAACAGCGCGGGCGGGTAGTAGATCGGCCAGCCGGCCAGCTCGAACCACGGATTGCCAAGTTGCGCCTGAAAACCAAGCCGCCACGCCGTCCATTGCGTCGCCGTCCAGGTCGTCACCACAACAATGGTGAAAACCACGGCGATCTGACCCCAAAGGATTCGACCTCCACGCATAAAAGCTCCAGTCGAAACAAGAGACGGAGCCGATCAGAGAGTAAGCAATTATGGGACAGGCAACAGGAAAGAGGATGCGAGAGGGTTGCCGGATACTATCGGCGGCAAATAGGACGGGTTGTGCTTAGGCTCCCGTCCGCCGTCGTTACTGCTGTGCGATCGGCCGAGACGAATCACGGCGGCTTAATCCGGTCGGGTCAGCCTGACCCATTTTGCTGGCGAGTGTGAGCAGGTTTCGCAGCACCGCGCTGCGGTTGAACGGCGACCAAACGGCCGAAAAAGGGACCGGCTCCGACTCGTCTGCGATCGGAAGGAAGACGACGCTGGACGATGGCAGCAGCGATGTAGCCGCGCCGACGATCGTGATGCCGAAGCCCTGTCCGACCATAGAAAGCAGGGTGCCGCGTTCGACATCGAAGCGCTGGATGGAGGACGCGGGCCAGCGTCCGGCAAGGCGCAGCACGATATGGTCATGAACCTGGGGGCCGGTGCCGCCGTGGCGGACAAGGAACGTCTCGCCCGCCAAATCTGCCCAGGTGACGGCGGACATTTCGGCGAGCGGATGCCGATCCGGCACCGCCGCGACGATCGGTTCGGTCCATATCCTCCGAGAATGGCAGTCGGGCAGTTCGGGCGTGCCGGCGACGAACACGATGTCGAGCCGGTCGGCGCGAAGCTGCATGACGGTTTCGCGGGCCGTCCCCTCCGTAATCTCGACCTCGATGCCGGGATGATCTTCGCGATATTGTGCGATCAACTCGGCGAGAAAGCTGCGTGAGGTCATGGCGTGGACGCCGATGCGAAGCCGGCCCCACTCTCCCGACGCCGCCATGCCGGCCGTCTTCACCGCATGGTCGAGTTGATCGACGCCGGTTGCGACACTTTCGACGAAGCGACGACCGGCTTCTGTCAGCCGCACGCCTCGCGCGTGACGCTCGAACAGGAGGATGCCAAGGTCTTCCTCCAGCGCCTTCACGCGGGCACTGACGCTCGACAGGCTGACGCCGAGCGCATTGGCAGCGTGACGGAAGTTCAAGTGTTCGGCGACGGCGAGTGTCTGAACGAGCGACACAAGGGGAATGCGCGAACCCAACTGGGTCGGCACGCCCCATTGACGATCAACCATTGACGTTGAACGTCGCCGCATCGCCTAGCTTACCAATTCGCTGTGATGCAAGGATTGCGTTCATGCCTCCAGCGACTTGAGAAGATTCGCGCCGAGCCGACCCTCCAGCGCCTTCTTAACAGTCGACTCCTTCATCATCTCGACCGCGAACCATCCCCAATAAATCCGGTGACGTTTGATTAGGCCGGCTTCGAGGTCCATACATTCAGCCAGATCAACTTGGTAATGTCCGTATGGTGTTTCCGCCGGGTACTCCCATATTAATGTCCGGCCATTCCAGAGGTAGCCGTCGCGATGCCAGTGGACTTTTTCGTCCGGCCGCCGCTTCACGGTCTCCTGGAGAAACAACAACACCTCTTGCTTGCCCCGCGCGATGCCCTTGCCAGGGCCAAAGAACGTGGGCACGAGCGGACTCTGAACCGTGGCATCCTCGGCGTAGATAGTCGCCATGCCCCCCATATTACCCTCGCGAAGGTACTTGTCCCACAGTTCATAGATACGAACAGCTTGTGCCTCGGTCGTCGATGTATTTGAGACGGAGCTCATAGCGGAATTCTCCTGTTGGACGGTGAGAGGAAGGGTTGGGCGGCATATACAACACGCCGCCACTCAGCCGTTCATGTAGCGCTTACCCTTGGTTTCACAATCACAAGCGTTTCGATGAGGGACGAAGCAAAACCGTCAGACCAACGCACTATTAAAACTGGCAGCGCATCGCCCCGAGATTGCCGCAAGTCAGAGCGTCTCATCGCGCAATTCGTCAGATGGATTTGGCTCGATTGGAATCATCACTACCATTAAGAAGGCCACGGCTGTGATGATCACCGGATACCAGAAACCGAAGTAAACATTGCCCGCCCAAACTGAGAGTGCCGATACAAAGAGCGGGACCATTCCACCGATAAGGCCCGTGCCGAGGTGGTAAGGCAGTGAGACCGAAGTATAGCGCACCTTTGCAGGGAAAAGTTCAACGAGCCATGCCGCCATCGGCCCGAATGCCGCCGCGTAGCTGGTCAGGAGGGCAACAAGTAGCAGGACAACGGCCATCGTATTGATCTGCGCGGGATCGGCCCGGCTCGGAAGTCCAGCTTCTACTAATGTCCGCTTGAGCGATGTAGCATCAGAACCTACGATCTCCCTATTGCCGATCCGCGTGGTCGGTTCGGCGCCCATTGGCCCCGGAAGCAAACTGTACGAGACACCTGCTCCATTCAGCACTGCTCTAACCCGATCGCATTCGCTCGGCTTCATGTTGGGTGTAGGAAAGACCGTGAAACGGCAATTGCTTGCTGTCACCGTCACGATGGTCTGTCTCTGGAAATCAGCGAGCGCCGGATTCGCGGCTCGCGTAATCGCATGATAGACAGGAAAGCAAGCAACCACGAAGAGTCCGAGGCCGGCAGCGATTATCGGACGGCGACCAAGGCGGTCGGAGAGAGCTCCGAACAAAACGAAGAGAGGCGTCGCTACGATCAATGCTGCGCCGATAATCAAGAAACTCGTCATCCTATCGACACCGAGCACTGCCTGCAAAAAATACAGACCTTGAATCTGCGAGGCGTATCCTGCCGCCCCCATACCAGCGGCAGCAGCAAGGGCGACGATCAGCCGCCGCATGTTACCTGGAATGGTGAAACTCTCTAGAAGAGGAGATTTAGCGAGCGTGCCCTCAGCTTTCATATGCTGGAATGCTGGCGACTCGTTGAGCTGGAGCCGGACATAGACGCAGAGCGCAAGAAGAATGAGGGAGAGTGCGAATGGCACGCGCCAGCCCCAAGCGGCGAAGGCCTCCTGACCGATGAGGAAAATACAGCCCACGACGACAATCATCGACAGAAGTTGACCTAAAATGGGCGTAATCTGAATCCAGCTTGTCTTATATCCGCGCCTATGTGCCGGTGCGTGCTCGGCAACATAGATTGCGGCACCTCCATACTCGCCGCCGACGGAAAGGCCCTGCGCGAGACGCAGAATTACGAGAATAACTGGTGCCGCCCATCCAATCTGCTCGAACGTAGGAAGGAACGCTACAGCCGCCGTCGAGAAGCCCATGATTAAGATGGTCGCGAGAAATGTATACTTGCGCCCAATAAGATCGCCCAGTCGGCCAAATACGACAGCGCCGAAGGGGCGTGCCACGAAGCCAGCGCCGAAGATGGCGAGGCTCGCGAGGAATCCGGCAGGCCCGCTCCCCTTCGGAAAAAACAGATCGCCAAAGTAAATGGCGAGTGATCCGTAGAGAAAGAAGTCGTACCATTCAAAAGCCGAGCCTGCGCTAGCCGCCAGAAGGACTTTAGCTTCGTGCGTTGCCGCATTCGTCGTCAAATCTGCCGGGTCCGTAGTTGTTTTAGCTACAAGAGTACCCATTGTTTTGTTTCCTCCGCCTGTGGTTGTGTCAGCACGGTGGAGGGCTTAGGGCGACTCTTCGTCAACATGTCCCCGGAGCACGAGCCTCCCCCGCTTATGGCGCGCCGATTGGCCCGGCGTCGCAGGACACACTGCAAATCAGAATAACGCGCGTCCAGAACGAACGTTTAGTTGACGATCGAAGTGTTCGGATATCTTTCCGAATTTATTCGATGCTTCGATGCTGGTCGAAATAATCACCCAGGACATGAAGCCAAATTGTTGGCATGATCGGGCAATGGTGTACGGTATCGACATTGCAACAATCGCTGCTCTAATGGGCGACACGGCCCGCGCGAACATACTGAGCGCTCTTATGGACGGCCGTGCACGCACCGCGAGTGAGCTTGCCTATTGTGCCGGCGTATCCGCTCCGACGACGAGTAGCCACCTCGCCAAGCTTACTGACGCAGAGCTTCTTGTTGTGCAAGCCCAGGGGCGATGCCGTTACTATCGGCTGGCCAGTCCCACGGTTGGCCAAGCTCTCGAAGCTCTGACCCTGGTGGCATCCGAAACGCCGCGGCGTCACCGCAGGCCGGGTCCACGAGACGAGGCGATGCGCCTGGCTCGAACCTGTTACGATCATCTTGCGGGAAAATTGGGCGTGGCGGTGACTAATGCGCTCATTGAACGTGACTATCTAAAGCCGGCCGGTCAGCAGTTCCGCTTGACCCCAAACGGAGCGACATTTCTGGCCAAAATCGGTGTTGATCTTGAGCCGAGGCGCTCTCGAAGAGCCTTTTGTAGATCGTGTCTAGACTGGAGTGAACGACGTCCACACGCCGGAGGTGCACTGGGAGCCGCCATAGCTGCGCGTTTCTTCGAGCTAAGATGGATTGAACGTTTGCCAGACGTCCGCACTGTTCTCATTACCGACTTGGGATACGACAAGCTATGGGAGTTGTTCGGGATCAATTTTGCGAATGAGTGCAAGGCGACACTGCAACAGAAATGATGATTAGCGAACATCCGCGAACGCCAGATGTAGGCGCGCATTTATTCTCTCCTGAGCAATACAAACTGACCATGGGGGGAAGCTTTCGCTTCGGGCGGGGGTTGACCGCGTGGAACATAACGTTCCGTCAGGACCTGCCAAGCGGCCGATTTTACCAACCACCTAGAGATGCGCCCCGTGGTCATTTCTAATCTGACATCGAGGACAGTTGATGGAAGTATGATCTCTGCGGCACCCATCAAAGCGACGGCCCTCTCGATCGCCCCAACTGCCACGATACCGATCCACCCTGCATGACGCCCATAATCTCGCGGCCGAGTTGACGGTCGATGACCGGCCGCCAAGGAACAAGCGTGAACTCGTGCGCCTTCTCGACAATGGCGAACTTGCCGCTGATGAGCTGCACGGTGCCGGTGAACTTGCCGCTGACGGTTTCGCCGTCCGTAGCTGCGCGGAACGGCAGCGCCTTGCTCGCGGCGATCTCCGCCCCGACGCTGGCAACCTCGCGCTCGCGCAACGTCGCGAGAAGATTGCGCCGATAGAAGGTCCGGCCGTCCTGTCGACGCGTAGCGTCGCCCTGGTCGATGTGATGCTCGCGGCGACTGTCCATCGCCTCGCGCACCTGTTGGCCGAACCCGGTCGCTGCAAGGTCGGATGCGTCGGGCGTGATCAACCGCCGGTCGAGCCACGTTGCGCCGTCCGCGCTGATCTGCTTTTCAAGGTCGAGCACCGACAGGACGCGAACGCTGGCCTGCCGATTGCGGCCGGCGTCGTATGCGGCGGCGCGGCTCTCGAAATCCTCGGGGATGCGCCATTGGTCGGCGTCGATCCGCTCGGCGATCCCGGCTCGGCGCAAAGCCTCCAGCCGGCGCACATGGGCATCGACATAGCCCTCATAGTCGCCACCCGGAACACGCCCCTCGAACTTCGCCTGCTCCAGATGGCGGCTCGGCCGATAGACGCCATCCTCGGCGATGGCGGCAATGCTCCGGTCGGATGGCCGCTGCGCGGTGTCTGGCGGGCCGATCTCGACGACGCTGCCGATCCGCGCATCTTCAACGCGCGCCGGGTCGATGCCGGCGACGTGATGGGTCCGGCCGTCGATCCCGTCCACTACAACGGTCAGGTTCTCGCCCAGTTCGTCGGACAGATATTTATCGACGACACGGCCGACGATGGGCGTCTCGGGCGGCCCGTCATGGATTTGGAAGGTGAGCGGGTCGCGCTCCAGGCCATCGGCCTTTAGCGCCTTGTGCATGTTGCGGATGATGTCGCCGCGCTCGCCCATGTCGCGCAAGGTCGGCTCCATGCGCTCGCTCAACTCCCAAACGCCCGGCGCGTGCTCGGTCGCAAGCCCCATCTTCTCCAGCTTGGCGAGACGGCGAAGGCGCAGCGCGCGATTGAACTGGCGGCGCGGCTCGGCCGGCTCGTGGCGAAGGTCGAGGAATCGGTCGTCTGCTTCCTCGGCCATCGCCCGGTCGATGCGGGTGAAACGGTCCTGGTCGATCTCGGCTGACAGCTTGCGGGTCTGCTCGATCTCGGTGACGGGACCAAGCTCCAGCGTGGTCAATTCGCTCGCCCGCTCGCGGATGCCGTTGGCAAGATAGTCGCCGTTGATGACAAGGTTCTCGCCCAGGTCTTCCTTGCCGCGCACGATGACATGGACATGGGGATGGCCGGTGTTGTGGTGATTGACCGCGACCCAATCGAGTTTCGTGCCAAGGTCGGCTTCCACCTGACGCATGAGGTCGCGAGTATAGGCTGTCAGGTCCGATAGGTCCGCGCCGTCCTCCGGCGAGACGATGAATCTGAATTGGTGGCGATCCTCCTGGCCGCGCTCAAGGAAAGCAGCGCCATCGGCGCGGTCCTCGATCGCCGAATAGAGCTGGCCGCGCTCGCCATCGCGCGATGTGCCGTCGCGCTGGATGTAGCGAAGATGGGCGGCTGCCCTTCCATTCCTGCCGGCTTCCTTGACGTAGCGGGTCTTGACGACGATGCGGCGCATTCCGGGCGCGCTGTGACGCCAGCCGCCCGACAAGGTGCGGGCGCGAACGAAGGCCGCGCCGCGACCGCGCCGGACGCCCGGTCCTCCAGTCGAGCGCGCGCCCTTGCCGCCCTTAGCGGTCGGGGTCTTAACTAGACGCGGCGATGATCGCGGCGACGATCTGGACGGGCCGGTGCTGTGCTGGCGCGCGATCTTCTTCGCCTGGGTGAGAAAGCTCTTGGTCTTGCCCGTTCGTGGCGCATCGGATCGGATACGGCCGGGCTTCGGCCGAAAGCGGATTTCGTCATCGGCGCTCATGGACGCGCCTTCGGCCAAAACTCAAGAAAATCGGACGTTCGGCGGTCATGGTGCCGGTCGAAACTCAGCAAAGCCAAGGCTTTGCGCAACATCGCGGCACGCGGGATTAAAAACCGTGGTGCCGCTCGCGGACCCCCTAACCAGTGTGCAGACAACAACAATTTCAGAAATCCGGCCGACCTAGTGCCGGTTTCCTTTATCTTGCCCTCCGCTCCTTCGCCCCTTTCTGCGTCTCCGGCCCGGTATGCAGCCAGACGCAAACCGGCCTGACCGCACACCGGAACGAGCGCCGCCGAGCGCGGGAATGCCACCTTCATGGCGTATCCCCGACGCTCGCGCGGGCCACAAAAATGCTGCCGTCTTGCAATGCCGTAGCTGCGGGATCGCGCACCGGAACGGTCGCGCGAGCGTCGCCGGATTGCGCGTCTGATGACGGCGCGACCGTCGCCCGGCTGTCGTTCGGCCGCACGATAAAGAGCGGTGCGTCGCGCCAGTCGGGCGGCGGTGGCGGTGCCTCGGATGCGGCCGCACCGCCAAGGATCGGCGCGAGCGCGGCGACATAGGCGCGCGTCTCGGCCGGCAGTGGATGGCCGGTCGAACGGTGCTCGTCATAGCGCGCGGGACCGGCATTGTAGGCGGCGAGCATCGCCACGACATTGCCGTAGCGGTCCCACATTTCGCGCAGATAGGCCGCGCCCGCCATGATGCTGTCGTGCGGGTCGTAGGGATTGCGACCGAACTGGTAGCGAACGCGCAGGGCCGCCCAGGTGTCGGGCATGATCTGCATCAATCCCATCGCCCCGGCCGACGAAATCGCGCCCTTGTCGCCCGCGCTCTCGGCGCGCAGCACGGCGCGAATCCAGCGTTCGGGGATGCCGAACCGCTGCGACGCCTCGGCGATGTGAGCGGCATAAGGATCGGCGGCGGGACGCGCGACCGGCGCGGATTGCGCGGCGGCCACGCGCGGCCCGGCGCAGACGGAAAGCGCCCCGGCGAGCAACAGGACGGCACAACGCCATGCCGCCCCGTCGCCGCTATGACGCCAGCCTGCCAGCGTGCTCGCTACGGTAAAGGGTGCGCGCGAAGCGCCGGCCGATGGCCGCCCTTGACCTTCGCTGCGCGCGCCGGCCGTCTTGTCGCCGAGCGGGACGAAGGGATGCGAGTGCATTCCCGCGAACAAAGGGATGATCGGAAACCGCACCGATCAGCTCCGATCCTCGCGTGGCTTCGGCCGCTTCCACGCGAGCCGGAAGGTGCGCCCCTCGTCGTCGGCCTGGAACAGCGCCGGACGAAACAGCGCGGGGAAAAGCGGGCTGTCGATCTCCAGGGCGATGTAGTCGCCAGCGCGTTCGCCGACACGTTTCCAGCCGCCGCCGATTTCGGGGCCGTCCTCGTCGTCGAGGTGGATGCGGTAGGCCGGCGCATTGTCGGCGTCGCTCGGCTCGATGGCGACGAGCACGATTGCCTCGTCGATTCCGAACAGCCGGACGCGGCCGGCGTAACCGTTGGCGGTAGGTTCAAAGATATTGGCAGGCATGGTCAGTCTCCTTCTGGTTGGTTTGGGGAAGTGCGAAGTCAGCGCGTCGGCGCGCGCCATTGAAAGCGGCCGTCGCCGTCCTCGTCGGTCCAGAGCGGCACCGCTCGGCCGATGATCTGGTCCGTGGAAATCAGCCCGAAATACCGGCCGTCCAGGCTGTCGCGGACTTGCCAGTTCATGAGGAAGATTTCGCCGGTATGGATGCGCTGGCAGCCCTGCCAGACGGGTAGCGCACGGCCGATGCGGTCGCGTTCGAGCGCGGCACCGGCAATGATGCCATCGACGGTGATGACGTGGCCGATCCTGCAAACGGTCTGGCCGGAAACGGCGCGCACGCGCTTCAACAGAGGCACGCCCTTTGGCAGATAGCCGCGCTCGCTAAGAAAGGTCGCGAGCGGTTCGGGTGCATCGACGGCGACAAGATCAGTCACGTCAAACGGGCCGTCGAAGTCGATTGTGTAAAAGCCGATTGGCGCGCTGGCCGATGCGTTCCAGATGAGTTTGACCGGCATCGGCGTGAGGCCGGGATAGCCGACGCCAACGGCAGCGAGCGCCGTCGCGATAAGGAGGCCGGCGCGCGTCATGGACCGATCCTCCGCCGCCCGATCCATGCGGCATGACGTTCGGGCGTGTAGGCGCTCGGCTCCAGATTGGCGGTCAGGCGGTTGTGCGCGTGCCGCCAGTAGTCCGGCGATACATCGGCGGGGTCGAGGCCCAGCGCCTCCACGGCGTCGATGACGGCAAGCGCGCGCTGCACCTTCGGCCAGCTATCCAGCCGCAACAGGATGTCGCCACCGGGGCGGACGAAGGGCAATGTCTGGAACGGCTCGCCGCGCCCGATGGCGCGCACGATGTCGATGCGGGAAATGATCGTGCCATGCTCGCCGGCAGCCCAGCGGACGAAGGCGAATGTGCTCTCCGGCGCGAAGCCGACGACGCTGCGGCGACGGTCGAGTATCTGTTCGTAGCTCTTGCGGCCGAAGCGTATCCAGTGCTCGACCTTGCGTTTGTCGAAGGTGAGTTCAACCAGTGTCGTGAAGGGCGCAGGCCCGTCCGGCAGCGGACGGCCGTGCGCGCCGCGATAAGCGCGACGGGTCATTGTGCGTCTCCGGGGATGGGATGAGGATTGCGCGCGAGCGCCATGCCGGACGCGCGTGTCATGGCTCGCCCTTCGGGGCGGCACCGGCACCACGGCGCGCTTGCGCGCGCGCCAAATAACAAGAGTTAGATTCTCTGTTAGATTCTTCTATAGAGTCCGGCGGACGGTTTGCGCCTGATGTGCCGATAGTGCGTGCGCCTGATGTGCCGATGGCGTCCACACGGTTTTCAACAGGCACTGTGGATGCTTTTGCCGGCCGCATAAGCAGCAGCTCGCGGCCGTTCTCCCACTCGATCTGGAGCCGATAGCCGGGGAGCCGCTGGCGCTCGGCGATGCGGCGGATGTCGAGCGCGAAGTCTGACGGCCGCGCGAGGCTGCCGGACTTCGCGTGAAGGTGCGAAACCTCGAACGTCCAGCCGTGGCGCTGGTGGCCGGTGTGCTTGCGCGCGACACGGTAAAGCCAACGCTCGATACCACCTGTGAGCCGGAAATAGGCCGGGTCGATGGTGAGAACTAGCGAACGGTCAATGACGCTGTTGTAGAACCATTCGGGTAGGACGAACTCCATGCCCTCGACGCGGCCGGCGCGCGTCGTCATTTCCTCCCATTCATTCACCCAGGAGAATTGCCGGCGACGCCAATGCGGGCCGTTGCGGATCGTTGTGGCGATGACGGTCGATTGCAGGCGCGCGAGCGCGGCTTTCAGCAACAGATATTGATGATTGCCGGTCGGCCGCCCGATGGCGCGCAACAGATGGTAAGGCGTGAAGCGGAAGAAGCGCGACGTGCGAAGGCCGCTATTCTCGGCCGCGACGATCTGCGAGGCCGCCCATATCAGCACATCGGCGTCCCATATGGTCGCCATGCCGTGTTCGGGCATGGCGAGCACCTGCACCTCGACATCGGCAGCCTTGTAGAGAATCGGCCTGGTGCGCGGTGTCTTCGCCAGCGAGAAAAACGGCCGCTCCATCAAATCGCGTTGGTCGCGCGGCGCGGCGTCGCCCGTCGCGACTATGAAGGGGTCGAGCCGGCTGCGTTCGCTGCTGTCGGTCGGCTGCGCCGGTCTGTGATCGTCGCGCAGCATTCAGAGCTTGCCCCGCTCGTCGGGCGTAAGCGGGCGAGCGGGAAAGACCGTGCCGGCGTTCTTGTCGCGCGTGGATTTGCGGGTGCCAACCGCGCTCCAGGCTTCAAGGTCGCGAACGGTGTAGAGGACACGGCCGCCGATCTTGCGATAGGTCGGGCCGGTGCCGTAGGTGCGATGTTTTTCAAGCGTGCGGATGGAGATGCCGAGAAAGCGCGCGGCTTCCTGTGTGCGCAACAGGCGCGGCGGCAGCTCCGCATTGCGGCGGATGGCCATAGTCACCTCTGGTTCGTTGATGTGGCCGCCGAAAACTTCGGCGGGCTGTGGCGAACCTTGGCGGGGGATCGGCGGCGCGTAGCGTGCCGCATTTGCGCCTATGCGCTGGCGGCACCCCCATCGGGGCCGGCGGCAAGCTGAAAAGTCGATGGATTTCAGCGTGTCATTGCCTGTCGCTCCGTTTAGGGAAAGACATCCGGGCGCGGTTCGGCTAGATATGAAAGTGGAGCGGACGCGCCGCTCTGGGGCGTAGTAACCCCTCATGACTAGGATGGTGTCGCCGAATTGGCACCACTCTTCGACCTATGGTCGGGGAGCCTGCGGCGTATGCAACAGGTTCTCCGAACTAAAGGCCGTGGGGCCGTGTCATGCGGTTACTAACTCCCCGATCACCAGAGTCAGAGAGCACCGTTTGCGGGGGCGCACCGCAGACAAACCCTCTCGGATACGGGGAGCAGACATGCGAAAGCCTGTCGAACTCGATCCCGATGTGGACGACGAAGCGCCAGCGGGAAACGACATTACGCCTTATGACGAACAGCACTACGTCACCTATCTCCGCCTTCTCGATGCGAAGACGGACGGCGCGGACTGGAACGAAGTTGCGCGAATCGTCCTGCATCGTGATCCGATCGGCGACGAAACGCTGACGCGGCGATGTTGGGAAAGCCATCTTGCGCGCGCCGAATGGCTTTCACGCGCAGGCTATCGGCGAATCTTGGAACAGGCGGTCGCGGCCGGGCGCTGATTGTTACCTGCGTTTCACTCGGCTGGCGATTTGATCGGATAGTGTAGCAAGAGGCGGTAGCCGCCCCGCATCATTTTCAGGCCGTGCGCGACCAGTCGTCGGGCTTGGTTCTTTCGGGGATCGACTTCCCAATCCTCCTTTGTCCCGCGAAAGCCGAGCAGCACTTCCGCGATGGTGCGATAGCTTTCGCCGCGCAAGCGAGCGTCAAGTGCGCGCAGGGACAGGATATGAAATCGGCGGAGCTGGGCGGGCAAGGTTCGGAAGTCCGCGCCGGGCGCTCGCCCGTTGAGGGATCGCCAGAAACGGCGCGCGGCATGAGCGCGAAGCTCCATGAAGGAATCCATCGGCAAGGATACAGCGTAGAAGGCCGCCACGTCTGGCACGGCCTGGGGCAGCCAGAATTGATGCGTGACGCCATCGACATGCCAGAGACCGTGCCATCCGTCCGCCGCGTGCCGTAGGTCGAGGCCGGACAAATGCGCCAGCGTCACGATAGGTTCGGTTGCCCCTTCGCAATGTTGCACCGGGGACAGGAGAACCGCGTGCGGCTGTAGGCTTGGAATCCAGAACAGAGATTGCCGGTCAGGCGGGGTTTCGGGATCGCAGGGGAAATCGCAAACCCCATCGCTGCGTGAATGCTTCCAGCTCGTTTGCAGCCGGCTCCTTCACGCGGGAAATGGTCTGGAAGTCGCGATGATAATCCTCATGGCGACGAAGATACTCCCAAGCGAAGCCGGCGGGAGGAATAGCTTTTGCGTGCCCGTAAGACGCGGGCGCACGCCAATCAATGCGAAGCATGGCGCACCCTCTCTACTCACGAGCGCGCGAGACAACGCCCGGATAGAGAGTCTCCGAAATCGCCAACACTGGAAATAGCTGGAATAATCTGGAACGTTGTTCGCTTAGAGCGGACGTTTATTATTACTTTCTTCTTAACTTCATTTGAAAGATTTTACCATCCTGCAAATCCGATATGCCGATGATGCGGCAGATTGCTTTGCCCGCAAAGACAGGCAAAGCAACTCATAGTCTTAGCATTTGGAAAAGACATGCACCTCGTCGCGGGCGGTTTCGATCGTGAAGAACTCGCCGCCCATTTCGGCATCGCGCGCCATCGCATCCCAATCAATATAGTAGCGCAGGGCGTCGGGGATCGTGACGCTCTCGGCAGTCAGCTCCTCCATGTAGTCGGCAAGGCTGGCGAACTGGCCATGATAGCAATCCTGCAAGGTTGTTTCCGCTTGGTCGATGTCGCCGACGAATTGCTCCAGCAAGCCCGCGCCGAGTGCGCCATGCTCGGCGATGAAAGCGCCCATGCGGGCGACCTTCTCGATGCCGGCATATTCCTGAATGGTGACGCCCTCGAAGCTCTCATAATCATGGATGGCATATTCCTCCGCGCCCCTGATCGGTGAACGCGCGAGCATCGCGGAAATCTCGTCCCTGATCTGGTCGGCGTCCTGATCCGCGTCGATCCATGCACCATGCAGATGGCCGTTGTTGTAGGCTGCAAGGCAGGCGACATAGATGCGGGGGATGTTGGTGGCTGCGTTGGTCATGTCTCTGATCCTCGGTCTAAAGGTCAGCGAAGCGGTGCGCCGCGCTGACCTTCTGGCCGTCGCCGAGACTGGGGTAGCAACGAGCAAGGGCGGCCGGGGTGGAGGGGATCACCCGGCCTGCACAAGCGAAGCGCGGAAGGCTGGGGATACCGCCCCGGACGGTTCCACTTACCTTGCTGGCGCGAGGGCAAAGCCCTTAGCAACCTATCGAGCAGAACGCGGCGGCAGCCGCGCCGGCCCGGAGGCGAACGCGCTCCCAAATAGCGCCGTAGTGAGCCGGAGGGCCGCCAGTGACAAAGCCCCGGCGCTTTAGCGCCGGGTCAGTTTGACATCATGTCGTTGGTTTAGCGAACGGGCGCAGCTCCACCGGCCGAAGGTGCTGCTAGTCGCAGCAAGGCCGAAATCCCGACAAAGCCGCCGCCGATGATGCAGAAGATTTGCCGCCAGATTTCGGACGGGACCGATTCCTTGGTGACGCCGTGGACAAGCGCATAGCCGGCCACGGCGGCGGGCGCTGCGAAGATCAGCGCCACGACGAGGCGCAGGATCGGGGAGCGTAGCGAGTCAAAGAGAAGCGCCAGGATGCCAAAGGCTGCGCCGGCCGCGACCAAGCCGACCAATCCCGCGCCGATCAAGCCGGAGCCGGTGTGATAGGCGAACTGCGCGGCCGTCAATCCGAGCATGAAGGGCAGCGCATAGACCGCAAGCGTATAGGCCGCGACGCAAAGCATCGCGATCAGGATAACGCTCATCAGCATCACAACGGCCATGACTCTGCTCCTTTACGGCTGGCGCGGTTTGCTCTTGTTTTGCTCCTTCGCGTGGCAATGTGCCTATGATGCCGGTCCCTCCTTACGCTGTCGATGGGAACGTGGCTCTGGCGAACAAGCGTGCGTAAAACGCGAAATCAAATGTAAGCGGCTGAAACCCGCTTGATTTCAGCGGGTTTCGGCCGATCTTCATGTTTCATTTTGGAGGGCTATAGAGCAAACGTAGTGCTCATCGGTATCTCGCACGTCCCGCCAAACACCGCCGATTACCGCACAAATTGATCTGCTATCTCTTTAGTTATCAACATGATAGCGAGGTTCTAGCGGTGCGCCTGAAGTTACGGTTCCCGCACCACCAGCCGGGCGGTATAGCTCCACCTGAGATAACCGCCGATTATACGCTCCGACATAGATCTCATAACTGCGGCTGTTTTGGACCGCTTGGCAGTCTCAACTGTACAGAATCGAAGTATGAAAAAGTGGGATCACTACGGAATTTTTTGGTGTTCTAAGATCGCCAGAGCACCCCACCACTCCCGTAGGGTTTTTAAGGGCCGTTTATCGGAGGCGGCTGCCAATTACACCTCATCAGGCACGTCCTTCTTATTCCGCTTCTTCTTGCGGCCTTCCGCTGCCACAACCTGGTCCGCGATGAAAATCACACGCCCCGGAACGTCCATAAGCTGGAGCGCCTTCATGCCGCGCATAAGGCTGATGCGGGAGAACAAGGGCAGGTTCAGCGACCGCCCGGCGGGGTCTTTCCGGGTCACGATGCCGAAGACGATGCGGCATTTCCGGTCACGAACGAGCGTGACCATCGCATCCGCATCGCCATCGGCAAGCACTTCCCGGATAAGCGCCTCCAGCTTGTCAACGGCCTGCGGTTCCAGCCGCATCAATTCGATGGCGTTTACGCCCTGATTGAACAGATGGCTCAACTGAGCCGAGAGCGTCGAGACTTTGACATGATAGAAGGCAGCGACGCCGTCGCGGACCGCCAGCAGGTCGCAAGGCTCCACCGCGCTTTGCCCATCCGGGCTGATATTCTTTGTATCAAGGCAGGCGATAGCCGCGTCCCCCGCCCCAACGGCCGCATTGTATTCGCCCTCGCTCGGATGATCGTAGGGCGGGAGATCGCTGTCCGCGCATAGCGGATCGAGATAGGCGCTAAGCCGCGCGATATAGGTATCGTCGATGCGGTACCAATTGCCTTCGCAAAGATGGAAGGTTTCGCCTTGCGCGTCCTCCAGCGTCGTGTCGAAGACCAGGCTCTTGAAGATGCTGTAGCGGTCGCGGCTGTTTCCGTCCTCGTCGGTCAGGACCAGCGCGTGACGGCGCAAATCCTCGACGCCCAGAGCATTCAGGTCGATCCCATGTTCATCCAGATACTCGTAGTACCGCCCGATATAGACATCGTCATAGACGCGGCTGCGCCCGGCTCCGGCGAAGGCGGCGTAGAGGTTGTCGCTGTAGTTGATGATTTCCGGAACCGTGAGGTTGAGGTCGGGATTGCGCGCGCGAAAGGCCGCTAGGAGTTGGCCGTTCAGCGCCTCGATCTGCGCCGGATCACGGACCGGCATGATGTTCTGGATGTCCGGGAAAGCGGCCTTGTATTCCTCGCTCTGATATAGATCGAGCAGCTTCTCGCACAGCGCCGCCAGCCGGTCGGCCTCGACATCCGTGCTGATACGCAAATTACTGCCGCCTGTGGCGTGCCGGAACAGTTCCTTGTGCTCATCGCGGACCTTGCCGGTCAAGCTGCGCAAGATCGTGCTGTCACGGTCGAAATCGAACAGCGTCAGCTCAGACTCGATCGGAAGCTGCGTCCGCTGGCGCTTGGCCGCACCGGGATCGAGCGTGTCGGTGCTTTTAAGCTTGTGCGGGTCAAGGCTGTTCAATGTTACCCGCAGCCCAAAATCATATTCGTAGCTGGAGTCGATCAAGTTATGGGCGACATGGCCGAAGGAGAGCGCGAAACACCGCCCGCCGACCGGCAGAAACACCAGGGCACCCTTGTTGACCTGCGTCAGGTTTTTCTCGACGTTGAAATATGACTTCCACCATGGCGGGCGCGGGTCGCTATCCAGCACGAACAGCGTTGCGCCTTCCGGCAGGCCCTGCGCGCCGATATCGTCATCGAGCGCATGGTCCTCCCGCAGCGCGTTGGCAGCATCATAGCCTTCCTTGAGAAGGTATATCGAGAAAGCCCTGCTCTTTGCCATGCCGCCCCCGGCGCGCGATCAACATCTCGCTTCTTAAACCTGCGATAGCAGAAAGAAGACGGGGACGCATGTCAATGACGAGCGACACAAGCCTAAGTATTGCAGGCTTATTCCCTGGATATGGTGCCATCGTCCCCAAGATGTGTCCCGCCGACCGCCTGATAGAGCGCCCAAAGAGATTCCGCTGCCGAGTCGGCCAGTGCCTTCCATTCGGGATTCGCCTGCACTTGCGCGTGTTCGCAAAGCTCGCTGGCAACCGCGCGACTCAGGAAGGATGCCATGTGCAAGACCTCATGCCGCCCGCTATCATCCATTTCCGGCATGTGCTGAACCTCGTCAGAATCCTGCTGCCATCATATTGCGAAGCCCGAGCGGCAGAACCCCGGCCCGAGAGTGGGAGGGCAGCGCCCACCTGGCCCCTGACCGGGCACTGCCGCAGGTTACATGCTATCCTGCGCGGGCGTGGATGCGGCCTGTTACTGAGACAATATTGGCGGGCTTTCGGCGCTATCAACTATACGGGGAAAGGGCCGGGTACCGGGGGCAACAGAATGAACAAGAAAGCAAACAAGACCGTTCTCGAAACCATACTCGACTGGTCGGCTGACCGCCCGCTTTGGCAACGCGATGCCCTGCGCCGGATCGTGACCGGCGGAACGCCCGATGACGATGGGGTGAAGGACATCCTGGCCCTGTGCAAGAAGGAGCACGGTGCCGAAGGTATTGCGTTGGAACCGGCGGCCCTCGAAGCCGCGCATTTGCCGGCCGCCCCCGCCGGCGGCGAGTCGATAGCACTGGCAAGCGTCGGGGATATCGCCGGTGTAAACCAGCTTGCCCCCGGCCAGTCCCTACCGTTTGAAGCGGCGGGGCTCACCATCGTGTACGGGCCGAACGGGTCCGGCAAGTCGGGTTACGGGCGAGTGCTCAAGCGCGCCTGCCGCGCGCGCAAGGCGGGCGAGATCATGCCGGATGCGTACAACCCGCCGCCCGCCGGCAAAGCGACCGGCACTTTTTCGATTCTCAAGGACGGTGTAGCCGCACCGCCCGTCAGCTGGACCGACGACGGCAAGCCGGACGCGGTGCTGTCTGCCGTCAGCGTCTTTGACCGGGACTGCGGCTCGGTGCATGTGCAGGAAAAGAACGAAGTGGCGTTCAGGCCCTTCGGCTTGGATATTCCCGACGACCTCGCCGGTGTTTGCCAGGCGCTCAAGCAGAAACTGGGTGCTGAAGAAACCCAGCTCAATGCGGTCCGCGACCCGGTCTTCGATAAGCCGACGTGGAACCCGGCCACGCCGGTCGGCGCGATCATGTCGGCACTGAGCCATGACACCGATCTTGCCGCGCTTGAGAAACTTGGTGAGATGAGCGCCGACGAGCGGGCGCGGCTGGCACGCCTTGACGAAGACCTGCTGAAAAACCCGGCGGACGCTGCCGCCGAACAGAGGCTTTTTGCCGGCAATGTACGGCTGCTGATCGCTACCCTGGACAGGCTTGCCGCCGCCTATGGGGATGAAAAGCTGGCCGGGATGAAAACGCTGGCGGACGCGGCGCGGGACAAGCGGGCGGCGGCCGATCTTGCCGCGCGCGAGACCTTTGACGGCCTTTCCATTCCCGGTGTCGGCGGGGAAACATGGCGGGCGCTATGGGAGGCCGCCCGCCGCTATTCGGAACAAACGGCTTATCCCGGCGCGCCTTTCCCGCCCACAGGGGACGAAGCCTGCGTCCTGTGTCACCAGGCGCTGCATGCGGAGGCCAAGGACCGGCTGGGGAGCTTCGAGGCATTCGTCCGCGCGGATGCCGAATCACAAGCGGCGCGCGCCGAGCAGGACTATTCCGAGGCTCTTGCCGCATTCACGGCGCGGCAACCGGACGTGCGCGTGATCGCGCAGGCGCGCCAGCGCATCGCCCTCCAGAACCCCGGCCTTGCCCGCAAGGTTTTGCGCTTTGTCGCCAGCGCGGATTTGCGCCGCCTGAAATGCCTTCGCGCCCTTTCGACCGCTGACCCGCTAATCCTGCCACCGTTTTCGCCGTCACCGAAGGCGGAGCTGGAGGCGTTAGCGGCCACTCTGGAAGCCTATGCTGCGGAACTTGACGAAGCGGCCGACGCTGAGGGCCGCGACCGGCTGATCCTCGAACGTGACTCGTTGACAGACCGGGCGGCGGTTGCCGACTTTCTCGAAACCGCAAAGAAAGAAATCAAGCGACTTGATGACCTGCGCATTGTCCGCGCCTGCATCACTGACACGGCAACCAACGCCATCACCAAGCTCGGCAACGATATCGCCGACAATGTCATCACCCCGAAAATGCGCGACCAGTTCCAGTCGGAAATCGTCCGTCTCGCAGCGGAGAAAGTGCGCGTGGAAATCGTGCGCTCGGGCGGGCAGTACGGCTCGCCCAACTACCAGGTGCGCCTCTTTGCCAACCCGAAAGCCAAGGTCCACATGGTCCTGAGCGAGGGTGAGCAAACCTGCGTCGCTCTCGCCGCGTTCCTCACCGAACTGGCGACGGCCCAGCATAAATCTGCGCTGGTGTTCGATGACCCGGTGACATCGCTCGATCATCGCTGGCGCGAAAAGGTGGCGGACCGGCTTGTCGAAGAATCCGCAACCCGCCAGATTATCGTCTTCACCCATGACATGGTGTTCGTGAACGACCTTCACGACAAGGCCGTCCGCGAGGCTGTTCCTATGAAGCTCGTCAGCCTGTCGCGAGGGCCAGCCGGGACGGGCATGGTCACGGACGGCTTGCCCTGGCAGCACGCCGGTATCCGCGACCGGGTTGATAAGCTGGAAAAGGCGGCGCGAGAGGCGCGGAATCTGTATGACGCGAACGATGAAGAAGGATACCGGGACGCAGCCGTGAAAATCTATGACCGGCTGCGGGCGACGTGGGAGCGCGGGCTGGAAGATGTCGCCTTTGCCGGGGTCATCCACCGCCACCGGGACTATATCGACACGAAGAACCTGAAACGGGTGACTGTCATTGAAGACGCGGATGTCGAGACATTCCGCAAGAATTTCAAGAAGTGCAGCGACCTCGTGGACGCGCACGACCCGTCGCGCGCACGGGACGGCGCGGTGCCGCCGCCCGACGACATCCTTGCCGACATCAAGACTCTTGCGGATTGGGCGGATTCGATCCGGGTCCGGCAGAACGCCTTGCCGTGACCAAGCTCGTTCGCCCTGAATGCTTCGTGCCAGGGATCGTCACCCGAATGGGCGGAGACAGCATGGCTGGCTCCGTAGAGCCGGCACATCCGGCGGCATAGAGCCCGGTCCGCGCACGCGGAGGCACCACAATCTGGGCAGCCGTACAAGACGATTAAATTCGCTGCTTTACAGCAAACCGACAACCCTGTTGGTGGCCACCGTGCCGAGGCGAAAAAGCGTTTGACGCTGTGCCGAGGCCTGCCGCCACGAACGTGCAAGGTCGGACTCCCAGGGGGTCACGATCAGCTCGAAGGAATCGTTGGTCAGGCGGCGGAACATGACCGCCGAGTCGGCATAATTGAACCCGCCCTGTGCGGCAGTCGGCAGGTTCATCCGCTCCATCTTGTTATTGCCATGCCAAGTCAGTCGCCGGTCGTTCCACACGCGCGCGCCGCTGCGGAGGACGGGCTCACCGATTATCAAGTTATGCGGATAGTCGTATTGGTCGAACACGAAGCCGAAGAACCGGTGTCCGCCGCGCGGCAGCTCCAGTTGGTTGCTCGATCCGCCCTGAAGGGCCTCGCCGTGAACCCACATGGCGGCATAGTCGGCGGGGTTGATCACTCCGGTTTCAATGGCGACGCGGAACAAGGGCAACGCGGCACCCGCCACCGGTGCCGGTGCTGCTACAGGCTGTGCCTCCTGCTCGATTTCGGGGGGCGGCGGCTGGGCCTGTCGCAGGGCGGTATAGGCTGCGAGCAAGTCGTCGGTGAGAGCAGTCGTTTCAAAGCGGGCCTTGTCGAAGGCTTCATCGGCATCGGCGCGCGGAACGCCCTGCTGTGCCCATGCCGCCTCGGTATTCACGCTAAAACCGCGGCTGGTCAGGTTCGCCGAGCCGACCAGCGTGCAGCATGTTTGGGGATCGGTGCCAAAGACGTATAGTTTGGGATGAAAGGCGCGCAGCGGCATAAGCGAGCCCTGCGCCAGCCTCTGCGCGCCCGACACCAGAACAGTGGCGTTCGCCAGCCCGCGCCAATGCTGCAAGGCTTGAGGTTCGGTAAGGCCGAAATCAAAGGATGTCACAAGGGTTTTGGGCATCGCCGCGAATGCGGCCGGCCCCACGGCATTTGCGACGGCAGACAGCAATATGTTTGCGCCGCCGAGCGTGACGTATGCGGAGGCGGCGCGGATATCGATGGCGCCCGCCGCGACCATATCGACGAGAGCATTGCGCAAGCGCGCCGGTTCTGCGGCGTTCTGGACGATCAGCATACCGGAGCCTGCGTCCCGCTACCGCTGCCGCCGGATGGCGCGGTGGATGCACCGGCCAGCGCCGACTGCGCCAATGTTTCAAGCTGCGCCAGTAGCGGCGATGCTTCGAGCAGCGTGCGCAATTTGCGGCGGCGCGCCGTCAGTGCTTTGGCAGGATCAGCCAGATACAGGTCCGTCGTGCAATGGCCGTCCGCTAGTGTGGCAATATCCTCGGCAAGGACCGCGATCTGCTGATGATCGCCGTTGGCGGCATCGTACGCGGGCATCATTCTGTAGGGTAGCGTGTGAAGATGCCGCTCCCCGAAATCGCCCTTCGGGTTAAACGCGAGGGTGGCGTTGGTGAGAGCCTCGCTGTTGAGCATGCCGACCTGGTACCAGGCCTCGTCCGCGTCCGTCACAACTTTCCAGTACAGCGTCTGGTCAACGACAAGGTCCTGAGCCTGCGCAACCGGAACGCACGCCGCGCAGATGATCTTGCCGCCGGCACCGGCCAGAATGAGGTACCCGCTCATACCGAAGACTTGCTTGGAAAGCTTACCCCGCTCATCGATGCGCTGTTGGACCGACTTGCCTTTCCCCACCGTTTTGAGCCTCTGGTTGATCGCGGCGAACCGCCGTGCGGTCTGGGTAAAGCCCTGCCTACGGATTTCGGCCTCGTCGAGAATGCTCCACGTTCCGCCCGCCGCGCGCAGCGCCGGCAGAGCCAGCGGCGCGCGATGGACACCGAGCACGAACGGCAGCAGGTTTTCCGACTGGGCCATGCGGAAAAGAAAGCGCGGCGCGACGTGGCCGGGGAAGCGGTCTGCCGCCATTTCTTTGGCTGATTTGATCGTAAATCCCCACGCGGAAGCGCGTGTCGGCGTATCGACGCGAACCTCCGCGCCCGCATTCTGGACGATGTCCACGCAGACGGCCGTGCGCGGCATAAGGTCGGCTCCTTGCTGCGGCAGGTCGCCGCCACCGCCGGCCACGGCTGAACCGCCGCCCGTTTCGAGCACCCAGGCGCTGCGCGCCGAACCGATGGTGCGAACCGAAAAGCCTGCGGCGTTCAGCCCCGCGTCTGTCGCCACAAAGCCGCTAAACGTGCTTTGTGGAAGACCGGTCGTATTCGCTCTTTTGTGACCGACCAGCGCCGCGCCGGGATATTTGAAGGTTCCGGGCGCGGCCTGCCAGATTTCGGCGATGTCGAACGGGACGGGGCGGTCGCTTGTCAGGAAATCATGCTGCCTGAGCCTTTCGTGGTGGGTGCCGTTCAGCACCGTGCCGGGTACAAGACAGGCGACGCAGGCATCCGGTCCCAAATAACGGTCGATGGCATGAAGCAGGTGCATCGTGCCCAGCTCAAGATGGAGAAAGGACTGTCCTGCGGGCTGGATGCCGTAGAGTTTCGCTCGGCCTTTCAGCAAGTCCCGGTACGGGTTGTCGGCCAGCCCGCTCATGGCGAGCCATGGCGGATTGGACACAAGCCCGTTGAAGTGGCCGGTCAGGAGCCCCGGCCTGTAGGTATTGCGCAGGATGAACGCCCAGATGCCGTTGCGCCCGGCAACGGCCAGTTCAGCCATGCGATGCGCCAGCGGGAACAACGCCTCGGAAAGCTGCTTGTAAAGCTCCGGCGACAACGTGATCCCGAACACGGCGATCGTGCCATCGAGAAAACTATCCGCGTCCGCCTTGCTGAAACCCGCAACGGTTCCGCGCTGCTGCGCATCGCGCGCCTCGTCATAGGCCCAGTCCACGATCTTGTCGAAAAATTCGCGGTATGCCGGCTGCACCAACGCTGTCGGCAGATGTACGGTCGTGCCGTCAAGCGATACCGGTATGGTATCGCTTTCGCCGACCAGCGGAACTGACGCCGAAACCGGTGTGACGGCGAACAGCGAGTCCGCATGATAGACCGGGATGACGATGGGCTTCGTCGCCGCCTTGATCTCAGCCGAGAGGCTGACGACCCAGGTCGTCTTGGCGAGACTGACCGCCAGCGGGTCGATGTCGAATCCGGTCGCCACGTCTTCAAGCTGTTCGATGGCGGAAAAGCCGAACCGGACCCGTGTGGCCTTTATGATTTCTGCGAGCATCGTGCCGGACCCGCAGCACATATCGACGATCCGGGGGCTTTCCCCGTTCGGGAGGCCGTCGATGCAACGGTCGGCAAGCAGGCGCGCGAGCCAGTGCGGGGTCCATTCCTGGCCGAGCAGCTTGCGCTGGCTGCGGCGGGCGAGCTGCGCCATAAAGCGGCCGAATAAATCCTCTTCGGGATACCAGCTGAAATCGTAAGCATAGAGATCGCGCTGGAGGTCTCGGGCCACCGCGACAAGCCGGTCGATGTAGACCGGGCTGAGAAGCCAGCCGAAATAATCCTGCTCGACCACATTCTCCAGCTGGAAATTGTTGCGGAAGAATTCCCCGTTCAGGATTGTCTTCAATTCGTCGTCCGTGCTGAGCACCGCCTTGCCTGTCAGCACGTTCGCGCTCAGAAGCCGCGCGAGAAGGGTCACGTAAGCTTCATCGACATACGCGGTGGTGCGGAAGGTGCCCGCCGGTCCCTCCAGATGATCGACGAACTGCGACCAGAGATCGGTGGCAAGGCCCGCCGACGGATCGGCCTTGCGCCCCTCGTCCACCAGCAGCGACAAAGGCCCCGCGCTGTTCTTGTATGCAGCCGAGTCAATGCCAAGGTCGGAGGCGAGGAATTCTGACCTCAACGGCCGCGACTGTTCGCGCGCCAGATGCTTCTTGATAAAGCCGCCGAGCTGCTCGGCGGACAGGACGCTGTCATCAAGCAGCTTGAGCTCGTCTATGACGACGAGCGTGATGTCGGCAGCGGTGCAGGATAATGGATCGACCCCTGCTGCAAGCTCAGCATCGTAAGCGTACCATTCGACCGTATCCGACAATACGCCCCGGACCGTTGAAACCGGCATGCCCGCGCGGACCAGCCCCGCTGCCTGCTCCTGCACCTGCGCGTAGCCGGTATCGCGCTTAGCAGTGTTGCGCAGATCGGATTCGTACTCAATCGTGGTCGAACCCACCAGATTGTCGATGAAGCGGGACGCGGCCTTGCCTGATCCAGTGCCCACCTTGGTATGGGCTTCCGTGCCTTCGGTGTAGTTGTTGATCCAGGTCTCATGCGCGGTGTCCTGGAACATGAGCCGCAACCGCCCCTGGAACTCGCTGCGCAGCACCGCCTCTACATGACCTGCATCTCGCAGCATACGGCAGCGCGCGATAGTTTCACGAATGCGGATAATATCAGCTGTCATGGACGGTCCTTTGACGGGCGACGCACGCAGCCTCGAGGCGAGAGTCGAGGTGGCGCGCTACGTCTTTAAGGTTGTTTTCATTCATGCCGGGCAACGAAACGGCCAGGATGAACATGTCGATCTGGTGCCGGGCTGTCGGTACACCCGCAGCCAGTTGCTGTCCGAGCGCGGCAAGTCTCTCGCGGTCGCGGTCCGATAAAGCGGGAATCGGCACCTGACGGATATGCGTCGCTTCGAGTTTGAGCGCGCCGCCGCCAAGAGGTGTGCCGGTGGCTTCCATGGCCGCCCGGCACCAGCTGCTATGGAACAGGGCGTAGAGCGCATGCGCTGTCCATCGCTTCTCATCCGCCCACAGGGTTGAGAAGTTGGCATCGATCAGAACCGGCGGCTGCGTATTCAGCGCGACGGACGGTGTCCCGTGATTGATCCGCGGCGTGAAGATCGAGGGCAGGTGGCGCGCGGTGAAGGCCGGCAACATGTACCAGAAGCGCGGAACGTCGCGGCCGTTGGTTGGCCGGCGGACATTGGTGCGCACCGCCGAAAGGTCGGGAATGAACCGCGCCGGCTCTTTGGGGTCCGGCGCATACCGGGCTACCAGCCGCACGAACGATGCCAGTTCGGGCGGCATGACGCGCGGCACGGACATGCCCCGCCTGCGGTAAGCCTCCGTCGCTTCGGTGACGGCCGGCTGGTCTTCCGGCAAGACCCAGTCCGACAGATCGAGCGCGCGTGTTGCCGGAAGGTGGCCGCTCGCAAATGCCTGCATATCGGCCTGGCGATGGAGAACCTGCCGCAGCGCGTCCGCCGGAACACGGAAACGCATGTTCTGAAAGCTGTCCGACGCTTCGACGGTGACGGTTTCGCCCTCATCGTCACCGGCAAGCGTTACATAGAAGAACCGGTTGCAGCCAGAGCGCAGGCCCTGGCTGACCCGGATACCCGCCTGTTCGAGCGTCTGGAGGTGCGCCGGCGCCGCGCCGGGCGGCAGCATGTCCCGCAATCCTTCCGGTATCGCCGCCGGCCTTGCGTCCCCGGCGGAAAATAGCGGCAGGGCATCGCGCCTGTTTTCGGCCTTTTGGAACCAGCCCTTGCGTGCAAGGCGTTGCTCCAGTGTGCGCCATTCCTCATCCAGCGCAAAGGGGCGGCGCTCAATGCCCGGCACGTCCCCGTTTGCCGCGCCCGCCCATGCCGCAAAATCCCGCTCCGGTTCCGAACCGGGAAAGGCACCGCCCACAAGCGACTCTCCGCCCGCAGCCGCCGGTGCAACTTGCAGCCAGGTTGCCGGCAAAAGCGACCGGCCTGACACGGGCGCTTGCGCCTCGTCCCAAGAAAGCCGCCGCGCGATCACAAGATGCGTGCGCACCAGCGCATCGGAAAACCAGCCGGGCTGTGTATCCGCGACAATGTACTCAAGGCGAAACGAGCGCAGCAGCAGGTAGCGGACAACATCGGCATAGTCGCGCGAACGCCAGGTGGCGGGAACGACAAGGGCCAGGCGACCGCCCGGCCGTGTCAACAGGGCGGACAGGAGCCAGGCCGGTATGGAAAGATCGGCAAGGCCCGAATAGCCGTCAACCAGTGCCTGCCAGAGCGCGCGCTCGCCGCCGACCATGCGCGCATCAACAATCGCGGACAGGCCCCGGCGCACGTCACCGACACCGGCACCGTTCCCGTTTTGCGATTGGTATCTCACATAAGGGGGATTGGTGATGACGAGATCGTAGCCGGGGGTATCTAGCGCCGCGATGGCGGCGGGCTCAAAAGCACTTCCCGTGAAAATATGGCTGCTCTCCGCAGCTTCGTCCGCCTGCAAAGCCGCCATCCTGCGACCGCAGAAGGCGGCTGTTTCGGAATCAAGCTCTATTCCGTGCAGTCGGCTGAGCCGAGCTCCCCGCGCCTGCGCCGTCAATGCTGCCGCATCAAGGAGGTCGCCGTGCCCGGCCATCGGATCGATCACCGTGCGCGCGCCGGGGTCGAGCGCTAGGTGCGCGAGAAGCGCCCCCAACGGCAACCCAGTAAAGAACTGCCCCAGCCGTTTGCGCTGAGCCGGCGGCAGGCTTTCCTCAAAGGACCGTGCCGAGGACCTGATCGCGCCGACTGCGTCAGTCGCCGGCACTGCATAGAACTCCGGGCAGCGGCTGTTCGGCGTACCAGCGATAGAAGACGTCCGCGTCGAGCGGGACTTGCTGATGATGGCTGAGGAAATGCGTCACGAGGCGGGAGTAAAGCCTCTGCGCCGTCGCTTCGGCCGGATCATGCGCGGCGGTCGCCGCGCGGTGAAGGGCCGTTGCGACCGTCCATACACATTCGTCCGCACCGGTCTTGCTTTCGATCCGGGCCTCGGCCTTACGACGGGGCCCCAACAGGAGCACGGGATCGCCGCGCACGGCTCCTTCCGTTGTGACCTGTTTGAAGCTGCCCTGCTTCTTGTCGAGAACCCCCGCATACTCCACGTCAAAGCCCGCATCCTGGTAGGCGCGCTGCAAGGCGTTCCAGACTTCGGCGGATGCGGAATGAAACACCATCGTGGCTTTGCCGGACGGCTTCAATATCCGGCGGGCCTCGCTGAACGACTGGGTCAGCAGGTCCCGGTACTCGTCAATGGCCTTGCCTTGGTCTGGGCTAACGATGGCTTCATCTGTGCGGTCGGTGAAGGTCTTGAGCCAAGCCTCGTTTATATAACTGAGTTCGGCATAGGGTATGTTGGCTCCGAAGGGCGGGTCCGTGAATACATAGTCGATACTGCCGGACGGCAGCGCGACAGCGCAGCTAGATCCGTGGACGACTTCGACCTTGCCGCTGCCGCCGTGGATTGTCTCAAACGCCTGCGCAATTGTTGTCAGCTTGCGCCGCAATCCTGCAAAAAAGTTCTTTTCGACCGGAAGGCCGCTGACATAGAGCACGCCGGGTTGGGCGCTGGTGACGACTAGGTCTTTCTGGCCGGACTTCGCCACGACGCGCGTCATGATCGTGCCGTGCGCCGCGTTATAGCTGAGCAGCCAGAAGCGCAGCCCTTCGCGGAGCGCGCCGCGATACGATTCCACACGCTCCCACATGCGGGCGAAGACGATGAGATTGCGCCGCGTGTAGAAGTGATGAACGTGCGTAATGCCCTGGTGGTAGCCTTTTCGGTAAAGATCGCCCCAGGGGATCAACGCCTGCGGGACGCACGACGGGATCGGCTCCGCCTCAATCTTCTTGATAAGCGTCAGGTCGGCGGCCGTGGCCGGGCGCGACCAGCGTTTTTTTCCGGTCGAACCATAGACGCGGGCCATCGCGCGTCCGCGCAATGCGCGCTGCTCGCCCAGCACATCATCCTGTTCCTGCACCGTCACCCGTTGCACATCATCCATCGGCGCTTCATGGCGGCATTTCGGGCAGGAGAAGGTGGAAGAAATCTCCGCCGGATCGAGCGAAACGCACGCATCCCACAACGTGACAGAGCTGCGGCAACCGGGGCAGCGCAGCTTATCGCTCCAGATCAGGTGACGAAGGGAGCCTTTCGCGCCGGAGGGATCGCGCGCTTCATACATCCAGCCGTCTTCGCTCTCCCCGGCCGCCAGGACATCTTCGGCGGCCTTCCTGAACGCGGCAGGATCGGGCGGATTGGTCAGGGTCCGGCCGACAAACGAGCCGAGCGCGCCCAGCTCATAGAGAACGGCATTGCGGGCACCCCACTGCACGTCAAGACCAAGGCGGATCGCTTCGGCGCGCAATTCCTCGGTTGGCCGTTCACAAAGCAGCGCGGCGAGGCCGGTCGTCCCGCTGCCCCCGAACCCGTCAAACACGGTGTCGCCGGGTTTGGTATGGGCGGCGATATATAGGGCAATCGCCTCCGGGGAAATCTTTGTCGGGTAGGGAAAGGCCCCGTACAGGGCACCGGTGCGCTTTGCCGCCAGTGGCTGGCGGTAGAGGGCATCCAGAGATTTGGCGGGCATCGCCGGCGCTGCCTTGCGTGGCCTGTTTGCTGTGTGAAGCATCTGTTCGTTTTCCCCCGGCATTTTCATTTGTTTCATGTCCGCTCCGGTGCCGCTGCCCGCTTGTCCAGAGCCGGCCGCCGCACAGCCCGTGCGGGCTGCTGGTGTCGCCGCAAATATTCATGGATGGCACGCCGCACGACCCAGGACACGGATACGTTGTCCTTTTCGGCGAGCGTGTTCAGCGTGTCGTAGTCTCCGGGCGTGACGCTGACGGTGACACGGGGGCCGAGCTTTTTTGATCGATCACTCATGGCAGACCTGCTAATGTTCCCCTATTGTTCACCTTAGCGAGATGTGATTCTAATTGCAACACAGTGCATCACTTTGACTCACAAGCATAGGCTATTCTTCCACGTTTTCATAAGCTTCGACCTGTCACCCCTCAAGGCCCAAGAGTCTCATACCCCTCGGCGCTCGCTCTGCCGCTTATAACCGTCATCGACGCGGTTTGACTTGTTCTGGTCCGGCGTCTCGCGCAGGACGGCTTTCGAGAACGGCAACTCCGCCTGTCCGGATCGCTGTCGGCCGATAGCGCAGGCGGTAAGGCCTGCACATATTTGTCGGCAAGCTTGCGCTTGGTCCATTCGTCTTATGCGACGTAGCCGGACGACCTTCGCGTCAGCGCAAGCTGCAAGGCCGGCATAGCTATGTCATCGTCGTCGAAACCCGCCGATTGCCAAACGAAAGATAAAACTTCCCCGTCGTTTCAAGAGGTTGGAAACCGTTTTCAGGATTCAATTGGGAGGGCTATAGAGTAGATGTCGTGCCCATCGGGTTCCCGCATGGCCCGCCAGCCAGCCGAAAACCACAATGAAATCAATAGGCCATTGAAAGCATTGTGCTTTCTGCCGCCCGATTGGTACACACGGGTGGTACACATGGCTCTATCAATGTCTCGTCCTTGGAAGCATCCAGACAGCGGCTACTATTGGTTCCGGCGACGTGTGCCGGACGATCTCCGGGAGCTTATCGGTAAACGCGAAGAGCGGCTGAGCCTGGGTACCCGCGATCCGGTCGAGGCGAAGCGTCTCCACGCCTTGAAACTTGCCGAGGTCGAGGAGCGTTGGTCAAACCTCCGCAAAAGCCGCCGCTCGCTTTCTGTAGATGAGATTGCCAGGGAGGCTGCTATGGCTGCCGACGCGGTACGGCGCCAGCTAGATCTCGATCCCTATCAGCCGCTTGATTGGGATCTTGATGTGGGAGCAACTCTCTGGACACCCCATCTGGCGCGCGGCGAACTTTACACCGATGTTCGCGAGGCTTTGCCGTCGGCAGATCTGCGCCGGACCAAACATCGGGACACCTGCTATGCCTTCATTGATCAGCATTTGCATCGTCGGGGTCTTGCCCCGCACGAAGACGACCGAGAGCGCTTGGCCAAAGCCTTCACGCTCGAGATGCAGAAACTGATGCAGCAGCATCAAGCGTTCCTTCTGGGGAAGGTCGACGCCGGCTATCAGCGTCAACGGCCTTTAGAGCGGCCGTCTCTGCCCGCTGCAATGCCGCTGTCCTTCGACACCATTCTGGATGGCTGGAAGCTAGAGAAGAAGCCCAACAAAAAGACTGAGTATGTCTGGAAGAGGGTCCTAGGTGAGTTCCGCGCTTTTATTGGCCACGACGATGTGCGCGGCGTGAAAGCCGAGAATTTTGTCGAATGGAAAGCGGATTTGCTAGGCAAAGGATTAGCTGCCAAAACCATTCGCGATGGCAAGCTTGCTCCCGTCCGTGCAATTTTCCAGTGGGCGGCAGACAATCGAAAACTTGAGATCAACCCTGGCGCTCGCGTCACGATCGATCTGAAAGCTAGCGCGTCCGAGCGCCGACGGGGCTACTCCGACGAAGAAGCTACCCTTATCCTTTCGAAGGCGCGAAACGAGGGAGAAAGCCATCTGCGCTGGGGCCCTTGGATTAGTTGTTATACTGGAGCCCGGATTGCGGAAATCTGTCAGTTGCGAGGCGAGGACGTTAAACAGATCGAGGGTGTCTGGTGCATCGCTTTTGCTGCTGAAGCTGGATCGTTGAAGAACGCAAACTCTGAGCGGATCGTGCCCGTTCATCCCGCTCTCGAAGGCGAGGGCTTTTTGTCGTTCGCGGCGAAAAACCCAACGGGACCATTGTTTCCCGAGTTGAAGCCTGATCGATTTGGTTCTCGCGGTGGCACAGGTACGAAAGTTATCAGCAAGTGGATCCGGTCACTCGGGATCATCGATAAGCGCATCTCGCCCAATCATTCATGGCGCCATCGATTGAAGACTCTTGGTCGCCGTCATGGTCTTGCAGTCGACATCCTGAACGCGATGACGGGGCACGGGCGAAAGACGGTGGCTGACACTTACGGTGAATTCCCGCCCGAAGCCTTGAAGCGGGAGCTTCTAAAAATTCCCGGCGTCGACATCGGTTAACCTCGAAAGCAATGAGGGCGTAGTCTGCGATGACAATGGCGTCCAGATCAAGGACCTCTCGATGCACACACCTCTGGTGGCGAGAACCGATTTCCTTAGAAGGCTGGCCGCGATATCGAAGCGGCGTTCATGCCGTTGGCAAGGTTACGAGCACTTCACTTACGAAGCGGGCAGGGTCCTGAAGCGGGTGTTCCGCTGGTAAGATCTAGACGGCCGACATTGTTGCCACGCGGTGCAAGACGAGGAGGGCCGGGGACGGCCATCCTTCTTTTGGTTTTCGGAGGCGACCGGGCTCAGGCGGCCTTCGGTACTTCGAAGCGTCCGCCAGACGTTTCGACAGCGGACTTCACGATGCCGATGACCTCGACGAGGAAAGCGCGGGCGTCGGGTCGCATCGCAGAACTGATCGGTGGTGCGCTGCGTTCGTAGATCCTGCGGATCTCGACCGAACGCAGCGTCGCGGATCCTTTGCCGGAGTAGGTATAGGACGTCAGCCAATCATTCCTATGTCCGTTGGACAGCCTCGCCTTGACGAGATCGTGTAGCGCTACGAAGACCGCGCCCCGTACCGGATTCAGCGCAGCCATACGTTCCGTGTCGCCCGCGGGCTGCCTCGTCCAGCCGGCCGGGCTGTCGAGCCATCGCGAAATCTCCTCCTGTAGACGTCCGATGAGATCGCTTGCCGGCCTCAGGCTGTCGTACTCGTCGCCCCAGGCGTTCGCGAAGCGTCGGCTCAGCGCCTTCACGCGGTTATGGTGCTCGGCTCTGATGCCGTCGCGGTAGGCCAGGCCGAGCCGCGCTTCCCATGGCCGCAGGAAGCCATCGACGGCGTCGCGCAGCACTAGCTCCAAGCCACTTGTCGTGTAGATCGGAGCCACCTCGAACGGTGCGGTCGGAACCACCGCCGACTGCAGCCTGTCGAGAAGACGCTTTACTTCGCCGATGACACCCGATGGGATAGCCTCGATTTCGCGGTCCATGCCGCCAAGCAGGAAGACGTTCTCCTCCATCTGCCTTTCGAGAGCGGCCGCTACCGGCGCGCCGAGCACCTGGCGCAGATTGGCGGTTGCGCCAATGATGCTGGCGAGTAGATGATTGCGTTTTTGCGCCATATTGCGCAGATTGTCTCCTTTGACCTGGTCGAAGTGAGAGAACGCAACCGCTATCCTGTCCGCGTAGCCAGCGCTCCCGGCTGCGCGCAGGAGCGCGATCGGAGCTGCCTGCATCGGCTGCTGCGCGCTATCGACCAACAGAATGACGTCGACGTTGCCGAAGCGCTTCGTCACTCTCGTCGATACGCTCGATACGGACTCGGCCGTGTGGCCAAGTCCTTGTCCGTCGAGGAAGACGAGCCTGCCTGCGCCCTTGAGCTCTGGAAGAAGCGGAAAGAAGGGCCCCTGCACGCGGATGCCATCGACCAGCGGAGTGAGCAGTCTGCCGAATTCCCGGTGATGGTTGCTTGAGAACCAACGCACTTTGCGCAGGAACAACTCGCGGTCGGACGTCTCGAACGACCAGATGAGCGGCCACCCCGTGGCGGACCGTTCGAGGTTGCCCTCGTCGAGGAAGTCAAATCTGCCTTCGATGTCGTCGCGGATATCCAGCGAAAGCTTCGCTAACTCCTCGCTCTCGAAGAGCCGGTCGCTGTACAGTTCGAGCCACGCTGCTCTGTCTTCGGGAGTATCCTGATTCGAGAGCGGGCCGAAATCTGCTACGGTGCGTCCTTCTATCTCAACGGCGAGCTTCCGCGCACGCTCGAGATACGAGGCGACCGCGGCTTCGTTAGTTCTACGCTCGTTGTCGGAGATGCGATCCTCATCATGGACAGCCTCTTCGCTGGGTGACTTCTCCGCGTCGAACTCGAACTCATCGTCGTCTTCAGATTCCTCGCCGCTCCAGTCGCCCAGCAGGTAGGCCAGACGGAATCGCTGTTCGTGGTGAGTAAGCAGGGCGGCCGCGATCTTGGCGTCGGGCTGCCCCTCGGTCGCGGCGAGGCAGGCCGCCTCGATGCATTCGTCGATATTAGCACGGACCTCGAATTCGGATTGGAACGTCACGGCCGCTCGGTACGGGCTGGCGCCCGTGATGATCTCGGTATCGGCGATGGTCGTGCGAGCGGTCGATGTCGATGGGAAGCGGTCGACGCCATGCGTGGAGCCAATGAAATGACGCAGCAGCGTCGTCTTGCCGGCGCCGGTCGTCCCGACAATGAGGACCCGCGAGTAGCCCTCGTTCTTGGTGGGCAGACGGATCCCACGTCGATGGAGGTCGCCAACACCGGTTTTGCCTCAAAGCATCGGAACATCGAAGCATTTGACGCCCGCCGTTCGCCGGAGCGTCGCCGGTGAGATGCCGTTTCTGTCAGCCATTGCTGATGGCGCGTGGGAGTTTGTCGACAAGGGCTGGGAGTTGCCGGAGTTCGAAGCGCGCGCCGCTGAACGACGGCGCCGGGCGCGCCTCTTGGAAGCCGTTCGCGCCGCACTGCCCGAAGAGGACGAGCTCAGTGTCGCGCGGCGAGAGGAAGAACTGAGGGCGACGCAAGCTTCTTTCGGCCGAGATCCGAGGCAAGCGTGGCCTCGGAGCTGGCAAGGTTGGTGGCAATAGGATGGCGGAAAAATGGGTACTTTGGCCGCTTCGCCGGCCGAAAAGAAAAATATCAATAAAATCAATGAGATATATTCGTGGCAGCAGCTTCGACCGACCCTACTTAATCCACTTTAGACCCTGAGAATAATTCAAATTAGAATTCTCCATTTTAGTTAACTCATACATCGGCGACACCGCTGATTTTCCGCTTTAGGACTCCGTATCCGAAAACTTCCGCCGCTTTATCATCCTATTCGAACAGGCGCTTAATCGTCTCGGGTTCTTTGCTGAATTCCTCGGCGACCGTTTCGTAGACGCGGGTTTGGACACCATAAGAGGACGCGCCAGGAGTGCTCTGCCGATCTTTGAGGTCTTGGAGCAATAACTGTCGCACGCGCTGGATGATAACTCGGTGGGACGCGTGGGTTGCGTAGTCCTTGAACGGGGATCCGCCAGCGAAATTTCCTATCCCGAGCACGAGCTCAGCAGCACGGTCACGCGTGCTCTTGCCATCTGACGGCTCAGCCGCACGGCCACGCGTGCCGCTCTTGCCGTCTGACGCGAGACTGACCATCCCTGCGGCGATCTCTGCAAATTTGGCCCAGACCTCCGTCGGAACGGTGACCCCAAACTTGGCGCTCAAGTCCAGCACCGCCCAAAGCGCCAACTTATTCCCCGTGCGGTTGAAGTATGAGATCTCAGCGTTGATGGCATGATCGGCGTCGAGATTGCCGGTGTTGGCGGGGGGCAAACGATCGTCGTTGGACTTGCTCATATTATATCCGTGTTGGTCATCACGAGGTCACCCGTTGGCTTAGCCGATAGTATCGAGCTCGATATTTGGTCAAGCCGGTTTAGTGAGGAAGGTGTGGCCCCGAGAGCCTTCGCACCGAAGGTTCATCATTCACTTCACATTGCTCGAAACCAAAGGCCCGAACTCATTCGTGAAAGCGATCGGTGAGACCAGAGCGCGGACTGCTGGCATTCATGCGACACAAGAGCCCGTTGTCGCCGTTTGCCCCACCAGAAGTGCCTACGAGCTCATGTAGAGATGTTGGCTGTTGCCGCCGCCGTAGCAGGCTGCCATCTACGAAAGACAACCGGATGCTATTAATCTAAAGCGCTACGTCGCGCGTATGTATCCGTCATAAAACGATCTAACATGTGGAACGAGCTTTTGGCTCAAACCGCGCATCTGTAATTCCTGCTTTGAACGAGGCAAAGCGAGCTGCTCTGCGATCTCGGCCAGAATGGCATCGCGGTCAATCTTCGTAAACTTTCCATTTTCGTAAACGATCTCGCCGCCGACGAAGACCGCTGACACCGCGGGCAGCTTGGCGCGTTGAATAATCGCATCGAGCGGCGGGATATCGTCGTCCTGATACGGATAGGTTGCCTGCTCATAATCGATCATGACCGCATCGAAGATTTTCCCCGGATAGAGCGTGCCGATCGAGACGCCCCATCCGGTGGTCGCAGCGCCATGTTCAGTTGCCATGCGAAGCACGTCGGAGCATGAGGGAACACCATCGTCCATGCCCGGGCTCCGATGAACGCGCAGGATCAGCCGCATTTCCTGCAGCATGTCACGGTCGTCGTTGATGCCCGCTTCGTCGAGACCGATGCCGACCGGTACGCCATGCGCATGGAAGCGATTGAGCGGGGCTGTCCCTGACCTGAGCCGGAAGTTGGAAGAGCAGTTATGGCAGACACACGATCCGCTTTGCTTGACAATTCCAATATCGTCTTCGCTCAGCCAGACGCCGTGGCCCATGGTAAATGTCGGCCCAAGCACGCCTAATCTATCCAGGTGTTTGACGGCGGTGGTTCCAGTTCGGCGCCGTGCATATTCCATCTGATAGGGCGTCTCCAGCAAATGCATATGCATGGGAACGCCTGCCGCAACGGCCTTCGTGCTAATGGCGCTCATCTGCTCATCGGAGACCCAGTGCAGATTGCCCGGCGCCAATTGGATTTTGATGCGCTCGCTACCTTTCGTGCGCTGCAACGCGTCGAAGAGAGCAAAGTTGTCGTCGAAGGGAATGGCCTGCGCGCGCAGGTAATCGCGCAACTCGTTACCCAGTTCCGGAGGCAGGCTGGCGCAGAATGTGTCGTCGTCCTGGTAGACAAGGCGATTCTGCTGGCGGATGGCAAAACTGTAAGACGCGCGCATTCCAATGTCGCGATAGGCATCGAGCGTTCGCGATGCGATGGGCTGTATATTCTCCAGCGGACCAGGCAACCACCCTTGGATGTGCTGGACCGTAGTGATGCCCGAAGCAAGCATCTCGAATGCCGAATAGAGCGTATCCAGATAAAAGTTGACGGAGCGGGCCGCCATCCTGGTCGTCCACCATAGTTCGAGAGGCTCGTCCTGCGATCCAAGCTGCAGCGGCGTCAGGCCGACATGATGATGTGCATTCACAAAGCCCGGCAAGATCATGTGGCGCGGGTAATGTCTGACCTTCGCCAGCGGCGCCAGTCGCCGCATAGCCGCAAGGTCGCCGCTATCAACAATGACCCCTCCACGAACGAGAATCGCGCCGTCGCTTACGATGTCCGGAGCATGCTTGGCGAGGATGCCCCGCACCAGCCATCTTGCCTGAAAAATATCTTCATTCATGAAAGAACGCCTGCCATTGAGATATCAAGCCGAGCGGCGGGGATGCGGCAAAATAGGCAATCATTCGCTGTGCCGTCTTCGTAAACGAGCAACGCAAATGCACCGGGGCGCTGAATGGTCGTCATTCCGAGATGCCAAATGCCGGGCCGGTAGCAAATGCCCTGATGGCGCGTAGCGACAAATGCCTTCATCCTTGGCAATTCAGGCAAGTCGTCCTCGCTATTTAGGGTGACGAGTACGACATAGTGATCGACATCGATGGGAATGAACGCCTGCGCGGAATAGGGATGATGCTCAAGCTCGTTGACCTCTATGGCCAGGTCGATGACCGGCGAGCGCACAATCGAAAGATTGAGGCGCGCGTCAGGACGCAGATTGACGAGATCGGCTGCGAAGTGTTGGCGATCGATCGCGTCCGGGGGTCGTAAAACCTCGCCATATGGCGCGAAAGCTTCTGGTGTCAGTGGTTCTGCAACGATGATAGCAGGACTCATATTATTCAGCCGATGTGATATGAGGTTGGGGCGCGGCATATGCTGAAAATTTGCGCTTCATAAACTCGCCTGCGGGAGCTGAATTCAGTACTGAATCATTGGCTCTATCAAAAATCACCCTGCCGCGCAGGATGGTTTTGACAACGCAGCCGGTGACTTCGAAGCCTTCCCATGGCGTATAGTCGGAGCCGTGGTGAAGGGCACTTTGAGTGATCGTGTGCTTGCTGCGCGGATCCCAAATGGCGATATCTGCATCGCAGCCAACAGCGATAGATCCCTTTTGGGGATAGAGGCCATACATTTTCGCATGATTTGTCGATGTCAGGGCAACGAATTGCTCAAGGGTGATACGTCCTTTGACGACGCCCTCCGAGAACAGGATCTGCATTCGCGTTTCGACGCCGGGTATCCCGTTTGGGATCCATCGGAATGACTGCTTGCCTTTCGGCGACAGCTTGCCCACGGGGCTATCGTAATAGAACGGGCAATGATCCGACGAGAATGTAGAGAACACGCCGAGCCGCAGGCCCTCCCATATGGCTTCCCAACTGTCGTGATCGCGTGGCGGCGGCGAACAGACATACTTGCCGCCGGCCTCAGGGGCGCCGATGCCTTTCAGGTCGTCGGCGGTCAGCGAAATGTATTGCGGACATGTCTCTGCGTAGATTTTGAGACCCTTCTGCTGGGCCCATCGAACCTGCTCCATCGCTTCGCGGCCGGAGACATGCACGATCATGATCGGAACGTCGATTAGTTCTGAAAACGATATGGCGCGATGCGTCGCTTCGCGCTCAATGGGCTCCGGGCGTGAAACGGCATGGAAGAAAGGTTGGGTCCGGGCCTGTGTTTCGAGGCGCTCGGTCATGAATTTGATGGTGTCGTAACCCTCGCAGTGAACCATCACGAGGGCGCGCTCCCGTCGGGCGCAATCGAAAACTTCCAAGATCTGGCGATCGTTTAGTACCATGTCGTCATAGGTCATGAAGACCTTGAATGATGTGTAGCCATCGCGCACGAGAGCCGGCAATTCCTGCCCGAGTACGACGGACGAAGGATCGGTGATGATCAGATGGAATCCATAGTCCACGTGACATTGGCCGGCCGCCAGCTGATGATAGTCCTCGACACATTGTCTGAGCGATGCTCCGCGCGGCTGAACGACGAACGGGATAAAGGTCGTATTGCCGCCAGCGGCAGCCGAGCGCGATCCCGTCGCAAAGTCGTCCGCCATCTTGGCGTCGGGACTGTCCTGCGCGATGTGAACGTGGCTGTCGATGCCGCCTGGCATCACGAAGAGATCACTCGCATCGATATCGCTGGCGCTCACCGGCAAGCGCTCGGCGATCGCCGAGATCTTTCCATTCTTGATCCCGACATCGCATTGGACCACATCTGCTGCGGTGACAACCGTGCCATTGCGAATGACGAGATCGAATTCAGGTGTCACTATTGCGCACTCCCATCCGGAGTAAACGCAGCGGTCGGGGAGTGATGACCAATGGAAGCTGATCTTATCACTGCAGGTCGTTCGGATATGGCCGCATGCCATCTTTTGAGATGCGGAAACTGCTCGAAGGAGAGGCCGAGTTGGCTATTCGCCGCGTCGATCCAAGGCCAGGTGGCAATGTCGCTGATGCTATAGCGACCGTTGATGTAGTCTCGTGCTACCAGACGATCGTCGAGGACTGAAAACAGTCGGTAACATTCCTTCTCATAGCGAGAGATCGCGCTTGGGATCTGCTCGCTGGCGAACTCTTTGAAGTGCCATAACTGTCCGATCATGGGTCCGATATGGCCGACCTGGAAAAATAGCCATTGCAGCAATTCGAGCCGTTCGTCTTCATGCATAGCGAAACTCGGGCCATATGTTTCGGCCAAGTAGAGCAAAATCGCGCAGGATTCGAAAATCGTTTTGTTGGTTGCATGATCGACGACCACCGGAATCTTCCCATTGGGATTCTTGCGGAGGAATTCCGGCGACTTCTGTTCTCCACGCTCGATATCGATGATGTGACTCTCGTAAGAAAGTTCGAGCTCTTCGAGCATGATCGCAACCTTTCGACCGTTCGGTGTGGCGAAAGTGTAGAAGTCTATAGGGATCATGCCGGACTCCGCATCAACGAAGAGATGAGACATTCTCCTCCTATCAAATCGCGACAACATGCGGCGTTTCAGATCGGAAATCTGCGTTTTCCGCTATGCAAACTGTGCTTGACTGTTGCCGTCTGCAGATCAGCTATGGTTGCGATGGTGCGGAACGACCGCTTGATCGGCGGAGAATGATGCTAGCCGATCAGCGTGCACACAGTCGCGGCGTCTGCACAAGAAACGTTCATTGGCTCGGTGGAGCAACGCATGCGTGATTGGAATGACCTGCGACTCGTCTTGGCCATCGGCCGCAACGGCACATTGAAGGGCGCAGCAGCAGATTTAGGGCATACGCATTCGACGTTGTTTCGATGGTTGAACTCTTTGGAAGAGCGAACCGGTGCAAGATTATTCGAGAGGAAGGGTGGTCACTACACGCCGACCGCGGCTGGCGAGCGGGTTGTCGCTGCTGCGGAGCGCGTTGAACTGGAGACGGTGACGCTCGACCGTGAAATCTCTGGTATCGATGCGAGATTGAGCGGGAGTTTGCGGGCGACATCTTCGGAGACGATCGCTTATCGCATCTTGAACAGCGTCTTGGCGGAGTTTCATCGGGCGCATCCGGGGATCGAAATCGAGCTCATTGTCGACAACAGGCAGCTCGATCTTGCGCGCCGCGAGGCGGACGTCGCGATTCGTGCGACGCGTCCCACCGATGGAAATCTCTTTGGCGGCAAGATCGCTAATGTCGCCTGGACTCTCTATGGCAGCCGCGACTACGTTCTTGCGCACGGGCCGGTCCTCAGTCTGAAGAATTGCGAACATCACAAATTCGTCGGATGGGACCTGGCCGCGACCGCGGGCGCATCGAAATGGTTGAATGAAGCGGTGCGGCAGGACTCGATCATCTACCGATCCAGCAGTCTGATCAATCAGCTCATGGCTGCGAAGGCTGGAATCGGGCTGGCGCTTCTGCCTTGCTATCTCGGTGATCTGGAACCGGATATCGAGCGCGTCGTCAGCCCCATCAAGGAGCTATCGCGCGAGCTATGGCTCGTGACCCATCAGGACTCGCGGCAGACCGCGAGAATAAAGGCATTCTTCGATATTGTCGGTGCGGGCCTGCGCGCCCGCCGCCCGCTTCTGGAGGGCAGGCAGGCTGGAGAATAGATGCGTAGCGGTGGGCAATGACGCATGCGTACCCCATGCGCAAGCAGCCGGCGTTTGCGGTGCTGCAAACGCCGCGTGCGGTAATCGCGATTGAACGGGTCTCCGCGATCCTCCTACATGTGGAGCGACAAGGCGCTACGCCGCACACATGGATCGAGATCGCCATCCGATGACCAAAATACTTCATATCGATAGCAGTTCGCAGACCTGCGGCACATCCTATAGTCGGAAATTCTCGTTGCAGGTCGTGCAGCGACTGCAAGATCTGACGGGCGGTGAGATTGTCTCGCGCGATCTGGTTCGTTCCGCACTTCCTCACGTCAGCGATGCGTTCGTCGAAGCGATGTTCGTCTCCGCGGAGGATCGAACTGCGGAGCAATCATTGGCGCTCGCGCTTTCCGAGACACTCATTGGCGAGCTGGAAAGCGCCGACGCTGTGGTCATCGGTTGCCCGATGTATAACTACTCCATCCCGTCGGCCCTGAAGGCATGGCTAGATCATATCGTAAGAGCACGACGAACTTTCGTGCATACGCCGGAAGGCCCACGAGGCCTGTTGCGGGATCGCCCGACTTACATCGTCACATCGTCGGGTGGCCTGTATCGCGAGGGGCTGGGAACCAAGGTCGATTTTCTGTCGCCCTATCTCACCGCTGTGCTTGGAAAGATCGGCCTGCACGATCTTAGATTCGTCCAGGTCGAGGGCGTCGCGCTGGGGGGCGAGGCTCTGGGAGCCGCGCTTGAGCGGGTTGAGGCCGATATCGCGTCAGTCTCGTTCGTGGCTCACGCGCAAAGCGCCTACGCGAATTAAATGTCCGAATTGCTGGCGACCGGCGCGCAGCCGATCGCCTGTCAACGCCCCTTGCGGGCACCGCCTCGTTGCGTTCCGCCCATGCGGCATGCAGCTTCATCTGACATCACATCGAAAAGGAGAATTACAGTGGGCGCACCGTCACCCGAACTCGTCGATCATTGGCTGGCCAAAGCCTTTAATGCGCAGGACGTCGAGGCCGCAGCCAAGATGTATCACCCCGAAGCCAGTGTTGTCCGGGTCGAGCAGGTTCACGGCAGCAACAATGTCGCCAAGGGAAGCGCCGGCATCAAGGAAGTGATGGCCGGTTATATTGGTCTGAAGCCGCATATGGATGTGATCGTGCATCATACCACCGTCGCCGGCGATTTCGCGCTGTGCCGGTCGCAGTGGCTGATCAGCGGCGAGGACAAAGACGGCAAGAAGATCGAGGTGCATCACCACGGGATGGAAGTGATGCGTAAGCTCGACAATGGCGAATGGGTGTTCTTCATCGACCACCCGTGGGGAGCCGACGCGAGCTGGACGATCGACCGCCCGCCGCACGCAGATTGATCGCGACGCGGGACGGTTAAGCCGCCGTCCCGCGCTATCGCCGCTGGAGAGTCCCGATGATGGATTTCGAGAATATGACGGTCGTCGTGACAGGGGCGAGCCGTGGCATTGGGCGGGCGATCGCCGAAGGTTTTGCATCATTTGGCGCGCACCTTCATCTTTTGGCCGACGATCCATCGGTGCTGTCGGTCGCCGATGGACTGTTTGCGAGCGGTCACATTGCAGATGTGACCGACAGCGCAGCGCTCGAAGACGTGTTCGCTAAGATCGGAGATATCGATGTCCTCGTGAACAATGCCGGCCTGGAAAGACTAACGCCGCTGGCCGACCTTAGTGAGGACAACGAGCGGATTTTCAGGCGCATCATCGACATCAATATTACGGGCACATTCCTAACAACGCGGCATGCCTTGCCTCGCATGCGTGCGAATGGTCGGGTGATCTCGACATCCTCCGCCTGGGGGCGCGCGCCGGAACCGCTATTCAGTGCCTATGTCGCTTCCAAACATGCGATCATCGGGTTGACCAAAACATGGGCTAAGGAGCTCGGGCCGCGCGGCATCACCGCCAATGCGGTCGCGCCTGGATGGGTTCGCACCGATGCTTCCCTCCGATCGCTGGAGGAAATGGCCGACCGTCAGTCGCGATCGCAGCAGGACATGCTCGACGATATTCTGTCTGGGCAGGCGCTAGACGGATTGATGGATCCCGCCGATGTCGTCGGGCCCTATCTGTTCCTAGCGTCTCCCATGTCGGTCAATATTACGGGGCAGACGATCGGTGTCGACCGGGGCGAAGTGCCTTTCTGATAGCCGGTCTAGAATCCTTCCTCCCTGGCATCCCTGCTACCCAGGGTCGAAGCAGGTGCCTGCGTGAACAGGTCGAAATAGCGAAGCTTTGACGGATCCATTCAGTGCTCGATCGTTGCACGAGATCGACGAACAGTAATCGCGCGCATCCCGTCGCGCCCCAGAACAAAAGAATCGATCCGTAGTATAAAAACCTAAGCATTGTGACCGCACATCTGCGGCCTTCATACTCGCTTTGGTAAGATCGATTGTTCCAAGCTATCTTGCCGATAGCCGGCGCTTGAATTGTTCGGGCTGATCTCAAAAAGCGATATCTTGTGCTTACCCCGAGCCGCAGGCCGCGTTGCTTCCGCACGTCCGATCAAGGGCTTTCCGGTATCTGTATTACTAGAACACGATCGCTTGCGTGATCGGTGTTTGACTGATTTCTAGGCGCTGCCGAGTTCTTCTGCATCGAAGATGTTCATCGATTAGCTGTTTTTGCTTGTGATCGACGAGAGACGATGTGAGATCGCTCTTACGGCCCTTGCACATGTGACAGCGTGGTTTTCCAAACTGAAAATCGCCTCATGGTTTGCGTGCATCGTTGTTGCCACGACAGCGCGCGACATGCGAATGCGATGAGATGATGCAAGATAAAATCCGCTGTATCTTATTGAGAATGAAAGTATCTACCTAATATTCGATCTATATCGTCTGAAGTCGGCGCTTGGTGATTTGATAATAACGTTATCTCTGCAAGTATAGATGATCAGTATACTCAAATATCGACATGCGTTGCGGCGCCTTTGTTCGGCGATTGGGTGTGTTCGAGGGTAGTTGATTGTGGCCGTGTTCGCGCCTTGGCACAGGCGTTGCTGATCCTGTTGTCGCGTAGCCGCCGATTTGGTGGCCCGCGACAACCGAGGATCATGTAAGCGATGCCGACTTGTTCTGAACCGATGCCATCTTTGAGAGACCTTGCCGCCGCAACGTCAGCAAACGTCGTCTATCGCGGTGAGGCCAAATCGCACGCTGCCAAACGTGTTCAGGCAGGCAAAGGCATTGCCAGCATCGTCGAAAATGGAATGTGCGTCGGGTGCGGGCTTTGCGAGAGTGTCGCTGGCCGCGATAGTCTGCAAATGACGATGGGGAGCAACGGCTTCTTGCGTCCGGTCGTGGCGGGCCACGAGCTGGCTGCCAAAGTGGAAGACGAAATTCTGACGATCTGTCCTGGCCTGCGACAGCACAAGGACGGTGATGAGGCGCGCGCCGATCCTGTGTGGGGAGTTAGGCGGGGGACTTATGTCAGCGAGGTCGTCGATGGTCGCATGAGCTTCGAAGGGGCATCAGGCGGCGCGATCACGGCGATCACGACCCGGTTGATTGAGGCCGATGAGGTGAAGAGCGTATTGCATGTGATGGCCGATCCTGAGCGACCTATGCGAAGCGTCGCCTGCGTCAGCCAGTCGAGGGAGGATATCCGCCGTGCTGCCGGCTCGCGCTACGGGCCGGTGGCGCCGTTGACGCGGCTCCATGAGGTGCTGGACCGTGGCGAGCCGTTCGCATTTGTCGGCAAGCCTTGCGACGTCGCGGGCGTTCGTAACATGGCCAAGCGTGATGCGCGTATCGACAAGCTGATGCGTGCCGCGATTTCATTTCCATGCGGCGGCTTGCCCAGCCATAGCGCGTCGGTGCGCATGGCCGCGCGTTACGGCTTCGCTGAGGACGACATCAGCCTGATGCGGCATCGCGGCCATGGATGTCCCGGTCCAACGCGTATCGAGGCATCGGATGGGCGTGCGCATGAGCAGGATTTCGACGATACCTGGTTCAAGGAGTTTGGACCGGATGTTCAATTCCGCTGCAAGATCTGCCCAGATAGTATGGGCGAACAGGCCGATATCGTTTGCGGCGACGCTTGGGATGTTGATGGCAAGCGGGACAACGTCAATCTCATGATAGCACGGACGAAGGCCGGCGCGAAGCTCATTGACAGCTTAGCACAAGCGGGCGTCCTCAAGCTCAAGCCGCTCGACGATGGTGCGCTCGATCGCATGCAGCCACATCACCGGGCGCGGAAAATCGCGGTCGCGGCGCGACTTCTCGGTCTTCTGATGGCAGGACAAATGATCCCGTCATTCCGAAATATGGGATTGATCAGGAGCGCCATTCACGGATGGCGGGATGCACTGGCCAATATGCTTGGCGCGCGGGCACGCGCAAAGGCAGGGGGCAACCGGGAGAGCGCCCCCCGGCATATTGAGCAGGGATCGTCGACGTCCTGATCGAATGAGTCGCGCCGGCTATTTCGTCCCGGCGTTTCGGAGTTCCGAACGGCATAACACGCGAAGCGGGCCTGTCCGGCTCGGTGAAGGCGCACGCCCGTGGATAGGCGATGCGATGAACAAATCACTTGAAGCAAACCATAAAGGAGCAGCACTTGTCATCGACTGGACATTCAATCGAAACCTATGGCGCCGATCGGATCCCCGAAGGCGGACAATACGCCTCGCCCATTGGCCTGTTCGGCGTCTTTGTCGGCGCGCAGATGTGTTTCAATCTTGTCGTGCTCGGCTGGCTTCCCATTCGGTTCGGCCTCGGCTTCTGGAGCGCTGAATGTGCCATTGCAGTCGGTCTCTTTATCGGGTGTCTTCTGGTTGGGCCGTTTGCCCTGCTCGGCAGCAGCGCAGGCACCAATAGCGCCGTCAGCAGTGGTGCCTATTTCGGTCGACATGGGCGGCTGATCGGATCCTTCCTCACTTTCTTCATCTCGCTCGGCTTCTTCGCGCTGGTGATATGGACCGGCGCAGATGCGATCACTGGAGGTTTTTCCCGCGCGTTTCATGTTGAGAGCGGAGCGGCGATCAAATCTTGCGGTTACCTCGTCATGGGGCTTGGCTCGATCGGCTTGGCTATCTATGGGCATGACAAAGTCGCCGCCGCGCAAAAATTCGTTGCTATTGCGCTCGGCCTGCTGTTCCTGCTCGGCTTCGTCGCGATGGCGCCTCAGTTCGATATCAATTATGCGGGTGGCGCCTATGTGCTCGGATCGTTCTGGCCAACCTGGTTCATGGCGATGATCGCAGCACTCGCCGTGCCTGTTTCCTATGCGCCGTTTTCGAATGACTATGCGCGCTATATTTCGCGGAACAAGCATTCGGCGCTCAGTATCGGCCTTGCAAATGGCGGCGGCCTTTTCGTCGGTTGCCTGGCCGTGATGACTTTCGGAGCATTCGAGGGCTCGATCTTTGATGTAAAACTTGGCCCGATCGGTGGCATGGTTCAGGGATGTCCCGCTTGGTATATCGGCCCGGTCATCTTGATCGGAGTCGTCGGGCCGCTCTCGCATGGCGCGCTGTGCCTCTACGCGCCAGGTCTCGATTTGTCGTCCTTCTTCAAGCGACTATCGCGCGCGTGGATCACGTTGGCGGTGGGACTGCTAGGTCTCGCCATTGTGTTCCTTGGCGCCTTCGTCTGGGACGCCGTCAATGCATTCATCGCTTTTGTCACGCTGTTTACAGTGGCTACGACGCCATGGATCGTCATTAACCTCATCGGATATTTCCATCGTCAGATGCGTTGGCCCGCGGCAAATTGGAATCTGCGCGCGGTGCTTGCGTGGTTGCCGGCGGTCGCGGTGGGGTTCCTGCTTTCCGAGACCACACTGTTCACCGGCATCTGGAGCGGCATCGCGGGAGGCATCGATATCAGCGTACCAGTTGCAGCTCTTGCCGGTGCATTGATCTATGCCGCGGCGCTCGCGATCTTTCCTGAAGATACCGCCAGCGAGCTACCGGATGCGAGTTACGCGGGAGAGGCCGACAGTTCTGCAGTCAACTTAAGTGGCTAGCGATTGGAACGAGATGGTCGACAGCGGATGCTGGCAGAATCTTGGGACTGTCAGCATTCGCATTTTCAGAGGTATTCTTCCGCCGCAGCCATAGGAAAGTAATTCATTTCTACTTCTTTGCGATGCTATGTCCTGCATCATGCGGGAGGCGCCAGTAAGCGATGGTGGGGAGCAGCGTCAGTAACGCTGTGGCGGCAAACGCCCACTGAAAATCAGTCACCGTGAAAGGGTGACTGCCCGTCGCATCCTCGCTTATGCGGACGATGCTGGCGAGGCGTAGGCATACGGCGCCAAAGGCGATGCCTAGCCCGGTCGTCATTTGCTGCATCGTGCTCCACAAGGTGCTGGCCGAGCTTTTCAGCTCCTCTGAAATGTCGGCATAGCTCAACGTCGTCATCGTCGAGAGTTGTAGCGAGCGCGTCACGCCATACGCGAACAGCACCGCAAACAGCGCGGGCATCGGTGTCGTGGGCGTTACCCATGCAAAGGCGAGAATGCTCAAAGCGACGGCCGTGCCATTCACGATCGCAACAACGCGAAAGCCGAAGCGCCGCATGATCGGTGTGGTCAGGGTTTTCATTCCAAGATTGCCTGTTGCGGTGACCAGCAACAATAGACCGGAATGGAAAGCCGAAAGGCCGAAGCCGATTTGAAACAGAAGCGGTGAAAGATAGGGGATCGCTTCCATTCCCGCTCTCGCAAAGCCGCCCCACCAAACCGATGTGGTGTAAGTCTTCACGCGAAATACTGCGAGATTGAGGATTGGCTGGCGCGTGTTCTGGAGATGCAGGATGGCCATGAGGCCGATGACAACGCCGGCGCTGATGATGCCGCCTGCAAATATCAGGCTCGTCTCCTGGTGGCTTGCCAATTCCATCCCGTAAAGCAGTGCCACAAGGGATGCGCTGGTCAGCAGCAATCCTTTGACGTCGAGTTTCCTGCGGCCCTGACCGGACTGGTTGGGAACGAAAATGATGATGGCGGCAAAGGCAGCGATGGAAAACGGGACATTGAGGAAAAACACCCAATGCCAGGATGCATAGGTGGTGATCAGGCCGCCCACAGTCGGGCCGACCGCCGGCGCAATGATCGCGGGCCATGTGATGGTCGAGATCGCGCGCAGCATATGCGATTGATCGGTGTTGTGCGCAACGATCATGCGCCCCACCGGCACCATCATCGCTCCGCCGGCGCCCTGCAACACGCGGGCAAGCGTGAACGACAGAACGCTGTCGGCCAATCCGCATAAGACGGATGCGATCGTGAAAATGACCACTGCGCTACCGAATACCGTTCGAGTGCCATGCCGATCCGCGATCCAGCCGCTGATCGGAATCAGCACCGCCAGCGTGAGCATATAGGCCGTCATGCCCAGGCTGACTTCGTTGGGGCCGACATGGAAGGATTGCGCCATCTGCGGCAAAGCCGTGGCGATGATCGTCGTATCCAGACTTTCCATGAAATAGGTCGCGGCCACGATAAACGGGAGAACAATGCTGTTTCTCCCAACGCCTTGCGGCATTGATGTTTTTTGCATAGGGGCAGGAGTCCTAGTGGCCGGCTCGTTCGATCGTGCCGCCCCGATTATCAGTCCCCTCAGTCGCCACAATGCGGATGTTCCGCATCCAGACTTCGGCTAGCCCGAAGTCTGGATGCTTGATAAGCAATCGCCATGCGTTTTGATTTCGTTGATCTCCGGCTCTTCTTGGCCGTCGTTGATGCGGGTAGCATTACCCACGGCGCTATCGCCGCCGGACTTTCGTTGCCCGCTGCCAGCGAACGCCTGCGCGCGATGGAGATTGCAAGCGGGGTCAAGCTTCTTGAGCGAGGTCGGCGTGGCGTGTCTCCCACCAATGCGGGCGAGGCACTGGCACATCATGCAGCGCTGGTTCAGCGCCAGATGGCGCAAATGCGCGGTGAACTCGATGAGCATGCCAAAGGGCTCAGGACCGTCATCCGGCTGATGGCGCCCACGGCGGCAATCACCGAGTTCTTGCCGGAACGGCTTGCGCCTTGGATGGCGGCGAATCCTCACACTGACGTAGATCTGCGTGAGCGGCAGAGTTCGGAGATCGTGCGGGCACTCTCGGCTGGCTTGACCGAGATCGGTATCATCTCCGACACGGTCAGCACCGATGGCTTGAGGCTCCGTCCGTTCGCGATCGATCAATTGGTGGTGGTTGCACATCACGACCATCCGCTGGCGAATCGCAAGGACGTTCTGTTCACCGATATCGTGCATGAGAATTTCATCGGCCTGGCAGAAGGCGCCTTGCAGCAAAATCTCGATGGGCGTGCGCTGATCGCCGGTGGTCGCCTTAAGACCCGCGTCCGAACGCGAACGTTCGAAGGCATCTGCCGTATGGCGGCCGACGGCGTCGGCCTCGGCATCGTTCCGGCGACGACGGCGCGCAATTGTCGGCGCTTCATGCAGATTGCATTTGTTCGCCTCGCCGATGATTGGGCTACGCGCAGATTCTCTGTCTGCACGCGGGCCCAGGAAAATATCGCTCCGACCGCGCGTGCGCTCGTGGAGCATCTGACGTCAGGTGAGCAGAGGCTTTCGGGCGGAGAGCCATCGGGCGAGCCAGGGTGAGCGCGACGACCGGGATAGTGGCTGTCGCAAAACTGTCGTGTCGGGCCTCTATTGCTCCTTTCCGTTCAGGGCGGCTTGTACATTATCGCGTTGCGACGATAAGCAGCCGATGCATATTGCGTTTGTGGCGCGTGGAATTCAGCTCCTGCGATTGCGGCGATGCGACTTCGGCGGGGCGGTCAGTTGAGGCGAGTCTGGTGCAGTCCTTTTGGCGGCCTAGCTTTTCTGGCGCTGTTTTTCATGTCGGGCGCCGCTGCCGCCGCGCCTGACACGGTCAAAGAACTGCCGCCCGATTTCGAGATCCAAGCACAGCCGCTTGCAAATGCCTTGACGCGTTACGGCGACCTCACGGGGCGTGAGGTTTTCTATCAGGCGCGCCTCGTCGAGGGACGCATATCGAATCCTGTCGCCGGACGGATGGCGCCGCTCGATGCTCTTGTAAGGCTGCTGGAAGGCACGGGTCTGCGAGCCCGTTTTCTCGATGATGGCTCGTTTATATTGTCCTTGCCTTCGCAGGATGTGCCATCCGCAAACTCGCCGTCCGGCCACGCGGTTGCACAGCGTTACTACGCGCAAATCCAGGTCGCGCTACGCGAGAGCTTTTGCCGGCAGGGCGTTCTGGAGCCGGGCACGTTCCGTGCAGTTGCGCTGATCTGGATCGGTCCGCGGGGCAATGTCGAACATGTGCAACGGCTCAGTTCGGCCGGGACGCCAGCGATCGACCGCAATATCGACGCTGCATTGCTCGGCGTCAGACTGGAACAACGCCCGCCGGCCGCTTTCACTCAGCCGGCCTTGATCATGATGGTGCCACAGACCGTCGGCGCTACAGGCTGCCGCCAGGACAGCGGGTCGATGCGTGCGGGGCAGCCATGAGTGAAGGCGGTCTCACAACGCTGCGACGCGTTTTTCTCGATCGCTATGACGATCTCAGGAAGCGTCTGGCACCGCGGCTCGGATCGGCGGACCTTGCCTCCGAAGTCCTGCAGGAAACCTGGCTGCGGCTGTCACGGCTGGATGTCGGCACCGGAGTGAAAAGCCCCAACAGCTATCTTTTCCGAACCGTCCTGAATGTTGCGTTCGATCTTTATCAGTCCGAAAAGCGGCATCTGTCTGCACTGGAAATCGAGGGCTTGCTCGATCTAGCCGACGATATGCCAGACCCGCTTCGGATAACCCAGGCCCGTGCCGATCTACGGGCAATGAAAGCTGTGTTGACGGAATTGCCGGCGCGGCGCCGTGCCATTCTGCTGGCGGCCCGGGTCGATGGTCTGTCCTTACAGGAGATCGCCACCAAGCTCGGCGTCTCGCTGCGGCTTGTGTCCAAGGAGTTGCGGCTGGCCCACGAATATATTGTGGCTCGCCGGGAAGAACTGGGGCGCTGATCGTGCACGATCGGCGAATGAAAGCAGTCTAGGATATGACGAATTTGTTTTTGTGCGCCGACAAGGCATGCGGCGCATCGACGTCTGGGGGCGGGCCGAGATCATGATCAAGCTGCACAATACGACGCCGGAGCTGGATGAGATCCAGCGCGAAGCCGTCGTTTGGGTCCAGCGGCTTGTATCGGGACAAGCGACCGCCGCGGATGCTGCCGCGCTGAAGGGCTGGCGAGCCACCAGTCCGCAGCACGCCCGCGCCTTCGCCGAGGCAAGTCGGGCCTGGAGCGATGTGGCGTCGGCCGGCCGCGATTTGCAGGACGATGGCAGGAGTGCCACCGAAATGCTGGTGTATCTACGCCGACGGGCCGTCAATCGACGCGTCTTTTTGGGCGGCGGCGTTGCTGCAGCGGCGGCGGTGACTTATGGCGTCATCCATCCCCCGCTAGATTTATGGCCGTCGCTATCCCAGCTCCGTGCGGATTATCGCACGGCGACCGGCGAGCAGCGCGACATCAAGCTCGCGGGAGATGTGGCCGTGCGAATGAATACGCAGACAAGCCTTGCCTTGCGTGTGGTCGACGGTCGACAGGCTCAGGTCGAGCTGGTTTCTGGCGAAGCATCGTTCGATCTGCCTTCGTCGAGTGCGCCTGCATTGTCGGTTTTCGCAGCCGATGGCCGGACGCAGGCAAAGCATGGGCGTTTCGACATCCGCCGTCTGGTGCGCGGCAACGATCGTGCGGTTCATGTCACCTGTTTTGACGGTGACATCGATGTCGAATGTCGCGGGCAAAGTGCCGTGCTCCATGCAGGACAGCAACTCAGATATAGCGATCATGGTCTCGGCGACGCCACGGCGATCGATCCGGAAAGTGCATCCAACTGGTCGCGCGGCATCGTCGTTTTTCACAATACTCCGCTGCGGGACGCGATCGACGAGATCAATCGCTACCGCCCAGGCCACATCGTGCTGATCAATGCTGCCTTGGCGGACAGGCAGATGACCGGCCGGTTCCGCATCGACCAGATGGACAGTATCCTGATCCGTCTAGAGCAGGCGGTTGATGCGCGAATTCGAGCTCTCCCGGGAGGCTTGGTGCTACTGGGTTGACGAGGTGGCATCTCGACGACGGAAGATTCTTTTAAGAAAGCGTGCACGATTTCGCGGACGATCCAGTCTTAATGCTGAGGCCTTTCAGTCCCCCGCGTGACTGACGGCATAGTGCTAAGTCCGAGGAATCGCCCGTGTCCGCAGCGTCTATGATTTCCGCTTTATCTTCTCTGCCTATTCGCCGTGTCTCGCGCGGCGTGATGCTTGCCGGTGCCAGTGTCGGTGCCGTGATGCTGATGACTGGCGGCGCGGCGCAGGCACGTTCGGTCAATGGCGGTGGCGGAGGTGTTCTGGCCGCGCCGAACCTCGCATCGGATGCAGTCACGCTGGCGGCGCAGCAGGCAGCGGCGGTGGCGCGGCAAACGCAGGGATCGCTCGCACGGGCTGCGAAAGCAGTGCAGGACATGCAGGCGGTACAGGCGGCGGCGCGCGCCGCAGCGGCTGCGCGGCAGACCTCGCTGACGGCACCGATGAATGTTCCGAACGGTCTCGGTGCCGGTGGCTTGCTGCCGAACGTGCCAGCGGGCTGGAGCGGCGCCAATGCACCGGTGCAAGCGGTCGATGCAAACGGGCAAACGCAGGTCGGCATCCGCCAGACCTCGCAGCAGGCGATCCTGAACTGGACGTCGTTCAATGTCGGCGCGAAGACCACGCTGACCTTCGATCAGCAGGGCAATAACGGTTGGGTCGCGCTGAATCGCGTCAATGCGGCGACCGGCCCGAGTCAGATTCTCGGCAATATCAAAGCCGACGGCCAGGTCTATGTGATCAATCAGAGCGGCATCATCTTTGGCGGCAACAGCCAAATCAATGTCGGCTCGCTGATCGCCTCGACGGCGAATATCGTGGATCCATCGACGGTCTATTCCGCGTCGGTCAGCAGCAGCTATGTGCCGAGCTTTACCGGCGCGGGAGAGGGCGGCACCGGCAGCATCGCCGGCAAGATCTTCGTCGAAGCCGGTGCGCAGATCGCAACGAATGCGCCGAGCGTGGCGACGACGGCGGGCGGATATGTCCTGCTGCTTGGCAGTGCCGTGACCAATGCCGGCGCGATCATGACTCCGAAGGGGCAAATAGCGCTCGCGGCCGGCCACGATTTCATTCTGCGTACGGGCCTCGGCACCGACGTCAATGCCTTCTCGACCACACGCGGCAGCGAGATCGCGGTGGGCACCTGGACCGGCACCGGCGCGGGGACATGGGTTGCCGGCGGCGGCGTGGTCACCAATAGCGGCATCGGCTTCGCGCAGCAGGGTGATATCACGCTGACCGGCCATAGCGTCGTGCAGGACGGCGTGCTGCTGTCGTCGACCACGGTGAATCAGCGCGGCACCATCCATCTTTTGAACTCGGCCAGCGACAGCGCGGGCAGCGTCACGCTGACCGGCAATGCACTGTCCGCGATTTTGCCGGAGCTCGACTCGACCGAAACCGCGATGAATTCGCAGCGTGATGCACTGCTTGCGAATTCGGCGACGCAGAATACGGCGCGCACCGTTTCGACCAATGTCGCTGCGCGTTTGGACAATCTGTCGCTGCTCGCCGATCGCGTGGATCAGTCGCGTATTGAGATCGTCACCGGCGGCTCGGTGACATTCAAGAACGGCTCCTACACTGCTGCGCAGGGCGGCCAAATTTCGATCACCGCCAAGCAGCGCATCTTCACCGAGAGTGGCGCCACGCTCGATGTTTCCGGTGTGCGCGACGTGGCGCTCGCGATGGAAAGTAACAATATCAAGGTCAACCTGCAGGGCAACGAACTGCGCGACGCGCCGGCGAATCGCGATTCCAGCGTGCTGAAGAGCAACGATGTGTGGATCGACCTGCGCACGCTGACTTTGGTGCCGGCCGGTGCCGGCGGCTATGCGAGCGATCGCTATTATACCGCGGGCGGTCTCGTCGAAGCTGGCGGCTATGTCGCCAATACTGCGCATACGATCGGCGAATGGGTCGCGATTGGCGGCAGCATTACGCTCAGCGCGCCGGAAGTAGTTGCGCAGAAGGGCTCCGTTTTCAATCTTTCGGGCGGCTCGCTCGATTATGCCGGCGGATGGATTCGCTCGACCAATCTCGTCGGCAGCGATGGACGTATCTATAGCGTCGATCAGGCGCCGTCGAATCTGACTTATGTTTCCTTCGCCGGCGGCTTCTCGCGCACGCATAATATCCAGGGAAAGCAGGACGAGAGCCTCACCGAGATCTGGACCACGATCTTCGATCGAGGCCGCACCTCGCTGCGCTGGGAGGATGGCTACACAGTCGGCCGCGATGCCGGCTCGCTGATCGTTTCGGCGCCGACTGCGCTGCTTGAAGAGACGATGATCAACGACGTCGTCAATGGCCAGCGACAGACCAAAGCCCGCGCGGCGGCGGCGACGGACGGTTACAAACAGGGCCAGACCCAGGTGGCACTGGCTGGTCAGCTCAATATCGGCCAATATAACAGCACGGGTCTGGCCAGCGGTTATGGTTCGGACGTGAAAATCGGCGACATCGCTGGCATCACGGCTGGCATGACGGCGAGCTCGGTGATGCCGTCTGCGCGGGTCAACACCGTCTGGCTCGATGCGTCGACGCTGAATAGCGATCGTCTCGGCGGGCTCGGCATCGCGACCACCGGCAATATCGCTGTGAAGGCGCCACTCGCTTTCGCGCCCGGCGCGCAGGTGGTCTTCTCGGCACCGAACGTCGATATCGCCGCGAATATCACCGCGCCCTCGGGCAGCATCACCGCAACCAATATCCTCGCCACACCAACCGGCAATATCGTGCTCGTGGCGGTGGACGGCACCTCGCAACTGACGCTGCGCAGCGGCGCCACCATCTCGACCAAGGGCATGTGGTCGAATGGCGCCACCAGCGGCGCCGATGTCGCCGCGCTCGGCTTCCTCGACGGTGGCAGCGTCACATTCGACTCGACCTATAACGTGACGCTCGAAAAGGGCTCGACCATCGACGTTTCGTCGGGCGGCGCCATTCTGCTCAACCGCAAGACCCTGGGCGGCATGGGCGGCAATGTCACCATCATCGCCGGTGATGTCGATACGTCGGGCAAGACAGTGTCGGGGCCGGCAAATCTCATAATCGACGGGTCGATCATCGGCTACGGCGTCACTGGCGGCGGCGCGCTGAAAGTGTCCACGCCCGGCACTGTCCTGATCGGTGAGGATGCACTGCTGACCGGCGGCGTGTTGCCGGCGGGGACCGCGGCACCGGTCGCGGTGAAGCTCAGCAAGGCACTGACGATCCCAGCCGGAGTGCCGCTGCCGGCTGATCTGACCACCAGCACAAGTGTCATGTATTTCGATACGCCGCTGCCCTACGCGGTTACGGTTCTGTCGATTCCAAATGTCCCGACGGGCGCAGTTTGGATACCGCCGCTCAGTGTCTTTCCAAGAGATACCAAGGGTAATCTGTTCTTTGGCTCAGTCCCGGCGGGAACGGTCCTCGGCGCTATTCTCGGCTCGATCCCGGCCGGCACGATCGTCCCGTCGGCGGTATTTCCCGCCGGTTTCACTATTAATCCCGTCGTGAGCGTACACAAAGCCGGTACCATCGAATCGACACCGGTCACTTACGCTGCCGGCACGCAATTGGCGGCCGGCATCGTTCTCCCGGTAACGGCTTCGATCATTCCCGCCCAGGGGCTGGCGCCGTCCTTCTTCAATACGGGCTTCTCGACCTACACAGTCAATGGCGCGCAGAACTTGCTCGTCAGCCCCGATGTCGCCGTTGCGCCGACCATGCCGGTGTATCAGTTCACCGCGAGCAGCTATGCTGCGCCATCGGGCAGTGATCCCGCTTCGGTGCTTTCGCTCTGGACGCCGCCGTTGTTCACCGAGAATCAGCGCACATCGACGCTGACCCAGCGCGGTGGCGCCAGCATCACGCTGCAGTCGTCGTTCAACAACGGCAATAGCGGCGGCGCCGTCCTGGTTGGCGATGGCGCGTCGATCAACGTCGATCCCGGCCAGAGCATCACGCTGAACGCGTTTCGTCAGCTCAGCGTGCTCGGCGATCTCACGGCCCCTGGCGGCAATATCACATTGGCCAATGTGGCCAATAGCGGCGCGCTGGCGGCGGCGCGCAATTTCGACGCGACTGGCAAGGGCCTCGGCATGTCGGTTTGGATCGGCTCCGGCGCCAGGCTCGACGTCTCCGGCATCGCCGCAAATGCGCGCGATCTCTCGGGTCATCTCTACGGTCAGGCCACCGGCGGCGGCAGCATCACCATCAACGGCAACGGCTCCTTCGTGATGCTGCGGCCCGGCTCAGAACTTGTCGCCGACGGCGCACAGACCACGATCAACGTGATCAACGGCAACGCTGCGGCGAGCCAGCCGGTCATGGTCGCCAGTGATGGCGGTTCGATCTCGCTCTCGTCCTATAGCGGTCTCTATCTCGACGGTGCCATGCACGCCTTCGCCGGCGGGGCTACTGCGTCCGGCGGCAATCTTTCGGTCGCGCTGCTGACGCCGCTCTTCACCAAGAACGGCAGCGATGCGGTTGCACCCGACAATGTGCTGATGCCGAGCTTGCTAACGGTGACGCAGGCCTATCAGGCCTCGGCGCTGCCGTCGAATATCGCGCCCGGCACCAACGCCGCTTCGCTCAAATTCGGCCAGGCGACGATCAGCGCCGACCGGATCGCGGCGGGCGGCTTCGGCAGCCTGTCGCTGCAGTCGGATGATTTTCTGGTCTTTAGCGGTAGCGTGTCGCTGTCGCTGAACCGCAGCCTGACGCTGAACGCGCCGGATATCACATCGGGTCCGGAACAGGTGTTCCGGTCGCAGGGCCTGTCGCAACTGCCGTTCGTCGTGCCGACCGGCAGCGTGACTCTGGCGGCGCCGGTTGTAACTCTGATGGCGCGCGACGTCGCCAACCCCGACAATGTAGCTACCGGCCGCCTCAGCAATGCAGGGCTCGGCGGCGCGCCGACCGATGCGACCTTCACCGTGACCGCCGACCAGATCGATGTGCGCGGTCCGCTGCATTTCTCAGAAGGGCGCAACAACATCTACGATCCGGCATTCGGCAGCAATACCGACCGTTTGGCTCCAGGTTTCAAGACGGTTACCCTGATCAGCCGGGGCGACATCCGCTTGCTGCCGACGATCCTCGACGCCAAGACCCTCGCCAATAACGGACAGACCTACACCACGATCGCGTCGGACTGGAATATCAACCTGCTCGCCGCGCAGATCTATCCGACCACTGGCACGGTGGCGGAAGTTGTCGCCGGCGCGCGTTTGAGTATTCCGGCCACCGCTCTTGCGTCCGGAATGCTGCCGACGCTGCGCATCGGCCGCACCACCGATACGATTCCGGATGCGCCGCTGTCGGTATTCGGAACTTTGATACTGGCTGCGCCGGTGGTCGAGCAGGGTGGCATCGTTCGGGCGCCGATGGGCTATATCACCCTCGGCTCCCCTCTGAATGGTAACGCCATCTCCGTCACCGGCCGGCAGATCGATCTGTTGCCGGGCAGTCTCACTTCGGTCTCGATGGACGGCGTGACAATTCCCTATGGTGGCACCATCGACGGCGTCACCTACAATTACAACGGCAAGGCGATCAGGCCGCTGCCGCTGCTCAATTTTAACATCACTAGTGCATCGTCCGGCGTCGCGCTGAACGCCGCATCTGTGAATGTGCAGAGCGGGGCGGTGGTCGATACGTCTGGCGGCGGCAATCTGGCGGGCGCCGGCTTCATCTCCGGCCGCGGCGGTTCGGTCGATGTGCTCAAGACCGCGCTTGTCAACGCCAATCCGGACACGCCGTTCAGCAAGTCGACAGACAGGGTCTATGCCATCATTCCCGGCTACAAGTCCGCCTACGCGCCGACGGCGCCGGAAAACGGCGCGGGCGATCCGGCGGTCGGTCAGCAGGTTACGATTCCAGCCGGCGTGCCGGGCCTGCCGGCCGGCACCTACACGCTGCTGCCGTCGAACTACGCGCTGCTGCCGGGCGCCTTCCGCGTCGAACTCGCCGGTGCCAGCCGCGCTGCTCTCGCTGCGCCGTTCTCCATCGGCAATAGCACCTATGCAGCCTCGGTGGTCACCGGCATCGCCAATACGTCGATCCGCAGCAGCCTGCCGATCACCGCGCTCATCACCTCCGGCACCGCGGTGCGCGCCTATTCGCAATATAACGAGCAGGGCTATAGCGACTTCCTGAGCGCCAATACGGCGCAGTTCGGCGGCCTGCGCGCGCTGTTGCCGGCCGACGGCAAGGTGCTGCAGCTCTCGTTCGAGGCGCCGGTCTCGACCGGCGCGGCCCGCAAGCCGGCGCTCACATTCGATGGTACCGCTCTGTTGCAGGGCGCGGCCGGCGGCGGTGCGGGGCAGGTCGTCATGCAGGGCGTGGACGAAATCGCCAATGGCGGACCGGCGACCGGCTATACCGGCGTCTCGGTCAACGCCAATGCGATCGACGCGATCGGCGCGCCGCGGCTGATGATCAATGGTTACACCACCATCACCAATGGTGTGATCCTCTTCGGTGGTGGCCGCAATCTCGCGGTCCGCGACGGTGTGACCCTTACGGCCGGTGAGATCCTGCTGATCGGTGGCAATATCGGCATCGGCAACAAAGTCACGCTGAGCACCATCGGCCGCGGCGCTGTGTCCTATGACAGTTTGTCGTCGGGGATGCCCTACGGCGCAAATCAAACCGCGGTACTGGCGCTCTCCAATGGAGAACTGGATTTCCTGGGCGGTGCGGGCAACGGTTCGATCACCATTGGTGCCGGCTCGCAGCTCTATGCTGAAAACACGCTGGCGATTGCCACCAGCGGCGTGTCGAGCTTCAGCCCGTCCGCGCATTTCGGCGCGCGCAACATCTCGCTGGCCGTCAATACGGTGAATATCGGCAGCGCTGCCGATATCGCCCTTGCCGGCAATCCGTCCGGCTTCGTCTTCGACCAGGCACTGTTCAACCAGCTCGTCAACGGCGATCCGCTGCATGGCGCGCCGGCGCTGCAGAGCATTGCGCTGAGCGCGTCGGGCGCCATCAACGTGTTCGGCAGCACGCGTCTCGATGCCACTGGCACCGGCGTCAATCTCGTGCTCAACACGTCGGCGCTGTATGGCTATGGCGCCGCCAGCGATCATGCGGTGATCGCCGCCGACACCATCACCTGGAACGGCATCCCGGGCGCAACCCCGCCTGCCATCGTCGCGGGTGGCGCGGGCACCGGCAGCGGCACGCTCGATCTCGTCGCCAATGAGCTCCGCTTCGGGCGGTTCGTCTCGCAGGATGTCTCGACGGCGAACCGCGTCGCCTATGGCTTCGGCAATGCGAATGTCACCGGCCGCAACCAGATTATCTCCGGCGGCAACAGCAAGCTGTTCGTCTATCAGGCGCCGAGCGCGGCGACCGGCGCGGTGTTCGGCCAGAGCGGCACGGGCGGCAATCTCAATCTGATCACGCCGCTGCTCACCGGCCAGCAGAAGTCGATCATGGCCTATACGGCCGGCGCCGCGCTGAACGTGGTGGCGCCCGCAGGCGTCGCGCCGAGCGCGGCGACTACCAGCATCGCCGGCGCTGAGATCGCTCTCGCTGCCGACAGCGTCACCATCGGCACCACGGTGCTGCTGCCGAGCGGCAAGCTCGCGGTCACCGCCGCCCATGATATCGCGTTGAAAGGCGGCAGCCGCATCGACCTGTCAGGGCAGGCGTCGCAGATCCAGTCCGCCACCGTCTATGGTTTCGGCGGCACAGCGTCCTTCGCCAGCACGCTGGGCAGCGTAACGCAGGCAGCGGGCGCGACCATCGACGTGTCCGCCACCCATGCGCTGGCCGGCTCGCTCAGCGTGGACGCGCGGAACGGGCTGGCGGTGCTGAACGGCACGCTGAAGGGCGCGGCGGACGATGACGGCAGCAGCGCCATGTTCGGCGTCGTCAGTGGCACGATGTCCAACGCGGCCTTCGCCGCACTCAACGGCTCGCTAAACCAGGGCGGCTTCCTCGCTGCGCGCAGCTTCGACATCCGCAATGGCGATCTCACCATCGACAATGGCGTCAAGGCGCAGAACGTGACCGTGGCGCTGGACAACGGCACGTTGACGGTCGTCGGCACCATCGATGCGTCAGGCGATGCGCCCGGCTCCATCCGTCTGTCGGCGAGCGGCGACCTGAATCTGGCGTCGAACGCCGTGCTCGATGTCCATGGCAATGTGCTGCAGATCGATAGCTATAACAATCCGATCGAGGCGAAGAACCGCGGCCATATCGAGCTGACGAGCGCGAACGGCAAAGTCTCCCTCGCGCGAAACGCGACCTTCGATCTGCATACGCAGGACGGCGTTGCCTATGGCGATGTGCAACTCAATGCGCGGCGCACCGGACTGACCACGGGCGACATCAATATCGATGCCGCACAACCGCTCAACATTGTTGGCGCCCGCAGCATAGCGATAAACGGTTTCTGGACTTATACACTGCCGGCTGGGAGCGCGATCACGCAAGCGGCGCTGGCTGGTTATGACGCCGACAACACGGCCTTCATCAATGCCGCCGCCACATCGGGCCTAGCCGGGAAAGTCACGGGTCTGTCGGCCTATGGCGGCGCCTATCACCTGCGGCCGGGCGTGGAGATCACCTCGACCGGCGATCTCTCCACCTCGGGCGACATCGATCTTTCCGGCTATCGTTACGGCCCGGGTGCCGATCGCAATACGGCTTCGGCGACCTATGGTGCCGGCGAGCCGCTGGCGCTGGTGATCCGTGCCGGCGGCAATCTCAAGATTGGCGGCAGTATTTCGGACGGGTTCCGGGCATCGGCCGGGAAAGCAGCGACTTATACGGTGCTCGATGCCACCGGCATCACGAGTCAGTTTGCGACCTATACGCAGACTTACAACGGCACGTATACGTTCTATCAAAAGAAAGCCAACGCCGACCTTGTCGTTATAAGCGCTTGGACGGTTCCGAGCGCCACCGGTAACTTCTACGCCTGGTGGGCGAATGATTGGTGGGGCAATTGGCTGACTGACACGAATGGCCACGCTTACGTTGCAGGCGAAACCATTCCTGCCGGGACAGTGCTGAGCTATTCGAAGAGCGGTAATATACTCGCTTTCGATCCGGCGAATATGCCTACTCTTGGCGCGATCGTGCCGGCGATTCCCGGCTCGGCTCCGACCACCCCCATGGCCGCGATGCTTGCGCCGGGCTCAATCTCGGCCTCGATCCGCCTCGTCGCCGGTGCCGATCTCGCCAGCGCCGATCAGCGCGCGCTGCAGACAACGCAAGCGCTCGGCGGCACCGGCAATCTCACGCTCAGCGACGCCGCCTACAACACCTCGCTGAACGCGAAGCTCTTCAGCGTGCTGCGCACCGGCACCGGCAATCTCGATCTGCTCGCCGGTGGCAGTTTCAGCGAGGCGACGCCTTACGGCGTTTACACCGCCGGCACGCAATCGACCCCGTTGTCGGCTAATACCGCCTATGATCTGCTCGGCCAGACCAGCGGCGGCACCAGCCATGTCTGGTATCCCGAACATGGCGGCGACGTGCTGCTGTCGGCGCAGCAGGATGTCTCCGGCTATATCCAGATCGCCGACGGCAACACGCGGACCCTTGATTCCGATCTCACCGGCAACTGGCTGGTGAAGCAGGGGGGCGGCGTGATGTCGTCCGATCCCGGCGCCTGGGGCATCAATTTCGGCCGCAACACCATCACCGCCAGTGCGACGGTCAACAAGCTGGTCGGCTTCCAGGGCATTGGCACGCTCGGCGGCGGCAATCTCACACTGCTGGCTGGCCGCAATGCCGGCGCCGCCTCTGGTGGCATCAGCACCTCCTATATATCGACCGGTCTCGATCTGGTGGTAGCTTCCACCGGCCGCGTGCAGGCCAATGGCACGTTGCTCCAGACCGGCGGCGGTGACCTGACGCTGCGCGTCGGCGGTACGCTGAACACGGTCAGCACGACCAGCGCCAGCAACTATGGTTCGGATTATTTCGGCGCGGTCAGCAATCTGCGCGGCGATATCACGGTACAGGCCGGCGCGATCGGTTCGATCAGCCAGAACGGCTTTGCCGGTAACTTCACCTCGCTCGACCCGCGGGCTGCCGAAGCGAATGTGTTCAAGGCCAGCGCCAAGTCACCGGGGCCGACTTTCATCCCGGGCGATGGCAATGTCAGCATCGCGACCCGCGGCGACCTAGTGTTCGGCGGCGCCGCCGATGCCGGCATGGGCGTGACGCTCGACCAGAATGGCCTGCCTTATACACCCGTCGGCGCCTCGACGCCGCTCAGTCAGGGCGCGCAAGTGTCCTTCGCGCTTTACACCGCCAATACCGCGATCGGTCTCTATGCGGCAGGCGGCGATGTGGCGCCGCTCACCGGCGGCGGCGATTTCCAGAACCGGCCGCAAAACGGCCGGGGCTTCTTCCCGGGCACGCTGCGCGTCGCCGCGGCCAATGGCGATATCCGTTTTTCCGCACAGCTAGGGACCAGCTTCCCGGTGCTCGAACTGATGCCGTCGCCGATCGGCCAGATCGATTTGCTAGCTGCCGGATCGATCTATGGTTCGGGCCAGGTGGTGGCGATGTCGGGCGCCGATATGAGCACGCTGGCGACGCACTTGCGTCCGGTGATCAGTGTCACCCGGACGATCAACGGACAGACTTCGACCGTGACCAATGCCACGGCGAATGCGGCGTATAATCTCGACATTAGAAGTCCGATCGCGTTCGGCGAGGATAATGCGCTCACCGATCTGCATGCCGGCGACAGCCAGCCGGCGCGCGTCTATGCCGGCACCGACATCACCGATCTCACGCTCGGGCAGGTGAAGACCTTCTTGCCGACCGATAGGCTCGTCATACCGACCCACACCACCTGGTACATCGCCGCCAAGCCGTTCGAGGTGATCGCCGGTCGCGATATCGTCGGCAGTGGCTCGGTGTCTGATGTGTTCCTGAATCGCGGCCCGAACGACATCACGCTGCTGCAGGCCGGCCGCGACATCATTTATCAGTCGGCGATCATTGGCGGTCCCGGCCTGATGCAGGTCCAGGCCGGCCGCAATCTCTATCAGGGCTATTACGGCTCGCTCACCAGCGTTGGCGATCTCGTCCATCCCGCCAATATCAAGGGCGGCGCGGGCATCGCCACGGTGGTCGGCACCGGCGCGGCTGGGCCGGACTATGCCAGTTTCGCTAAGCGCTATTTCGACGTCGCCAATCTTTTGCCGGGTGACGGCACACCGCTCGCCGGTAGCGGCAAGGTCGTGAAGACTTACGCTGACGAACTCTATGCCTGGCTTCAGAATCGCTACGCCTACAGGGGTAACGCGGCTGACGCGTTGGCCTATTTCCTGACGCTGCCGAAGCTTCAGCAAGGCGTGTTCGTGCGACAGGTCTACTACGCTGAGCTGACGCTGGGCGGGCGCGAATACAACGACCCGAACAGCCCGCGCAAAGGCAGCTATCTGCGTGGCCGTGAGGCCATCGCCACGCTGTTCCCGGATCGAGACGCGAATGGCAATCCGCTGAACTATGCCGGCAAGTTGACCATGTTCAGCGGCGTGCTCAACAACAAGGCTTATGACGCGGGCATCCACACCCAGTTCGGTGGTGATATTCAGATCCTCAATCCGGGCGGCCAGACCGTGATCGGGGTCGAGGGCGTCGCGGCGGGCGCTGGCGCAGGTCTGGTCACCCAGGGGCAGGACAGCAATATCGACATCTATTCGCTCGGTAGTGTGCTGCTCGGCCAGAGCCGCGTGATGACGACCTTTGGCGGTGATATTCTGGCCTGGTCCGCCACCGGCGACATCAATGCGGGGCGTGGCTCCAAGACCTCTGTGACGTTCACGCCGCCGCTGCGCAAGACCGACAAGTTCGGTGTCGTCACGGTGTCACCGGCGGCTCCGGCCAGCGGGGCCGGCATCGCCACGCTGGTCACCGTGCCGGGCACCCGCCCGAGCAATATCGACCTGATCGCGCCGCTTGGCACCATCGACGCCGGCGAAGCGGGCATCCGTGTATCCGGTAATATCAATCTTGCCGCGCTGCAGGTATTGAACGCCGCAAATATCCAGGTGCAGGGGACCGCAACCGGCATTCCGACGGTTCAGGCGCCGAGTATTGCGGCTGCGCTCACGACGACCAACGCCACTGCCGCGACCCAGCAGACTGCGACCCCAAATCAGGGAAGCGGCAACGAACGACCATCGGTGATCATCGTCGAAGTGCTCGGCTATGGCGGGAGCGACAGCGAAGACCGCCGCAACGATCGCGACGATCGATCTCGCAACCAGACGCAGCGCTATGACCCCAACGACTCGGCGCGCGTATTGGGCAACGGTCGATTCACACGCGAGCAGACAGGCGATCTCACGGAAGAGGAACGAGCCAAGCTGCGTCAGTTGAGTGGGAATAGTTCGCTGTAATGCGACGCAGTCGCGCGCGACAAGTCGCTTGCAAGCTCACTCCGATCCATCATGGCAAGGGAGAAGCTCGCAAGCGGCGTACTCGACGAAAGCACTTAGTTTCGGCGAAAGATGCCGGCTCGTCGGCCACATGATGCTGATCTTGGTTCGATCCAGCAGATACGGTGCGAGCACGCTGATCAGGCCGCCGGCTTTGATCTGCGACGCCACTGCAATGTCTGGCACGCAGGCGAGACCGAGGCCGCTTTCGGCGAGACGGCTCTGTGGCGCAAGCGTGTTGGTAACGACGCTCTTGGCTAGTTCCATGAGAACGGACACGCCGTCCATAAACAAAGGCCAGCGATCGAGCTTGCCCGTGGTGGGGAAGCGATACATCAAGCAAGCATGTGCAACGAGTTCGCCGGGTGTTTCGGGGATTCCCGCTTTCGCAAAATAGGCCGGCGATGCGACCGATCTCGCGCAAGCGATATTCGTGACAGTATGGAATACGGCGGTCGCATGTGGCGGCCTTTTGGGTGGGTTGTTGCTTGAGCATGTGGGCGCGGCTGCATGCGCATGGGCGCTGCTGGGATTTGCGGTGTTGGCCCTTGTCATTGCTTTTCTGGCGCATTGCCATGCGTTTCCGGCAACGGCCGAGCCTTAGTCTATTTTGCTTGATGGTAAGTCGATTCCGCGATGCCGGAGCCAGTTGGTTATCGTCTTCGCCAGCAAAGCGGGCTGTTCCAGCGGAATCATATGGCCGGAGTTTTCGATCACCATCAAAGTCGCATCGTGGATGCCGTGAGCAAGCTCGCTGGCCTCCACCTCGGAGCGGAGATCGTCATTCCGGGCGGCGACCACGAGTGTCGGGCAGCGGACTGCAGCGAGCTGATCGAGATCGCCCGTACGGGCCAGCGCCGACTGCCGCCGAAACGTATCGGCACCGAGTCGAATGCCCATCTGCCGAATGCGATCAATCAACGCATTGTCCAATCTGCGCTTTGGATGCAATGATGGCGCGATCGCCGTTGGGCTGAGGCCTTTGAAAGCTGAGTCATGCAATTGGAGCGCGAATTGCTTTCGCTGTATTTGCTCGGGCGTATCGGCTCTTGCAGATGTCGCGATCAGAATGAGCGCAGAAAGCTTGTCGGGGACGCGCCTTGCGATCTGCCGGGCGACATATCCGCCGAGCGAGAAGCCGACCAGAATGAAGCGGTCCGGAAGCTGTTCCAGCGCTAGATCCGCCATGTCTTCGAGACTGGTGCCGCGGCGCAGATCGACATGATGAGCGGGGCCGTAAGCAGCGAGCTCCGGCTCTAACTCCGACCACATCTCGCTATCCAGCATGAAACCGGGGACGAACACGATTGCCATTTTCAATTCCAAGGACCGGCGATTTCTTAACTCAAGAGAATGGTGTGATTGCGGTGTGACGATGCGCGGTAACATTGCCGCATAGAAATCGACGCTTGTCATCTTGCAAGAGGTGATTGGAATTCGTGCGCAGCGATCCTCCGGATTTCTAAGTAAACAATCCGCTAAGAGTTGGCGGGTGCTTCGATCTCCACCATACGATCATTCGTGACAGCGCTTTCCAGCGCGCTCGCGGGAGCGGTCGCAAATGCAGTAAGGTCGGTCGATCCCGTAGGCACCGATGGTACGACCAATGCGGCGCACTAGCTGATTGCCGTTTTGCCGCCGCGCGCATCTATGTATCATCGTCATGATGCGGGTCAGCGGATTCCTTCGACACCATGGTCGAAGATCGTAGATAACTTGCATTTGAAAACACGATTTGTTGATGGCAAAGAATATTGATATCGGCCTATTGCGGGCATTCGTGACGGTCGCTGATTGCCACAGCATGACAAGTGCTGCGCGTTCACTGAACCTGTCGCAAGGCGCCGTCAGTCAGCAGGTCGCGAGGCTCGAAGCGATCTGCCGTCACCCGCTATTTATCCGCGATCGCCGCGGTATGAAGGTCACGCCGTTCGGCGACCGGCTTTTCGATAGGGCATGCAAGATCCTCGCTATTCACGATGAAATCTGGTCGGATATCGATGATGGTGCAATCGCGGGCACCGTACGACTCGGTGTCCCGTTCGATCTTGCCGGCGCCTATCTTGCGCCCATCCTGACGAAATTCACGCGGGAATTTCCGCAGGTCGATGTATCCTTGGTCTGCAACTCCTCGCCGATCCTTCGGCAGCTGATCAGAGACAATGATCTGGAGCTGGCAATTGTCGAAGAGCCGATTGGCTCGTTCGACGGGGAGCGGCTGGCCATACAGCCGTTGGTATGGGCCGGAGCCAGGGCAGGCAAGGCCTATCTCAAGTCGCCATTGCCGATCTCCATGGTGACAGAAACATGCGGGTTTCGGGCACCGGTTCTCGATGCGATGCGCCGATCGGGCCGCCAATGGCGGACCGTGTTCGAAGGTGGGAGTTTGGATGCGACGGTCGCGATGGGGCGGAGCGATCTCGCCGTCACGATCTGGCTGGCGTCGGCGGTGCCGACCGATCTCGACGTTATTCCGTCGGAAGCCGGGCTGCCCGCTTTGCCTTCATTTGCCATCAATCTCTATCGTACCCATGCCACTCAGAGTCCTGCGGCCATCGAATTAGCCCGCTACATTCAACGTGAGACGCTTTAGTGCGGGCTGCGTATCCAAGTTATTAGTGCTGCTAATGATGCCATAAAATTACTTCGCTTTGTGCTTGGTTGAACGCTGATTAGATTGAGCGCCAAGTTGCATCGCATTCGGAATGCGATGGATCAGGAGGAAGTCAGGACAGGTATGGCGAGCAATTGCGAAGGTTCCGACCTGATCGCTGTGCTGATTGAAGCCTTGCGGATAGCGAGTGACAACACGTGCCCGCTCACACAGAAGCTCTTGCGAATGGCGTTGCTGAATGAGGTGCGGTCGTGTGCCGAGCTCAGCGGATGGTTGGACGATGGCCGCGAGTGAAGGGCCGCGATTACGTTGTTCGGCAGGCAACAACAACCCCGCTGAACCATCCTGGCCGGAAAGCCCACCAGTGTCGATATCGGCGCGATGAGTGATCTGCTCAAAGTCTTAAGGAGAGGGAATTGGAAACTTCCAGTCAAAGGCCTGTGGGATTCATCGGCCTTGGCTCCATGGGGGAGCCAATGGCGATCAATCTCTGTGTTTCCGGGGTGCCGCTCCTAGTCTGGAATCGCACGATCTCGAAATGCGAAAGTCTGGAAGCTGGCGGCGCCATGACTGCGCGTACGCTCGAAGACGTCTTTGTACGATCGGATATCATCTTCCTGATGTTGTCGGATCATCGGGCTATTGATGACGTTCTGTCTCGCGATAACGTGGATTTTGCGCGTCGCGTGCGTGGCAAAGTGATCGTCAACACGTCAACTGTTTTGCCGAGCTATTCTGCGGCCCTGGAGGAAAGTGTCCGGGACGCTGGCGGCTCCTATATCGAAGCTCCGGTGTCGGGATCGCGAAAACCTGCCGAGGCCGGTCAATTGGTGGCGATGCTCTCGGGAGATGCAGGCCAGATTGAACGGATCCGCCACCTTTTTCGTCCGATGTGCCGGGAGACATTCAACTGCGGCGAAGTACCCGGTGCTTTGAAAATGAAGTTGGCCGTCAACCTCTTCCTGATCACGATGGTCACCGGGCTGGCCGAAGCGACGCATTTTGCGCGGCAGCTTGGCCTGGATCTGGAAAAATTCATCTCGATCGTCGATGCCGGCCCGATGGCCAGCGACGTATCTCGGGTCAAGATCAGGAAACTCGCGAACGAGGACTTTGCACGGCAGGCTGGCATTACTGATGTGCTAAAAAACAACTGGCTGGTCGCGACCACCGCACGGGAAGCCGGGATCGCTTCGCCATTGCTGGATATGTGCTATGACCTCTATCGTGAGACCGAGAGTTCGGGTTTTAGTGAGCTCGATATGGTTGCGGTCGTCAAAGCGATTGCGCGTCGAGATCAGATGAGGTGAGAGTCTCGCCTCGTCGCCTGGGTCAGCGCTGCCGCTTGGATCGCGACATCTACGACGGAATGGCTCATCGGAAGTTCAGATCCGGCGAGTTCGCTGAGCTCAAACCATAGCGCATCGCGCGCGTCATCTCGCGCGTTCGGTTCTCCCGAGATCCAGTCGCAGAGGACCGCAATCAAGATATGATGCGCGCGGATGTCGCGCCCTCCGCGATCGAATGCGTCGATCGTGGTGACGATCGGCCCGGCGCTGGCATGAATGCCGGTCTCTTCATGGAGCTCCCGGATCGCAGCTTGCGCGATGCTCTCGCCAAACTCGATCTTTCCGCCCGGAAAGCCCCAATAGCCGGCGTCGGGAGGGTTCGCTCTCTGCACAAGAAGAACGAAAGTCCCGCGGATCACGATTGAAATCACCGCGGGGATGGGGCTCTGCGTCATCGTTTTAACACCGGCATCTTCAGTGTCCTACATAGCCTCGCTGGCGATACGGATGAGCCTCGGCAAAAGCAGCCAGGTCAAAGCATCGTTCGCCCAGAGCAATGATATTCGGGAATGGCGTGAGTTTGGCATCATAGAGCTCGGCCAGCACAATTTGTCCGGCAATACAAATATCAGCGATGGTGGGGACCAAGCCTAACGCGAACGGTGCCGCTGGACGTCTCGCCAATAGCCTCTCATAAGCGTCGAGCCCCTCGATGACCCAATGCCTGCACCAGGCTTCGACAGTTGCCGCATTTGCGTTGAACATCGATCCGAGCTGTTTACGAACGCGTGGTGCCGACAATGGATGCGAATCGGCGATTGACACGAGCGCAAGCGATTGAGCGTAGGCTCGCTCCCTGGCGTCGGTGGGTATCAGTCGTGGTTCGGGCTGGATAGTATCAAGATATTCGATGATCGCCAGTGACTGGGAGAGCCGATCTCCGTTGTAAACGAGTGTCGGTACCACGTGTTCTGGGTTGACTTCAGAATAAGTGGCATCGAACTGGCGGCCGGCCAGCAGGTCAATCTCGATGGACTCATACGGAATGCCTTTGAGGGCGAGGGCAACGCGCACACGAAAAGCGGCATTGGAGCGCCAGAAATCGTATAGTTGGATCGTCATCTGATTGTCCGTTCGTTGCTTGTTAATTGCCGAAATCCACGCCGATGCTGCCTAACGTGCAACATGCGTCGCGGCCCCGACCGGCCGGCGCTTGCCGAGGCAGCTGCAGATCGTTGACACGATATGTTCTGCCGCAAGGCCAGCCTCGAGGATTTGTTGGTCCTGGGTGTTATGTTCAATGAACCGGTCAGGAAGCGTCATGGCCCGAAAAATGAGGCCATGATCCATAAGCCCTGCCCATGTGAGATGCTGCATGACGGCGGCGCCGAAGCCGCCGGCTGCACCTTCCTCGATTGTCACAAGCATTGGATGTTGCTTCGCCAATTGGGAAACAAGGCTTTCATCGAGTGGTTTGGCGAAGCGCGCATCCGCCACGGTTGCATAAATGCCGCTTGCTTCAAGTTCCTGAGCGGCGCGAAGCGCGTCGGCAAGTCTGGTTCCTAGTGAAAGGATCGCAACGGATATACCTTCGCGAATAATCCGGCCGCGGCCAATTTGCAGTTCAAACGGCATCGGTGGAGGGAAAGCGCCGACGCCGGATCCCCGGGGGTAGCGGATCGCACTCGGACGATCGTCGATCGTTACTGCAGTTCGCACCATGTGGACGAGCTCCGCCTCATCTGAGGGAGCCATCAGAACGATATCTGGAAGGCAACCTAGATAGACCAGATCAAAGCTTCCAGCATGTGTGGCGCCGTCGGCTCCGACAGGTCCGGCGCGATCTACGGCGAAACGGACGGGTAATTTTTGTATCGCAACGTCGTGAACGATTTGATCATATGCGCGCTGCAGAAAGGTCGAGTAGATCGCGCAGAAGGGTATCATTCCTTCGGCTGCAAGGCCTGCTGCGAAAGTAACAGCATGCTGTTCCGCGATCCCGACGTCGAAATAGCGTGCGGGAAAGCGTGCTGCGAATTTGTCGAGACCGGTGCCGGAAGGCATCGCCGCGGTGATGCCGACGACGCGCGAATCGCGCTCGGCTTCCGCGATAAGGCTTTCTGCAAAAATGTCCTGATATTTGGGAGGAGCAGGTTTGCTCTTCTCCTGCTCGCCAGTTCTTACGTCGAAACGCCCGACTGCGTGCAATTTTTCAGCGTTCTGCTCGGCAGGTGTAAATCCCTTGCCCTTCTGCGTCACGACGTGAATGAGAATTGGTCCGTCAATATCGGCCTCGCGAACATTACGCAGAATCGGAACGAGTTGATTAAGGTCGTGCCCGTCGACCGGCCCGACGTAATAGAAGCCGAGTTCATCGAAAAGTGTCGCGCCCATGACCAAGCTTCTGGCGACTTCTTCCGCGCGCCGTGCCTTCCGTTCGAGCTTCGTAGATAACTGACCGGCGAGCTTAAGACCTAAGTCGCGTAATGTAAGAAACTCTTTGCTGCTGATGAGGCGGGAAAGATAGCCGCTCATCGCGCCGGTCGGTGGCGCGATGGACATTTCGTTGTCATTGAGAATGACGATCATACGGGCTTTCATGGCACCCGCATTGTTCATCGCCTCATAGGCCATGCCTGCGCTCATCGCGCCGTCGCCGATGACGCAAACGATAGCTCGTTCTTCCGGAGTGCCTGCCGATGCTTTGAGATCGCGAGCGACGGCCATGCCGAGACCGGCTGAAATCGACGTCGAAGAATGGCCCGCGCCGAACGGATCATACTCGCTCTCGCTGCGCGTCGTAAATCCGGCAAGTCCGCCGGCTTGGCGAATAGTTCGGATGCGGTCGCGGCGCCAGGTCAGAATTTTGTGAGGATAGGTCTGATGGCCGACATCCCAGATCAGTCGATCATGGGGCGTTCGAAAAATCGCATGCAATGCAACGGTAAGCTCGACGACTGCCAATGATGACCCAAGGTGACCGCCAGTCTGAGATACCGAGTCAATAGTCTCTTGCCGTAATTCGCTCGCCAACCGCTGCAATTGATCAATCGAAAAATTCCAAAGGTCTGCCGGAATCTGAACGCGATCCAACAGAGGTGTCGCGAGACGTCGTCTTCCACCGCCCACTTTTATCCTCATTTTTTATAGGTGCGGATCTGACAAAGCGCTATGAAAGCGACCGTCAGGCAACCGCGCATCAGTCGCGGTCTTCTAACGGACCGCGCCGACTGTCTGCGTGCTGTCTAGCGGACGGCGATGGTTTGCGTCTCGTCTCGAAGCGTTGCCATGCGGCAATACCGATTTGCATCTCGCCAAGAAAGCGAGCTTGCGTTGCTGCGAAAGGCAGCACCACAAGTCATTCCGATGCGATGGTTTGTGTTTGCTGTTGGCTCAGAACGCCTTCCAGCACATCGCGCCGCGCCAGCAAGCCACCGCCGACATGGTCAAAAAAAGCTCTCACGCGTGCGGTATTGCGGAGATCTTTGTGAGTAATCAGCCAGAGCTCGCGGGTCAACTCATCGAGCGGTTCAAAAATGCGCTCGATATCGGGCTCCAGATCGCCGAGATAGCATGGCAGCAGAGCCAATCCGACGCCAGCTTTGACTGCCATGAGTTGGTTGATCAAGCTGCTCGAACGATAGGCGAACGCGCTTGCGGCGATGTTGTCCGTCAACCAGACCGAAGCGGCTGCCGAAGCGGTGCTTTCCCAACCGATGACAGGCTGCCCTGCCAGCGAATTCAGAGTTGCTGGTCTACCGCGTTTGGTAAGATAAGTACGGCTCCCGTAGAAGGTCCATGGCGTCGATGCGATCTTGCGTCCGAACAATTCACCTTCATGTGGGCGCGTCGCGCGGATGGCGATATCGGCTTCGCGCCTCAAGAGGTCCAGCTGGCGGTTGTCGACAAGAAGTTCGATCTCGATGCCGGGATGTGCTTCGCAGAAGTCCGCAAGCACTTCATTTAGAATACGATAGGCCAGGGTTTCCGACGAGGTGATCTTGAGTTTTCCCGAGAGCCGGGCATCTTGTCCCGTAATGGATCGATCAAGCGCGATAATTTCGGCCTCGAGCCGTTCGGCTGCCATTACCATCTGAAGCCCGGCATCGGTCGGCGTGTAGACGGATGAGGTTCGATCGAAGAGCTGAACGCCTCTGCGTTTTTCCAGCAGGTTTAGCCAGCGGAAGATCGTCGAATGATCGTGTCCCAGGCTCTTGGCCGCACCCGTCAATGATCCGGCCCGCGCAACCGCCAGCACAATCCTGAATTCGTTCCAGTCGCTCACAGGTCCACCATCTTGCAATGCCCGTTTGCGCCGACCTAACTGATTACGGATCGCTAGGGCAAGTCACGGCTTTGCAAGCTGCTCGTGCCGCGCCCATCAATATGCGCGCCGTAGGTCTGTTTGCCGATAGGAAAGCCGGATGTGCAGCTGTGCAAAGAGTATGCGCCTATTTTGCTCTGCGGAAAAGAAGGCTTGCCGAAACACAATCCACGCGGCGGGGCCGTGCGCCTATCACGGGTCCTGACAAGAGCAGGTTTAGTGACGCGAGGATTTGTGATGGCCCAAAAAAATGCCGACCCGGATTTTGTCTTCTCCAAACAGGAGGAGTTGCGGGCTTTCCGGGACATGCTGCTGATCCGCCGCTTCGAGGAACGCTGCGGACAGATGTATGGCGAGGGGCTGATTGCGGGCTTCTGCCATTTATATATCGGCCAGGAGGCGGTCGTGGTCGGGATGCAGATGGCGATCGGAGACGGCGATCAGGTCATCACCGCCTATCGTGATCACGGCCATGCGTTGATGTCCGGCATGGATCCGAAGCAGGTGCTTGCGGAATTAACAGGCAGGATCGACGGTGCTTCCAAGGGCAAGGGCGGGTCGATGCATATGTTTGCGCCTGGCAAGGGCTTTTACGGCGGGCACGGCATTGTTGGCGCTCAGGTGTCGCTGGGCACGGGTCTCGCATTCGCCAACAAATATCGCAGCAATGACCGTGTCTGTCTCACTTACTTCGGTGATGGTGCATCCAATCAGGGCCAGGTCTATGAGAGCTTCAACATGGCCAAGATCTGGGATCTGCCGATCGTCTTTGTGATCGAGAACAATCACTATGGTATGGGTACCAGCATCGAACGTGCCTCCGCCAATCTCAATCTGTCGCAGCGCGGCCTGTCCTTCAACATTCCCGGCGAGCAGGTCGATGCGATGGATGTGCGGGCCGTGCGGGCAGCCGGTGCACGGGCCGTCGCCTATGCGCGCGCGGGCAAAGGACCGTTCATCCTCGAAATGCTCACCTATCGCTATCGCGGCCATTCGATGTCCGACCCCGCAAAATATCGTACACGCGAGGAAGTGCAGAAGGTCAAGAACGAGAACGACCCAATCGACCGATCCCGCGCGCGGATCCTGGAAGACAATCACGCTAGCGCCGATGAGCTCAAACTGATCGAAGCCGAAGTGAAGGACATCGTCGCCGAGGCGGTCGCTTTCGCGAAGAGCAGCCCGCAGCCGGATGCCGCTGAGCTTTACACGGATGTCTATTCTGAACTGCCTTGCTAGGCAGCGACGGTTGCCATGTTCGCATTGAGGCGATGCAAGCCTGCAGGGTGGAAAGACAACCTTGCCACCCGGCAACCGCTTACGCCTCGCTCCTACTCTGCGTGATGGCTAGGGTGCGTCTCACAACTACCGATAGTTATTTCGTGCGCGAAACCTCGCGATTTCTAACCTCATTCCTGCGTGAAAGGCATTCACTTGACTGAGCAACGCTCGCGCGCCACCTGCTGGCTATTACTCCTTCCCTATATCGGTCTGCTCTGGATCCCGTTCTACAATTTCGACATGCCGGTTCTATGGGGGTTCCCGTTCTTTTACTGGTATCAACTCGCCTGGGTGCCCGTCACCGCAGTGCTGACTTGGATTGCTTACGGGAGCATGCGCGATGACGACTGATATCGATCTCACCGCGCTTGCGGTTTTTGTCTTCTTTTTTGCACTCGTGACCGTGATGGGATTTGTCGCGGCACGCTGGCGCAAACCGGAAACGCTCGCCCATATCGACGAATGGGGCCTCGGTGGCCGTAAATTCGGGACATGGGTGACATGGTTTCTTGTCGGCGGCGATTTCTATACCGCCTATACTGTGATCGCCGTTCCGGCTCTGGTCTATACGGTCGGCGCTTACGGCTTCTTTGCGTTACCATATACGATCGTCGTCTATCCATTTGTATTTATGGTGATGCCGCTTCTCTGGAAGCGCGCCAAGGACAATGGCTATGTCACGGCGGCTGATGTGGTGCATGGCCAATATGGTTCGCGCCTGCTCGAACTTGTTGTGGCGCTCAGTGGCGTGATCGCAACGATGCCCTATATCGCTCTGCAGCTTGTCGGCATGACGGCCGTGTTCAAGTCGCTCGGTCTGCATGGCGAGCTACCTCTGGCGGCGGCCTTTGCAATTCTGGCTCTGTACACTTATTCCGCTGGCCTCCGTGCGCCTGCTTTGATCGCTTTCGTCAAGGACATCATGATCTATATCGTGGTGATTGCGGCGGTCGCGCTGATTCCGATCAAGCTCGGCGGCTATGCCAATGTGTTCGAAGCGGCCGGCGAGGCCTACAAGGCGAAGGGCGCGGGCGGCCTGCTGCTCAACGACAGTCAGTATGTCGCTTATGCCACGCTTGCGCTTGGCTCGGCGCTTGCCGCCTTCATGTATCCGCACACATTGACCGGCATCTTTGCATCGAGCAGCGGCAACACCATCCGCAAGAATGCGATCTTGCTGCCGGCCTATACGCTCCTGCTCGGTCTGCTGGCGTTACTCGGCTATATGGGGCATGCGGCACATCTGAAACTTACCAGCGCCAATGACGTGGTGCCGGCGCTGTTTCAGACGCTGTTCCCGAGCTGGTTTGCGGGCTTTGCTTTTGCGGCCATCGCGATTGGTGCGTTGGTGCCGGCCGCGGTGATGAGCATCGGTGCCGCCAATCTGTTCACCCGCAATTTCTGGAAGGTCTATGTTAATCCAAAAGTCTCGCCGGCCGGCGAGGCGACGGTCGCAAAGCGGGCCTCGCTGGTGGTCAAGGTCGGCGCGCTGCTGGTGATCATGCTGCTGCCCACGCAATTCGCGCTTGATCTGCAACTGCTCGGCGGCATCTGGATCCTGCAAACCCTGCCGGCGCTGGTGTTCGGCCTGTATTTCAACTGGTTCCGGGCCCCTGCGCTGCTGGCCGGCTGGGTGGTCGGCTTCTTCGGAGGCACCTATTTGGTCTGGCTCAACGGCCTGAAGCCGCTACATGCGCTCAGCCTCGGCGGTCCGCCCTTCACGGTCTATATCGGCATTCTCGCACTGGCCGGCAATATCGTGGTGGCGGTCGCCGTCAATCTGGTGTTTCGCCCGGCGCTGAAATCAGCCGCGGCCTGACCCGCCGTCATGGGCGACGCCAATCGGCGGCTGCCCTGGCATCCCGACAATCACGATCCGGATCATCACTTGTGATCCGGGTCGTAGCGTGTCGTGTTTGAAGCTGCGGCGTATTTGGCTTAATAGCCGATACCATGGGTAAATCAGCCATGTTCGATATCCGCATCTGGAGCACCGAAGGTGCCTTGGCCTCGGCCATCACCACGCCGATCGACATCCTGGTCGCTGCCAATCTGCTCAATGCCCGCCGCCAGATCGGGTCGAAGCCGGTGTTCAGCTGGTCAATCGAGTCCGTCGATGGCGCGCCAATCCGCACGGCTTCCCGGCAGATCATGGCGGTGGACGGCAAAATTTCTGCGCGTGGCAGCTGCGCTGCGGTCTATGTCGCGTCGCCGTTCCTGGAGACGTGGCCGGGGCGGCCCGGCGATCGCGCCACGCTGGTCGATGCCTTGCAACGCGCCCATCGAAACGGGGCGCTGGTCGCAACCCATTGCACCGGTGCCTTCCTGTTTGCGGAAGCGGGCTTGCTGCGGCATCGCAGGGCGACCACGCATTGGGCGCGCGCCCGCGAATTGGCTTTGGCCTTCCCCGATATCCGCCTAAGTATTCGCGATGTCGTGACCGAGGATGGCGGAGTGATCTGCGGCGGCGCCGTCACCTCCTATTCCAACGTCATGCTCACCATTATCGCGCGCCTTGCGGGGGAGGAACTGGCAGCCGATGTGGCGCGCTATCTGCTGATCGATCGCAACCGCGGGCCGCAGACGGCCTATGCCAAGAAGGAGCTGGAGCAAGCCGCGCGTTCGAACGATGCGTTTGTGTTGCAGGCCAGCAACTGGATCAAAGCCAATTATTGGCGCCCGTTCAAACTGGCGGATCTTGCTTTGTCGCTCGGCGTCAGCGAACGCACCTTCAATCGGCGGTTCACGCTGGCCACCGGCATGTCGCCGATCAAATTCATCCAGGCGATCCGCATCGAGAGCGCCAAGCGCCTGCTCGAAGAGGGGCAAAACTCGGCGCAAGATGTCAGCACGCGGGTCGGTTACGAGGATCTCGCGACATTCCGCGAATTGTTCAAGCGCGAGACCGGAATGACGCTCAAAGCCTATCAATCGCAATTCGCGACGGCCGCTGCGCCGCAACCGTGATGGCGCGAGCAGCGTGCCGGAGCGAGGTGTTGCGGATGGTCATCCCGCCGCGTGATGATCTACTACGCGGCTTGGTGGCCTGCGGTCCACACTCAGTTTCAGCAGGTCCGGGCGCGAATAGTGGCCGCCGATATCGCACATGGCCTTGGCGACCAGGATCGCCTCGCGCGAGCCTTCCGCGACGAGGATGGTTTCGCCTTTGGCTGGCCCGGCGATGATCTCGCCGCGCGGATCGATGATGTAGCTTTCGCCGGTATATTCGCTGACCGACAATTCCTTATAGTGGTCCGGCGTATGATCGATGGTTCGCAGTCCGGCGGCGGCGATGACGTAGCATGCGGCCTGCGATGCGAAGGCGCGCGATAGCACCAGTTGCCGCGTCGTAAACGGTGAGGGCGATGCCGGCGGCACCTCTAACTCCTTGCCGGGCCACGCTGCGACATGGATCTCCGTACCCTCAGCGGCAAGCGCATAGCCCGGCAGCATCATATTGTGCTCCCAGCAATTCAGTCCGCTCATCCGGCCATAAGGCCGTTGATAGGTGTGCAGGCCGACCGCGTCGCCATCGCTCCAGACCGAGCGCTCGTGAAAGGTCGGCCTGAGTTTGCGATGCCGGCCGAGGATCCTACCGTCGCTGCTGATGAAGAGCAGCGTGCAATAGACCGTGCCGCTGCTCTGCGCGTCGCGCTCGGCGACGCCGATCGCGACATCGATGCCGGCCTGCTTGGCGGCGGCGCAGAGGCGGTCGGTCTCGGCGCTCGGGATCAGGATGGCATTGGCAAGATACTCGGCCGCGGCGCGCCAGCCGGTTGCACTCGGCGCTGCATTGCAGAAGAACGGATAGCCGGGCAGCCAGGTTTCGCCGAAGGCTGCGATTGTCACGCCCATGGCACCGGCTTCCAGGATCAACTGGCATGCCTTTTTGAGCGAAGCTTCGCGGTCGAAGGGGATGGAGGCGGCCTGGATCGCCGCCAGTTTGAAAGTGTCGTTCATGGCATCTGTCTCGGTTGGCGGATTTGTGCCCGCAAGGATCGGCGCCGTAGCAATGGCGCTTGGCTGAACAGGGGGATGATCGGTGCGGCAGCTAAATGCGGGGCAGCGCGCGGGCAGCCGCGCGCAAACTGTCGAGCGCCTCGCCGAGCTTCTCGGCTTTTCGCCACGTCACGCGCTGTTCGCCCACCGCGCGCTGATCCGGGTCATTGCAGATCATAGCGTGGATATCGGCGAGGGATCTGATCAGGCCGCGGCCGCCCCAGGTGCCTTCCGGAATTTCGGTGGGAAAGATCATCACGCGCGGCGCTACATCGTCGAATGGCGCGCCTTCTGCGCGGGCGACCGCTTCGGTAATGGCATGGACCAGCGTCCGCCGCGTCTCGGCGGTGTACTGACCTTCCGGGACGGACGGGATGAACCGGTAACGCGGCGCGGCCGATGCCACGCCGCGGACATAGATCGCCGCAGGCCGGTGGACGAAACAGACCGAGACGTTCTGAGCGATCTGATTGGCGGAATCGTAACCTTCCGCGGTGATCAGGATATCGGTCACCTCTCGAATGAGTTGGGCCTCGGCCTCGGCGGACAGCGCGCCGGAGGGGATCAGGGCGTCGATCATGGGCATGTCGTGCATCCTTTGCTAGAATGAGGGGAGCACGAATTGTCCGACCGCAGCGTCCTGTTTTAAAGTGGCGAAACTGCCAAGCGGGATGGCATTCAAGCCATTCTCGGAGATGCGTTATGCCTCGTTGCTCAGCTTGGTGAGCTTGGCGATCAGCGGCTTGATGGCGTCCCGTGCCGCTTTAGCGGCTCGTTCGGGATTGGCTGCACTGATTTCTGCGAGGATCTTGGCATGCGCAGCTGCATCGGGCTCCGGCAATCCGCGCTCGGTGAGCACGGTGTAGATGTTGGAGCGGACCGACGCTGCGAAATAGCGATACAATTCTTCCAGCGCCGTATTATGCGCCGCATGGGCGATGCCCATGTGGAAGGCGAGATCGCGGTCGATGAAGTCGGCGAGGTCGCCGGTTGTGGGGATTTCGCCGCGCTCTCCCAGTAGGCGGTTGAGTTCGGCAAGGTCGTCGTCGGTGCGGCGCTGTGCGGCGAGGCGCGCGGCCTCGGTTTCCAGCATCGCACGCAGCTCGAAATGATCGCGCAGGCCGGATCGGCCGATCCGGCGCATGGTTTCGGCCGGATCGGTGCGTAAGCGCACATAGGTGCCATCACCCTGGCGCACCTCCAGCACGTTAGAATGCGATAGAACGCGCACAGCCTCCCGCACGGTGTTGCGGCCGACCTGCAGCGCTTCGGCGAGTTCAGCCTCGCGTGGCAGCTTGTCGCCAACCTTCCAGGTGCCGTCTTCGATCCGAGCCCGGATCAGATCGAGGGTAGCTTCGACAAGCGAGCGTCGCGGAATCTGTGTAATCGGTGAAGCTGACATGACGCCAGTCTAGCAGCAAAAATACAGTCATCCTATCTTTGTTGCGGAACATACTACTGCGTTTGGACCGTGAATTTCACGGTCGCAGACGATGCGATTTCGAGTGGCGTTCGCGCTGATGTTTGGCCCACCCTATCACGCGCATCCGGCGATCCGTAGGGGGCGATTAGCCTAGCCGTTCCGTCAATTCGGCACGCCTCGACTTTCTTCGAAAGACGAGCAACACGCGCGCGCACGATAGACCTCTATCCGCGTGATTCTGTCTTCTGGTTCACAAGTGATGTTCCTCGTCGCGATCTATATCGCGACACTGACGCTGGCTATCTTGCGGCGCTAGATGCTTGCTCTCGTCCAAGACAAGATACGCCTTTGCGGCCTATCGCCAACTCATCGCAATGGCGCAGGCGCATCAGGCGTGGATCGTTCTTGTCGTGCCTTGCTCGAAAACAGCATCAGTCACTGATAAGTCATCGGAAAGGAAGATGTGATGGAGTATAGGCGGCTTGGTACGTCCGGCCTCAAGGTCCCCGTTCTTAGTTTTGGCGCTGGGACATTCGGTGGCAAAGGACCGCTCTTCAGCGCATGGGGCAACACCGACGTGACCGAAGCGCGCCGGCTGATCGATATTTGCCTGGATGCAGGCGTCAATCTGTTCGACACGGCCGACGTCTATTCGGATGGTGCTTCGGAGCAAATTCTTGGCGAGGCCCTGAAGGGCCGACGCAATGATGTGCTGATCTCCACCAAAACCACTTTGCCGATGGGTGATGATCCGAATGACGCGGGTTCTTCGCGCTTTCGTTTGATCCGGGCCGTCGATGACGCTCTCCGCCGGCTTGGCACCGATTATATCGACCTGCTCCAGCTCCATGCCTTCGATGCAGGTACGCCTGTCGAAGAAGTGCTCTCGACGCTCGATGCTCTCGTCCGAGCGGGCAAGCTACGCTATGTCGGCGTGTCCAATTTCAGTGGTTGGCAAATTATGAAGTCGCTGGCAGTTGCGGATAGATATGGATGGCCACGCTATGTTGCCAATCAGGTCTATTACTCGTTGGTCGGCCGAGACTATGAGTGGGACTTGATGCCGCTCGGGATCGACCAAGGGCTTGGCGCTCTGGTCTGGAGTCCGTTGGGATGGGGACGTCTCACTGGAAAAATTCGTCGTGGCGCAACGCTGCCGGAAGGGAGCCGGCTTCATGAGACGGCCGACTTCGGGCCCCCTGTCGATGATGAGCGTCTTTTCCGCGTCGTCGATGCTTTGGACGAGGTGGCCAAAGAAAGCGGGAAGACTGTGCCGCAGATTGCTCTGAATTGGCTTCTGCAGCGTCCGACCGTCTCGTCGATCATCATTGGCGCCCGCAACGAAGAACAGCTTCGGCAGAATCTGGATGCGGTAGGCTGGAATCTCACCGCCGAGCAGGTTGCAAAGCTGGACAGCGCTAGCGTTGCGACAGCTCCATATCCTCATTTCCCATATCAGCGTCAGGAAGGCTTCGCGCGGCTGAATCCGCCAATCGTGTAGTCGGAGCTGCCGTTTGTTGAAGGTTAAGGTTGGGGCAGCAGCAAAATAGAATCATCCTATCTTTGTCTCACAGCGGGTCTCCTCTGCTTGACTTTGGCGAGCTTAAACATAGGATGATCCTATGTTTAAGCTCAGGTCATCGCGCCTATTGACTCTTGTCCTTTCCGAGCTCTCGCATGCAGGCGCAGTTGCGCCCGCTTTGGGCGCTATTCGGCAATGGCTCGCAAAAACCCAGCAGTTCGGCGCGGCAGCCTTGCGCTTGCTGCTGGCATTTGATGTGTTTCAGTCGCGCTGGCTCTATGTGTTCCGGGTGGCACTGGCCGCGGCGATTGCGCTCGGGCTGGCCTATGTCCTGCAGCTGGAGACCCCGTATTCGGCCGCCACCACGGTGTTTCTCTCGGCTAGTCCGGTTCAAGGCGTGACGCTGTCGAAGGGCATGTGGCGCGTGGCCGGTACGATTTTCGGTGCCAGCATCACGGTGGTGCTGTTCGCCATGTTCGCGCAAATGCCGGCGCTGTTCATTCTTGGTTTTGCGCTTTGGCTTGGCATCTGCGTCGGTGTCTCGACGCTGCTGCGGCACTTCCGTGCCTATGGCGCAGTGGTCGCCGGCTACACGATCGGCCTGGTCGCATATGGCGCCATCGAGCAACCCGAGCAGATCTTTGAACACGCGGTCGGCCGTGTGTCGGCAGTGGCTCTCGGGGTCATCTCGCTCGGCGTAGTGACGGCGCTGCTGAGTCCGCGCGCCATGTCCGCCAAGTTGCGGGCGCGGCTGTTCGATCTCGCTGTGGGTACCGGCAGGCTGGCGGCGGAGAGTCTGGAGGCGGAGAAGCAGCCTGCGTCCCGGCACCAGGCGTTGATTGCCGATCTCTACGGCCTCGATGACCTTCTCGAATTCGCCGCGACGGAATCGGCCGATGTCGGGCTGCGGGCCGGAGATGTCCGCCATGCCATGGCGGCGCTGTTCGCTACCGTCGCCAGCAGTGCGCGGCTGCCGCGAGGCGACGACCCGTCCTCTGCAGCGGCATGCGCGTTGGCCAGCGCCGCACTTCAGGACAGTGCGGCCATGCTTGATACGGGCGATGGCGCGGCGCGAGCTTGCGATGTGATCGCGCGGGCGCGACGAGAACTTTCCGGTCTGCCTGATGCGGCTGCCGTGATCGCCATCGACCGGGTCGACGAAATTCTGGAAGACTATCAGGATGCTCTGGCGGCGCTGGCGCGATTTGTCGGCAGCGGCGCGCCGGGCCGCCGTGTTGCTTTTCGATTTCATCTGGATGGCGCCGGAGCTTGGGAGAATGGCGCGCGCGCCGCGATCGCCATCGTGCTGGCGGGCGCGCTTTGGGTCGCGACAGCGTGGAATGGTGCGTTTCTGATGATCTTGTTGATCGCGCCGTTCTGCGGGTTGCTGGCCATGACCGGCAATCCCGTTGCCGGTGCCATCGAGTTCACTAAGGGAATTGTCGCTGCGTTGGCGGCAGGCTTCATCTGCAGCTTTGCGATCTTGCCTCATATGTCCGGCTTTCCGCTGCTGATCGCCGCGATGCTGCCATTCTGGATCGCGGGGCTGGTGGCCACGACCATCCCCAGAACGGCACCGGCCGGCACCGCCTATCTGCTGACATTCATGACGATGGTCGGGCCGACCAATCCCATGGTGTTCGACGTGGCGAATTACCTGAATTCTAGCGCCGCATTCATCCTGTCAGGCGTTTTCACGGTGCTGAGCTTTAAGGTGTTGTTTCCGCGCAATGGAGCCAAGCAAGCGGGGCGGATCTCGGCGGCGCTGCGCGATGACGCATTGGCCCTGCTGAGGGGCGCGCCGCGCAGCCATCGGTTGGCATGGCAGCATCGCCAGCATCAGCGATTGGTGCTCGCGGCGGTGCAGCTCAAGGGTGACAGCACAGGATTGCCCAAGATCATCGGCGACGGTCTAGCGGCGATCCACCTCGGCAGGGCGATCTTCCGCATTCGGCAGGCTCTGTCCGGCGACGCGCTGCCGCCGAGTTGCCGCGACGCCGCAGGTCAGGGCCTTGCCGCCTTGAAGGCAAGCCGGGGCGATCCGGCCCGCATGGCGCGCGAGGCGCGCAGGGCGGCGGAACGGCTGCAACGCGCGAAGGATGCAGCGTATGCGTCACGACTGCTCGCGTCCTCGTTCGACGATATCGCCGCGCTGCTTGCGGAACATGCCGCCTTCTTTCACCGCGACAGGAAACGCCATGCTGAGTGAGGTCAATCTGGTTGGCGTTTATGTTGCGCCGTTCATGATTTATGCGGGAGCGGCGCTGCCAATCTTCGTGGCGCTGCGCCGGTTGCTCGCTCATGCGGGATTGCTGCGCTGGTTCTGGCACCCCGCGCTGTTGGAATGCGCGCTGTGGCTGTCCGTCACCGCCCTTCTTGTTCGTTTTGTCTAGCCCGGACTGCTCTGATGCTGCATCTGAAAGCCGCCATTCGTCCTATCCTGACCCTCGCGATGGTCGGAGTGTCGATCGTCCTCACAATTGCACTCTGGCATCAATACATGCTGGCGCCATGGACGCGCGACGGCCGTATCAGCGCTGATGTGGTCCAGATCGCGCCGGAAGTGTCGGGCACCATTCGCGAGGTCCATGTTGTCGACAATCAGCTCGTCCATCGTGGCGACATTCTTTATCAGATCGATCCCGAGCGTTTTCAGCTCGCCGTTGATCAGGCGATATCCACTCTGGAAGCGCGGCGGCAAACGATGCAGCTGCAGGCATCGACGGCGCGGCGGCGTTCGGCGCTGGTCGGCGTTGCCTCGGTGGAGGTGATCGAGCAGGCGGTCGGCGCAGCATCGATCGCGGAGGCAGATTTCCAAAGCGCGCAGGCGGCATTCAATCTCGCCAAGCTGAATCTGGCGCGGGCGACGGTGCGTGCGTCAGTCGATGGCTATGTGACCAATCTGCGGATGCGGCCCGGCGATTACGCCGTGGCTGGCACCACCAAGGTCGCGATGATCGACGCCGGCAGCTTCTGGGTCACCGGCTATTTTGAGGAAACTCAGTTGCGCACCATCCGCACCGGTGCGCATGCTGAAATCCGCATGATGGGCTTCGACGATCCGGTGACCGGGCATGTGGAAAGCATCGGGCGTGGCATCGCCGATGCCAATGCCACCCCGGATCATCTCGGCCTGCCCAGCGTCAATCCGGTCTTCACCTGGGTGCGGCTGGCACAGCGGATTCCGGTGCGCCTGCATATCGACAGCGCGCCGTCCACCGTCATGTTGGCCATGGGAATGACATGCAGTATCGCCATCGGCGAGCCCAGCGAGGGCCATCAAGCCCGGCTGCTGTCGCTGATCCGTGCGGTGTTGTGATGCGCGGTCGTGAGCAGCTGGTTTTCCAGCGTCTCGACCACGATCGACCGTAGCCGTTTCGCCGCGGGGGTCATGGTGCGCTTGGCATCATGCAGGCTGAGCGAAATTCCGAGCTTAGGGACGGCCGGCAGATCGCCGCCGGCGACCAGCGCGCGCAGATTGTCCGGCAGTCCCGCGCCGGTGCGCAGCGTGATGCCGAGACCCGCCTCCACCGCCGCCCACAATCCCCGCAGGCTCGAACTGCTGAAGGCGATGCGCCAGGCAATGCCGGCCTGGTCCAGCGCCGCCAGCGCCTTTTCGCGAAAGAAACACGGCGCTTCATACACGGCGAGCGGGATCGGCTCGCCGCTGCGCCATACCTCGATGTCGGCGCGTGGCCCGATCCAGACCAGTGGCAGCGACGCGATCGCTTCGGCGTCGCCGCGCGTCGCATTGTTGAGCGCGAGCACGAGATCGAGGTCGCCATTGTCGAGGCGCTCCAAGAGGCGCCGGTTGCGATCGACCACGACCTCCACATGAACGGCGGGGTGGCTGCGCTTGAAGCGCCCGAGCACCGTGGGAAGCCAGGCTTCGGCGAAATCCGCCGGCAGCCCGAGCCGGACCACGCCTGCGATGCCATGGCCCCGCGCGGCCAACACCATCTCGTCATTAAGATCGAGGATTCGCCGCGCGTAGGCCACCACGACATCGCCGGCATCAGTCAGTGCAAGGCCACGGCCGTGGCGACGAAACAAGGGTTCGCCGATCTGCTCTTCGAGCTTGTGAATCTGCTGGCTCACGGCCGATTGCGACCGGCCGATCTGCATCGCCGCGCGGTTGAAACTGCCGAGCTGTTGCGCGGTCACGATCGTCCGCAGCGCATCGATATCGAGATTGATCAGTTTCATTGTTCGGTTTTTCGCAGATGGTATATCGAAATTATCGAATTTTCTTATCAGTGGAAAGGCGTATCTGTTCGCGAGCGTTCTGCAAACGGAGATACTTTCATGAACAACTTCAAGGCGCTGGGCGTGTTTTTGCTCGGCATGGGCCTGCTGCTTGCAGCGGTGCGCCCTCAAGCGGCTGACGCCGGCGAGTCCCTGGCGGGAACCTGGACGCTGGTTGCCGCCGACGTCATTCATGCTGATGGCAGCCGGACGCGGGACTATGGCGCGGCGCCGAAGGGGCTGCTGATCGTCGACAATGAGGGGCGGTATTCGCTCCAGATCTTCAAGTCGGAGCGGGCGAAATTCGCCTCGGCGAACAAGCAGGCGGCGACGCCGGCCGAATATGAATCCGCGGTCCTCGGCTCCAGCACCCATTACGGCAAACTGACCGCCGATTTCGCGTCGTCCACCCTGACCTTCAAGATTGAAAGCGCCTCGTTCCCGAATTGGGAGGGCCAGGACCAGGTGCGCAAGTTCAAGCTCGAAGGCGATGAGCTGAGCTACAGCGTGCCGCCGCGTCCGGACGGCAATACGCCGATCTCGGTGTGGCGGCGATTGAAGTAAGCCAGCGCCAGAAGGATAGCACATGCGCATCGTCGATATTCGCGAACAGTCGATTCCGATCTCCCGCTATCGCGATGCGGGCATTCCTTCCGGCGGCCTGACCACCAGCCTGGTGGCCGTGATGACCGATGTCATGCGCGCCGGCGCGCCGGTCATCGGCTACGGCTTCGCATCGGTCGGCCGCTTCGCCCAGGGCGGCTTGATCCGTGAGCGTTTTGCGCCGCGTTTGCTCAAGGCCGGTGAGGCCGATTTGTTGAACCGCGACGGCACCAATCTCGATCCGTTTCGTGCATGGGACGTGATGATGGCCGGCGAGAAGCTGGGCGGCCATGGTGAGAGATGCGTGGCCGTTGGTACGCTTGATATGGCAATCTGGGATGCGGCGGCCAAGATCGCCGATCTCCCGCTGTATCGGTTCATCTGCGAGCGCCTGCAGCAGGCGTCGCCACCGCCGCGTATCGCGGTCTATGCGAGCGGCGGCTATCCTTATCCGCGAGATGATCTCGCTAGACTATCGGCTGAAATCCGCTCATTTGCCGATCTCGGCTTTACGCGTGCCAAGATCAAGATCGGCGGTGCCGATCTTGGCACCGACCTGCGGCGCATCGAGGTGGCGGCCAAGCAGGTGGCAAATAGTGCGCGTCTCGCCGTCGATGCGATGAACCGCTACGACGCCACCAATGCGAGCGAGGTTGCTGTAGCGCTAGCGCCGTTCAAGCTGTGGTGGTTCGAGGACATATGCGATCCGCATGATTTCGAAACGCTGGCCTCGGTCGCCGCGCGTTACGACGGGCCGATTGCCGCTGGGGAGGCGCTGTTCTCGGTCCAGGAAGCGAGGCTGCTCGACTGGCATGGCGGACTGCGCCGCGGAACGGACATCCTGTTGTTCGATCCCGTGCATTGCTACGGATTGCCGGGCTATCTGAAGATCATCGATCATTTCGTAACCAAGGATTGGCCGCGGCAGGCGTTCTGGCCGCATGGCGGACATCTTTTCGGCTTTCATCTGGTGGCAGCGCTGCGCCTCGGCGGTGCAGAAATCACGCCGGCCGGCTTCTATCCGTTCGCCGGCGTCCCCAGCATCATCGAGAATGGCCATGTCGCGCTGCCGGAGGCGCCGGGCATTGGTTTCGAGACCCATGACGACGCATGGCGGGCATTCCGCGCGCTGGTTTGAGGAGACCGCGTGGCTCTTGCTAAGCACTATCGTCCTTTGGGCCATTGCAGATCTCGTGAAGGAGCTAGATGTCTATTCATCATGGTCGATGCCATTGCGGTGACACGCGCTTTGAAATCGAAGCCGATATCGACCAACTCCGGGAATGCGACTGCTCGATCTGTCGCCGGCGCGGCACGCTGAATTTCCGCGTCAACGACAATGAGATCCGCTTTCTGACGCCGCTCGATCGACTCAGGGTTTATCGTTGGGGAACGGGCACGGCGGCGGATTATTTTTGTCCGATATGCGGTGTGATGCCCTTCCGGCGACCGAGCGCTCCGACGAAGGAGGAGCAGGATGCAGGGATGGCACGCTTCGAGGGCTGGGCCGTGAATGTCAGGTGTATCGATGACCTCGATCTCGATAGCTTGCCACGCATCCACATTGCAGGAAGCAGCTTGACGATCTGAGTATCTCAATACATCTCGCGCGGCCACGATGCAGCGGATGTTTGCTGCCGTGCCGATACAAAGGTAAATAAAATGAATCTCGAGCAGCGACTGAAAGAACAAGGCATTGAACTGCACGCGGCAGCTGCGGCCGGCGCGGCCTATCAGCCGGTTGTCGTCCATGGTGATATTGCCTATGTCAGCGGGCAGCTGCCCCGCGATGGCGATCATGTGTTGGTGCAGGGCCAGGTCGGCCGCGATGTCGATATTGCGCAGGGCAAACACGGCGCGCGCGTCGCCTTCATCCGCGTGCTGACAGCGCTGCGCGATGCGCTGGGCTCGCTGGAGCGGGTGGACCGCGTGCTCAAGCTCACGGTCTTTGTTCACAGCGCCGCTGATTTTTCGGGGCAAAGCCAGGTTGCCGACGGCGCCTCGCAACTGATCTTCGAACTGTTCGGCAAGGAGCGCGGCGGCCACGCCCGCACCAGTGTCGGCGTTGCGCAACTGCCGCGCAATGCAGCAGTCGAAGTCGAAGCCACGATAGCGCTCAAATAGCGGGGCGTGCAAACATGACTCAGGATTCCGCCGCCAAATTCGACGCATCGCGCGCCGGCGAATATGCCCGCCAGAGCCGGATTGCGCTCGCGGGTTACGATGCCTGCCATGAACTGTCCGCCTGCATGCTGTCGGCCGCGCTCGGCGAGGGCAGCATTGCGCGCGTGCTCGTAGTCGGCGCGGGCGGAACAGCCGGCGAGATCATCGCAGCGGCGCGGCTCGAACCAGGATGGTCGTTCGTCGCGGTCGATCCGTCGCCGCCGATGCTCGATCTCGCGCGCAGCAACCTGATCGATGCCGGCGTGTCGGATCGGGTCGAGATCATCCTCGGCCCGCTCAGCGATGTCGCGTCCACCAATGCTTTCGATGCGGCCATCATGATCGGCGTTCTGCATCATTTGTCGGGTGATGCGGCCAAGCAGGGGATACTGGCCGAGATCGCGGCGCGCTTGCGGCCGGGTGCGCCGATCGTGGTCGCCGGCAATTATCGCGCCTATGCCTCGCAGCCCTTGCTGATGGCGGCCTGGGCGGCCCGCTGGCGGATGAATGGCGCGGATGCCGGCGAGGCCTCTGCGAAAATGCAGAAGATCTTGCAAGGTGCGGAGCCGCCGCATTCGGAGGAGGCGGTAATCGCTTTGCTGAACGAAGCCGGTTTCGAGGACGCGCTGCGCTTCTTCGGCAGCCTGTTCTGGGGCGCCTGGATCGCCCGCCGGGCGGGCGCTTGAGTTTGGCTTCGTGCCCATAAATTGGCGATCGACAGACTCAATTTCGTTGGCGATCCCACGGCGGCACTGGCAGAAAGTGCTCCACCAATTCATCGACGACGACCCGCACTTTCGGGGGCAATCCACGCGCGTGAGGCCACAAGACGTGGATGGGCGGCGCTTCCGAGCCTGAACGTATCGATAGCGCCTCGAGGCGCGACGCGTTCAGATCGTCGGCGACCAGCCATGTCGCCAGATAGGCGATACCGGCACCGGCTATAGCCGTGTCGCGTAGGGCTTCCCCATGGCTGACGGTGTGCCTTGCCGTTGGCCGAATGGCGATAGGCATCCCGGCCGCATCTTGCAACTCCCATGGCAGAGCGCGGCCGTCCCGCGCATAGACGATGCAGTCGTGGCGTGGCAGGTCGGTGACGGCCATCGGTCGCCCGCGCAAGTCGAGGTAAGCGGGCGCGCCGCAAATCAGGGAATTTTGACTGCCGATCCGGCGCCCCGCGAGACTCGCCATATCGCCGGGATCTCCTATACGAACGACAAGGTCGATACCATCGTCGATCAAATCCACCCGCCGGTCGGTAAACGAGACATCGAGCCGAAGCGCGGGGTGGCGGCGAGCGACCTGGAGCAGAATGGGCATGATCCATCTTGGCCCAAACGAAACCGGCAAACTCACACGTAACAAACCGTTGACCTCGTGTCGGCCTGCCGCGAGCACGCTTTCTACGCCGTTCAATTCGGTGATTATTTTTAGGCAGCTCTCATAATAGGTTCGGCCCTCGGCGGTCAGTCCGAGGCGTCGCGTCGTCCGTTCGAGCAATCGGACGCCTATCCGCTCTTCAAGCCGCGCAACATTCTTTGCCACGGCCGATTTCGAGAGGCCGATACGCGCGGCCGCGCCCGTGAAACTGCCGGCATCGACCGCCTGCACGAATGCGGTAATGCCGGCGAGATGCGAGTGCGGAGCTGATGTCATTGGCGACCTGATCGAGCAAATCTTGCGAAAACAAAGCGCCACATGCGCGTGATGGATGTCAATAAGGTCATGGCGAAGTGCGGCATTGCAGCCGCCCATGGGACCGGGATTTCTGCATGACCGATATGATGAAGGCCTGGCAGTTGCCAGCTTTTGGAAAAGCGAATTTGGCGCTGACGCATGCGCCCGTTCCTGCCTTCAAGCCAAACGAGGTTCTGGTCCGGGTCGGCGCGGTCTCATTGAATTATCGCGACAAGCTCGTGATCGAAGGCCAGTTGCTGCCTGGGCTTCCGCGGATGCCGTTTGTCCCGGCCTCGGACCTGGCAGGCCGGATCGTCGCAACCGGGGAGGATGTCACCCGCTTCGCCACAGGCGAGCGCGTGATGGCGAATTTCTGGACGCAGTGGATCGACGGTCCGCCGCCTGCGGAGATGCTGACGCACGGGCTGTCCTTGGGTGGGCCGCTGCCGGGCGTGCTGGCGGACTATGTCGCGCTTCCCGAACATGCGATCGTACATTCGCCGCCAACGCTCTCGGACGAGGAAGCGGCCACATTGCCGATCGCGGCTTTGACTGCTTGGTTTGCGCTGATGGAAACAGGTCAGTTGCGCGCGGGGCAAGTCGTCCTCGTGCAGGGCACCGGCGGCGTTTCCCTGTTCGGCCTTCAGATCGCAACCGCCTTCGGTGCCCGTGTGATAGTCACGTCGCGCGATCCCGGCAAGCTGAAGCGAGCGATGGCACTCGGTGCGTTTCACGGCATCGACACGTCCGAGGGCCGCGATTGGGTCGACGAAGCGCTCCGGGTGACCGATGGCAGGGGCGTCGATCACATTCTGGAAGTGATTGGAGGCAATCATCTTGCGCAGTCGCTCTCCGCCATTGCGAGCGAGGGGCGCGTTTCCCTGATTGGCTTCCTGGAAGGTCCGGATATCTGCCTTGCCGCGGTGCCGCTGATGCTGAGGCGGGCGACCATCCAGGGCGTCTCGGTCGGGCACCGCCGCGCCTTCGAGCGAATGGTCAAAGCCTTTGCAGAAAAAGAGATCAAGCCTGTTATCGACCGCGTCTATCCATTCGGCACAGCGCCCGATGCATTCGCTCATCTCGATCGCGGGCCGTTCGGAAAGGTTGTCATTTCGGCCGGCACGCCAACCGTATGATCCGTCAGGCATCGCCATGCGCGATTGCGACCAGCCAGCGGCGGATCACCGCCTGATCGCCGGCTGAAAAGCCGTCGGCGAGTTCGGCCTCCAGCGCATGCACGCGCTTGCGGCATTGGCGCAGCATCGTGAGGCCGGTGTCTGTCAATTCGATCTGCAGGATGCGACCATGCACATCGTGCGGCAATCGCCTGATCCTGTCCGACCGTTTGAGATTGCCGATGATCACGCTCACCGTCTGCGGCGTGAGAAGGGCGAGCCGCGCGATGTCGGCATTGGAGATCCCCGGATAGGCATGGATCATCGTCATGATCGAAAATTGCGGAGGGGTGACATCGAGATCAGCAAGAGCTCGGTCCATGCGGTGGCGATAGGCGCCGGCGGCCTGGCGCAACAGATAGCCGAGATAGCCGTCCTTGCCGCGTTTGTTCTCGCCGGGGGCCGGAAGGTGATGTCGGGGTGGCTTGCGCATAATGTCAGTGCTCTGATAATATGTTCGTGCTCTGATATGTAGAGCGATCGGCGCCGAAGTGCCATCGCCATCGACGGGTGACGCAATGAATAGAACGATTTTTCTCGCGGGAGCGGCCGGCGCAATCGGCAGCCGGGTGGCGCCGCTACTTGTCGCGGACGGATGGCGCGTGGTCGGAACTACGCGGGCGCACAGCAAAGTGGCGGCGCTGCAGGCGCGGGGCATCGAGGTCGCGGTGGTCGATGTATTCGACGCCGAGGCGCTGACCGCGGCGGTGGTGGCAGCGCAGCCCACCGTTGTCATGCACCAACTCACGGATCTGCCGGCGGGGCTCGATCCGGCCCGGATGGCCGAGGCCACGGCGCGCAATGCTCGCATCCGCGAAGAGGGAACCCGCAATCTAGTCGCCGCATCTTCGGCCGCGAGGGCCCGGCGTCTGATTGCCCAGAGTGTGGCCTTCGCCTATGCGGATGGTCCACTACCCCATCGCGAAGAGGATGCGCTGGCTGTCGATGCGGAAGGGCGCGCCGGCGTTTCGGCGCGGGGAGTCGCTAGCCTGGAGGCTCAGGTCGCCGCGGCGCCGTGCGAGGGGATAGTACTGCGTTATGGCCGTCTCTACGGGCCAGGCACAGGCTCTGGTGCAGCCCAAGGCGCCGCGCCGCTTCATGTCGATGCCGCAGCCCGCGCCGCGGTCTTGGCGGTCCGGATCGGGGCGCCCGGCATTTACAATCTGACTGAAGACGACGGCACTGTTAGCAGCGACAAGGCAAAACGAACCTGGGGATGGTCGGCGAATTGGAGGGCAGGCCAATGACCGGGATGACATCCCCGGCGCATGACATCCGCTATATCGACAACGAGGCAGAGGTGGCGACCTGTTTTCTGCTGATGCGTCAATTGCGCCCACATCTTGCCTCCGAACAGGAGTTCGTTGCGCGCTGGCGCAGCCAGACCATGGCGGGCTACCGGCTCATGGCGCTCTGGCGGTCCGGTTCACCGGCTGCATTGGCAGGCTTCCGTCTGCAGGAAAATTTGTTCCACGGGGTGCATTTCTATGTCGACGATCTCGTTACCGATGCCAATGTCCGCAGCGGCGGGGTTGGTCGGGTGATGATGGATCGTCTGAAAGCGGAAGCTCGCAGCGCGGGCTGCACACGTTTGGTGCTCGATACGCCGCTGACCAATGTGCTCGGCCATCGCTTCTATTTCCGGCACGGGCTGCTGGCGCGCGCCCTGCGCTTCAGCATCGATCTGGCGGATGCAGCGTGAGCCGCAGCGCCTGCGCCGTCAAGCAGATGCCCGATGCTCGCGAAACGCTGCCGCGATGGTGCGCAGCGCGCCGCGCGACCGCGGGTCGGACAGCGACGAATGCAGCACGATCTGCGATGACGGTAGCGGCGGCAGTCCGAACCGCGCGCTGATATCGACGACCCCCTGCGGGGCCACGCGCTGGGCGAGGGCCGCAACCGCAAGGCCGGCCGATACGGCAGCGCCAATGGCGGTCATGCCGCCGCCGACAAACACTTCGATCCAGTCGATATCTGCGGCATCGAGTGCACGCGTTGCGATATTGCGCACGCCGCAGGAGGGCGCCAGCGAGGCGAGGCGGATCGCTTCGCCGCTTCTATATTCGAAGCCGGGCGTCGCGAACCAGCTAAAGCGCTCCTCCGTCAGGACCTCGCCGTCGCGCCGATCATCCTCGCGGCGGACGATGGCGGCATCTAGGCTGCCGCGATCGAACGCCTCCAGCAGGCTGCGCGATGCTTCAATCTGCACCTCGATTACCAATGCAGGATCATAGGCGCCGAGTCGGGCGAGGAGGGCGGGCAGTTCAGGGCCTGCGACCTGATCGGCAATGCCGAGCGTGAACCGCCGGGGTGAGATGGTGAGCCCGGCGACCGCCCGCTCGTGCGCCGCCAGGAAATCGCGGGCGGCGCTGAGGAAAGCGGCGCCGCGCGCGGACAGCCGTACCAATCGCGGCGTCCGCTCGATGAGGCGCTCGCCCAACCTCTCCTCAAGCCGTTTCAACCGCATGCTGATCGCGGCCTGCGACGTATCGAGCGCCTCGGCCGCACGCGTAAAGCTTTGAAAATCAGCCACCAGAACAAAGGCCTGCACGGATTCGACGTCGAGGGCGAGCATCTAATACATACCATCTTGTGATCTCTGAAATATTCAAACATCCCGTTTCGTTATTTTCAAGTCGCTTTTAGTTTCTTCGCATCGGCGGGCCCCTCGGTATCGGATCGCCACTGCAGGACCGGCAGGACGTGGCAATGACGGAATGGCATTATGGGACGATGATGGAGACGGCGGCGGCGATCCGGTCACGCAAGATCTCCCCGACGGAGTTGACTGAGGCGCTATTGCGGCGGATCGGCGAGATCGATCCGGCATTGCGATCCTTTGCGACCGTGACGGCCGATGTCGCCCGCGAACAGGCCCGCTGGGCAGAAGCCGAACTCACGCATGGCGTCGATCGCGGGCCGTTGCACGGCATTCCGATTGCCGTGAAGGATATCATCAATACCGCAGGGATCGTGACAGCAGCCGGCATGCCGCTTCATGCCCATCATCGGCCGAGCTTCGATGCTACGGTGGTCGAACGGTTGCGTGACGCTGGCGCTGTTCTGCTCGGCAAGCTGCAGCTCACCGAAGGCGCCTTCATCTCGCATCATCCCGCGATCGCGCCGCCGCTAAATCCATGGAACGCCGACTATTACGCCGGGGCATCATCGAGCGGTTCGGGTGTCGCTACCGCCGCCGGTCTTTGTTTCGCGGCGCTGGGCAGTGACACTGGAGGCTCGATCCGGTTTCCTTCGGCAGCCAATGGCGTCACGGGTTTGAAGCCGACCTGGGGCCGAGTCAGCCGCCACGGCGTCTTTGCGCTGGCGGCTAGTCTCGATCATATCGGTCCAATGGCGCGCTCGGCCTCGGATGCCGGTTACATGCTCCGCGTCATTGCCGGTCGCGATTCCAACGATCCGACGACCCTTGCCGAAGATGTGCCGGATTATCTCGCCGGCCTCGATCATGGTGTAAGCGGTCTGCGCATCGGCGTGGACGTTCGTTACAACGAAAACGGGTGTGATCCGGATGTGGTGGCGGCGGTGCGCGATGCCCGCAAAGTCTTCGAAAGCAGCGGCGCCGTCATCAAGGAAGTGACGGTCCCTGATCCCTCGGCGGTGATGGCGGCCTGGGGCTCCTATTGCGCGGTGGAAACCGCGATCGCCCATGAGCCCACTTATCCGCTGCATGCGGAAGCCTATGGCGGTCTGGCGCAATTGATCGAAGCGGGCCGCGCAATCGATGCCAGCGTGCTCATGAAGGCGCATCATCAGCGTCTGTCCTTCAGCGGCGCGCTCGCCGCGATGTTCTTGGATATCGATCTGTTGCTGGTGCCGACGCAGACGCGTGCCGATTTCACCCTCGCGCAAGAAGCTGAACTGTTCGCGACTTCGGAAGGGCTGGCTGGCTTCCTGCGCTATGCCACGCCATTCGATATGTCCGGCAGCCCGACTATCACGCTGCCCGGCGGGTTTACTGCGCTGGGCATGCCGCTCTCTTTCCAGCTCGTGGGTCGGCATCTTGACGAGGCGCTGCTGGTGCGAGCGGGCCATGCCTATCAGCAAGCCACCGACTGGCATCGCCGGCATCCCACGCTCTAATCAACGGAGACCGTTATGAGTATCAACGTTACCACGGCGGCCGATGCCGCGACCGCGCAACAAGGCGACGAGCGTCGCTGGCTGGCGCTACCGATCCTGCTGATCGGCGCGTTTCTGCCGGTGTTTGACTTCAACGTCGTCAATCTGGCATTGCCGGCAATACGCTCGGATCTGCAGGCGACATCGAGCGATGTGCAATTCGTGATCTCTGCCTATGCCGCCGCCTACGCGGTATTCCTGATCACGGGCGGTCGGCTTGGTGATTGGCTGGGGCGAAAGCGCTTGTTCATCACCGGCATCGCCGGTTTCACCCTGGCATCGGTACTGTGCGGCATCGCTTGGTCGCCGTCCATGCTGATCGCCGGACGCGTGTTGCAGGGGTTGCTGGCCACCGCAATGGCACCACAGGTACTAGCTTCGATACGTGTGCTGTTTCCCGCGGGCGAGCAGACCACGGCGCTTGCTCTATATGGTGCGACATTCGGCCTTGCCAATATCGCCGGGCAGATCTTTGGCGGCGTGCTGGTGTCGTCCCATCTACTCGGTTTTACCTGGCAGGCGATTTTTCTCATCAATGTGCCGGTCGGCCTCGTCGCCATCGTCGGCAGCGTATTGTTTCTGACCGATACGCGCGCTGAAGAGGCGCAAAGGCTCGATCTTGGCGGCGTGGTGCTACTTTCGCTCGCGCTCGGTCTGCTCGTCTATCCGCTGGTCGAAGGCCGCCAGATGGGATGGCCCTGGTGGCTTGTCGCGATGCTGCTGGCATCGCCCGCGGCGTTGTTCGCCTTCGTGACGTTCGGGCGTCGTCTGACCGCCCGGGGTGGCACGCCGCTGGTCGAGCTGTCGCTGTTCTTCGAGCCCGGCTTCGCGACCGGCGTCATCATGGCGGCGCTGTTCTATATGCTGTCCGCGTTCTACCTGACCTTCTCGGTCTATCTGCAGGATGGGCTGCATATCGCCACGGCGGATGCGGGACTGCGAACACTACCGTTTGCAGTGGGCTATTTTGCTGCATCTTTTGCTTCGGCGCGGATCATGCAGCGACTTGGCCCGCGCGCCTTGACGCTTGGCTTTGTGGTGCAGATCATCGGCTTCGGTGCCTTGGCGCTGTCGGTTCAGGTAGGGGCATCCGGCTACATCGGTGCTGCGCTGCTGGTCGCCGGGCTCGGTTATGGCATCGTGCTGCCATCGGTGATCAAGGCGGTGATCGGCAGGGTCGATCCGCGCCATGCGGGGCTGGCTTCGGGGATTGCGATCTCGACCTTCCAGATCGGCGCAGCGCTGGGCGTTGCTATCATTGGTGGCGTTTTCTTCACGGTGCTGGGCGAAGCCTCCGATGCTGCATCTCATGCGCAGGCCTTCTGTGCAGCGCTCAGCTGTAATGTGCTGCTTCTCATCGGCGGCTGCATCCTGTCGCTCTGGTTGCCGGGCGAAAGGCGCCCGGATTAGACGCAGCGGGGGTGCTGCATGCGCTATCTACGGCTTGCGCGTCGCAACAGCAAAGTGCAGCCTGCGCAGGCCAGCATCGATAGTCCGGCGATGAGGAATGCATCGCTATACGCCAGCAGCATCGCTTCGTGCCGGACCTTCCTGTCGAGGATCGCCAGTGCCTGTTGCCGCACCGCGGCCAGCGTTGCGTTATTCATTGTCGCTTCACGGCTGGCATGGAGATGGCTGAGCAGCCGAACGAGCTCCATCATGCGCTCCCTCGCTTCGCTCGAGAAGAGGGTCACCTGCTCGCCGATGCGCGCCGCATGCAATTTCGCCCGTTCCACCACAATCTGGCTAGACAAAGCGATCCCGATGGCGCCGCCGACATTGCGCACGGTCGAGAACAGGCCGGATGCCGAGCCCAGTTCGGCCTTGTCCAGCCCGTCCACGGCCATCACACCGAGAGCGACCACGATCAGGGATTGGCCGATGCCGCGAATAATCAGCGACGGGACGATGACATTTGCCGCCGCATTGCTGTCGAGATGGATATTCATCAGGCAGCCGATCGCCATGATGACAAATCCGGTCACGATGACGATTCGGACATTGCTCCACTGCATCAGCTTCGGTGCGGCGAAAGACATAGCCAGCTGAATCAGTCCATATGGTACCATCGTCGCACCGATCTGCTCGGCATTGTAGCCGTGCAATTCGGCAAAGTAGTTCGGCAGCAGAAAAACAACGCCAAACGCGACAGCGCCGAAGGCAAATTGCATCAGGCTGGCAAGTCCGAAATTGTAATGCCCCAGCAGGCGCAGATTGATTAGCGGCGCACGGCGTTGCAACTCGATCAGCACGAAGGCCGCGAGGCTCAGCAGCGAGGTCGCCGCAGCGCCGACGATGAATGCGGAGGCGAACCAGTCCTCGCGTTCGCCTTGCTCCAGCATGATCTGTAGCGCGGCGAGCCCGCAGGCCATCGTGGCTATGCCGCCCCAGTCGCCGCTTCGCAGCTTTCCCAGTTTTGCTTGCTGTCGCGGCATGGCCCAGCCAATCGCCATCAGTAGCAGCAATCCCGGGGGCACCTGAAGATAAAAAATCCATCGCCAGCTAAGTGCATCGGTGAGCCAGCCGCCGATTGAGGGTCCTGCGGCCTGCGCCACATTGTTGGCGATTGCGAAAAGCGCCATTCCGAATGGGTGTTTCGATCTCGGCAATTCGCCGATAGTGATCTGAAACGACAGCGGAATGAGCACCCCGCCAAACGCGCCCTGCAAGGCGCGTGCGGCAATCATCGTTCCGATGTCCGGCGCGGTCGAGCAGGCAAAAGAAAAGATGATGAAGCCGCCGGTGCCGGTCATCAATACGCGGCGGATGGAGAATACCGAGACCAACCAGCCGGTCATCGGAATCACAATGATCTCGGCGACAAGATAGGCTGTGGTGATCCAGGATCCCTCTTCGAACGAGGCGCCAAGCGAGCCGCGTACATCTGGGAGTGACGCGTTGGTCACATGCACATTCATGCCGGCCATGAAGCAGCCGAGCACGGCGCCCAGCACAGCGACCCAGGCGCGCAGGGGAACGATCGCGTCGATGTCCTGTGGGCGGGCGGCGGTCACCGCGCTGGCTCACGGGTATCGACGGTCGCCTCCACGGACATGCCCGGTCGCAATTCGCTCGTGCGTGCTTGATCCGCATCGATCCGGATACGCAGCGGCATGCGTTGCACGATTTTGGTGAAATTGCCTGTCGCATTGTCGGGTGGGAGCAAGGCAAACTGCGCGCCGGATGCAGGGGCCATGCTGTCCACGTGACCTGTCAGCGAAATGCCGCCAAGCGCATCGACGATGACGCTAGCCGGCTGCCCCGGCCGGATGCGGTCGATCTGCGTCTCCTTGTAATTTGCGATCACATAGATGTCGCCAGGCACGATGGCCATGAGCGGCATTCCCGTCTCTGCATATTGGCCCTCGCGAACTGCACGCTGTCCGACCCATCCGTTCGCCGGTGACCGGATGGCGGTGCGCTCCAGGTCGAGGCGTGCAATGTCCCGCGCGCCTAGTGCCTGCTCCAAAGCGCCGCGTCGGCTGTCGAGGTCAGCTCTTGCGGCGTCGCGTTCCGTGCCAAGCACCGCCAGAGCAGCTTTTGCAGTCGACAGCGACGCGCGGGCCTCGGTTAGCGAAGCGGTTGCCTTCCGCTGGTCGGCTTCAGCCGATTGCAGGCGCTGGATGCTCGACGCCTGCTGACCGGACAGATAGAGCTGCCGCTGATAGTCCAGCTCCGCAAGTTGCGCTTCAGCCTCGCGGACCGCAACGGCGGCGGTCCTTTCCGCGATCGTACTTTGCTGTTGTGTCAGCTTGGCATCGAGATTGGCGATATGCGCCTGCTGGCTCGTGACCCCGGCATGCGCCGTGGTCACCGATCCGTCTGCCTGGCGGAGCCGTGCGCGATAGTCGCGGTCGTCGATCCGGGCAAGCACGTCGCCACTATAGACTTGCTGATTGTCCCTCACCTCGACGATCGCCATGATTCCGGAAATGCGCGGCGCGATGGTGACTATGTCGGCACGCACATAGGCGTTGTCGGTCGCGATCATGAAACGACCCGTCCGCCACCACTGTATGGCGAAAACACATCCTGAGGCTGCAACCGCTCCGATGAGCAGCGCAGCCAAATGTCGTCGTCGCAAAGAACTAAAGATTCGCGGGGTGGCATTTGGCAGGGCGTTGTCGGCCATGGGTTCGCTTGACGGGAGATACGGCGAGAAGCAGTGCGGTTCCCATAGCTGGCAGGAATGCGCTACTCTCGCGAGGGCGTGGCAATGATCGTCGCGAAAAGGTCAAATCAGATGCATGGACCGGTCGTCGTCATCAGCCGAGACGCGGATCGTTTTGACAGCTTCGTGCACCAGCACGCCGAGGCGCAGCTCGTCTATGCGATCGGCGGCGTCGTCGCGGTTACGACGGCAGAGGGAACTTGGGTCGTCCCGCCGAGCCGCGCCGTCTGGGTGCCGCCGGGTATCGCGCACCAGACCCATAGCCACGCAACTGTGCAGTTTCGCGCGTTGCTGATCGATCCGGCGGGATTGCCACACCTGCCTGCCACGTGCGCCGTGGTCGCCGTCAGTCCGCTTCTGCGCGAGCTCATTCTGCGGCTGGCCGATCTCCCGAGATCTGCGAAAGGGCCGGAATTCAGACAGGCGCTGACCCGACTGCTGCTTCTTGAACTGTCCTTCGTCCCGACCGAACCGCTCGGCCTGCCGTGGCCGGAGCACCGCGCCCTCGTGCAGTTGTGCGAGACGATCCGGCATGCACCAGTGCATTCTATCTCGCTCGCCGCGGCCGCAACGGTGGCGCATATGAGCCGGTCGAGTTTCATGCGGCTTTTCAAGAAGCAGACCGGAATGAGCTTTGCCCGTTGGCAACAGCAGGCAAGATTGCTGCATGCCCTCGTCCTGCTCGCCGAAGGGCAGTCGATCCTCAACGTGGCGCTGGATTGCGGTTACGACAGCCCAAGCGCATTTTCCGCCATGTTTCGCCGGTCGCTGGGGCGATCGCCGAGCGCATATTTTTCGCAATGATCCATCGGGGCGATAAGACGGCCTCAATCCCGTCCACGATGACCCGGCCGCTCACCACAAAAGCTTTTCAGCACGGCAAAACAGAGCCTAACGCCGCAGAGAATGGAGATGCCACCGCGCCGCAGCGCAAGCGCCGCTGCAGTGTGTCCACATGGCCGCTGGTATGAGGCGGACCGCTGCCCAATGGCGCTTTCTCCGAGATACTCGGCTTGCGGACGCTCTCAATCCTCATTAGCCGCGTTCAAGCTTACCCTTATAAAGGCAGTGAATGGCGCCATATCAAAGTTTTGTTGGTGAAGAGCTGGCGATTACGACAACTCGGTGCGAAGGCCCGCCGTCCTTGAGATGTCGGGATTTGGACGGTCGAAAATCCCAGGAGGACAACAGTGCAACGTTTTGAAAATCTGATCGATGGGAAATTGCGGCCGGCGGCTTCTGGGAAATGGATGCCCAGCCTCGACCCGTATCGCAATGAAAATTGGTGCGAGATTCCGGATAGCGATCAATCCGACGTCAATGCCGCCGTGGCGGCCGCTAGGACCGCATTCGGATCGTCGCAATGGGCAGGCATTTCGGCGACGGCGCGGGGCGCTATGCTTCGCCGCGCCGGAGACCTGATCTCAGCCAATGCTGAACGGCTGGCAGAGCTTGAGGTGCGAGATAACGGCAAGCTCATCAATGAGATGTTGGTTCAGCTGAAGACTATTCCTCAATGGTTTTACTACTATGGCGGATTGGCCGACAAAGTTGAGGGCGGCGTCCTTCCGATCGACAAGTCCGACCATTTCGTCTTTACAACCTGGGAGCCGTTGGGGGTTATCGCCGCAATCACCGCCTGGAATTCTCCGCTGCTTCTTCTCGCCTGGAAGCTCGCCCCCGGTCTCGCGGCTGGAAATACGTTCGTGATCAAGCCCTCGGAATATGCGAGTGCGTCCACGATTGCATTTGCGGAGCTATTTGAAGAAGCGGGTTTTCCAGCGGGCGTCGTGAACGTGGTCTGCGGCACCGGGCAGGGTGTCGGCGCTCCACTGGTCGCCCACCCAGACGTGGCGAAAATCGCCTTCACCGGCTCGGACGCCGCTGGTAAAGCCATCAACAAGGCCGCCGCCGGTGATCTCAAGCACGTAACGCTGGAGCTTGGCGGGAAGTCGCCCAATATCGTGTTCGAGGATGCAGACCTGGATGCGGCGGCGGCAGGCGTTGCTTCCGGGATCTTCGCGGCGGCGGGCCAGACATGTATCGCAGGATCGCGTCTGCTTCTCCAGCGCTCGGTCTACGACCTGTTCTTGTCGAAGATTCGTGAACTGGCGGAGGGCGTGAAGATCGGCGACCCGCTCGATCCGGAAACGCAGATGGGCCCTCTTGCCAATCTGCCACACTATCAGAAGGTGATCTCCTGCATTGCGGACGCGAAGAAGGAAGGGGCAGTCGTTGCGTTCGGCGGCGAGCCCATCAAGTACGCAACTGGCGGTCTGTTCGTCCAACCGACCATCTTCCGAGACGTGGATAACGCCTCGCAGCTTGCTCAGCGCGAAATCTTCGGACCGGTGCTGGCGGTTATCCCGTTTGATGACGAAGCGGATGCTCTGCGGATTGCCAACAACTCGAATTACGGACTTGCCGCCGGTGTTTGGACCAAGGACATGCCTCGCGCGTTCCGTATGTCAAAAGGACTTCAATCGGGCACGGTCTGGATCAACACTTACCGCGCACTGAGCTTTATGGCTCCCTTCGGCGGAGTGAAGGACAGCGGTCTCGGACGTGAGAGCGGCCAAGACATGATCAAGAGCTACATGCAGGTCAAAACGACGTGGATCAACAACGCGAGCGAAAGGCCTGCAAACCCTTTCATCATGCGGTTGAACTAAGTCCCGTCGCGCCGCGCATCTTCCGCCAACAGCAAATCCGCAACGCCACCCGTGGACGTCATGGGTGGCGTCGTCGCGGGATGTGTAACCTTGCTATGAGCTGCGACGAAACGCCTCATCGGTCAGGCGAATGACGGAATTCCGGATATCCATTAGCTTTCACGCCCCCCGAGTGGAGACTGCGCCCAAACCGACAACAATGTCAGGGACGGGAAATGCAGACTGCGGGGATAACTCCAAACACCACCAATTTGAACGCAGGCGCGCGTCTTGATCGCTTGCCGATTTGCTCATTCCACTGGCGCATCTTGGCGCTCATTGGGGCAGGCATGTTCCTCGATGCTTTCGACATCTACCTCGCCGGTGGTGTCCTCGGCGCGGTCCTGAAGGAGGGATGGTCTACCCTCGAACTAAACGCCACATTCGTTTCTGCGACATTCGTCGGCATGACGATCGGTGCGTGGTTTGCGGGCATCCTGGGCGACCGATACGGGCGGCGATTCACCTATCAAATCAATCTTGCGATCTTCGGACTTGCCTCGCTGGTGGCCGCGTTTGCGCCGAACATGACGTGGCTCATCGCATGCCGCTTCGTGATCGGCATTGGGTTGGGAGCCGAGATCGTCGTTGGCTACGCAACATTGACGGAATTCGTCCCGGCATCCTCTCGGGGGCGATGGATCGGACTGCTCGCCGTCATCACCAACTTCGCGCTCTTTGCGTCATCGATCATTGGCCTGTGGGTCATTCCCACTTTCGGATGGCGATATATGTTCGGCATCGTGGGTGTTCTCGCGATGGTCATCTGGGTGATGCGAAAGTCCATGCCGGAATCTCCGCGCTGGCTGGCTGAGAATGGACTTACGGAAGAGGCCGAACAGGTTCTGCGCGCAATCGAAACCGAAGCGTCCAAAAAAGGACCGCTTCCGCCCGTGACCGAGATCGCGCGTGACACATCTCCTGCCGGATCAGTCTGGAAGCTGTTTCTGCCGCCATTCCTGAGCCGCACCCTGCTTGGCTGTCTTCTGCACGTCGTCGTCGGGTTCAGCCTCTACGGCTTCATAGGGTGGCTCCCCACGTTCTTGATCAAGGGAGGGCACAGCGTCGTATCGTCGCTCGAGTTCACGACCCTGATGTCGCTCGGTGGACCTATCGGCTCGTTCATTGGGTTGTTGCTGGCCGATCGCATTGGTCGCAAGGCCTCGATTATCGGTTCGTCCCTAGTCGCGGCGGCCTTGGGCTTCATCTATCCGTTCATGGGAGATGGCGCAGGTCTCATCGTCGTCGGCTTCTGCTTGGTCTCGGTGATCTACGTGATGCTGGCCACAGGGTTCGCGATGCATGTTCCGGAACTGTTTCCGACAAAGTATCGACTGCGCGGAACGGCGATCAGCGCCACCGCCGGTCGCATCGCCACGGCAATCGTCCAGTTCGTCGTGGTCGCCATCTTCGCCTGGAAAGGCCTGTTTGGAGTTCTCGCAACGCTCGCCGGAATACTCGTATTCCAGGCCGTCATCTTCCTGATTTTTGGCTTCGAAACCAAGGGACGCGGCCTTGAGGACGTCGGCAACGTCGATGCGGACGACCGTGTCACTGCGCAGACGACCGCGCGTGTAAGCGCTTAATTGAAGCTCTCGCAAACCGCTTGGACTTGATTGCGAAGCCAGCGGTTTGCGTTGCTCTGGTCGTAGCGGCGATGCCAGTACATCAACCACGAAAAGGGCGCGGACTCGAAGGGGACATCGAACATCTTCAGATCCGCGTCCATGAGTACAGCGGCAAGCTGGCCCGGCATCACCGCAATCAAATTGGTTTTCTTCAACACATGAGGAACGACGAGCCAGTGAGGGACATTGAGAACGATTTTGCGCTCGCGACCGATTTCGCCAAGTACGTCATCGACGAATCTCAGGTCCGTGGGGCTCATCGAGACCTTCATATGTTCCTGCGCAATGAAGTCCTCGAACGAGATGGTTTTGGATCGCGCGACGGGATGCGACTTCCGCATGATGCAAACCATGCGATCCCGCAGCAACTCCTTGGATCGGATGGCATTGGAGTGATCGAGCCCCATGCTGATTGCGAGATCAACCTCATCTCTTTCGAGAGCGTCGATCGTCTGAGCTGGCGGCAGATGCAGGACGTTATATCCAATCGACGGAGCATTCCGGCTCTGGGCCATGAGCTTCGGCAACAGAAGGCACGCCAGAATATCCGACATCCGCATCGTGAAGGTTCGTCTGGTCGCTTCCGGATCGAAGCCCGCGTCGCTTTCGAGAACCCGTTCAACCTGCCGCAGGAGTTGGCGAAGCGGATCGACCAGTTCGAGCGCTCGCGGCGTAGGCGTCATTCCTGTCGCTGTTCGCACGAGGAGCTCGTCCGAAAACATCCCACGCAGACGGCTAAGTGCGTTGCTCATGGCCGGTTGGCTGAGGCCGACCTTGTCGGACGCTTTGGTGACATGTCGCTCAGACAGCAAAGCGTCCAGCGCCACCAGCAAGTTCAGATCGATCGATCGCAGGTTCACGTCGCGAATTCCTCTCTACTATTCATAAGACGAATAAAACAAGAAGACAAATCCATTTTTGAAATATGCGCATCGGACCTATCAAGCTCCCATAACGTCAACCGAGGGAAGTCAAATGAGCTACGAAGAAATCAAGAATGAAGTGAAAGTCTGCATGTTCGACCAGTACGGTACCGTGGTCGATATGCAGGGCGGCCTCGTCAAAATCGCGACTCCGTTTCTCAAGGAGAAGGGCTGGACGGGCAACCCGAACTCGTTCGTCACCTGGTGGCGCCGTACGCACTTCGAAAATTCGATGATCGACGCGCTACTTCACCGCGAACACACGCCGTATCGCGAAATCGGCCATCGTGCGGTCTCGCAGGTGCTGGACCGCTCGGGCATCAAGTACACCAAGGACGAGGTCAAGTATCTCGTCGGCGAGATCGAAAAGCTTGAGTGCTTCCCTGAAGTTCCGGAAGCTCTGGCGAAGCTCCAGACCAAGTACAAGCTCGTGGTCCTTTCCAACGGCGATCCGGACATGCTGGAAACCGCCAAGAAGTATCACAAGGTGCCGTTCGACAAAGTGATCTCGGTTGCCGAAGCGAATTCGTTCAAGCCGCACCGAGCTACCTACACCAAGGCCGCCGAGATCCTCGGCCTCAAGCCGGAGCAGATCCTCTTCGTTGCGAACCATGCGTTCGACGTGATCGGCGCCAAGTCGGCCGGTATGCGCAGCGCGATGATCAATCGTCGCAACCGTCCGTTCGAGCAGACGCCCCACCAGCCCGACATCACCGTTGAAACCATGAAGGATCTTGCGGATGCGATCGTCTGACAACGAGCCGCTCTCTGGCGTTCGAGTTCTTGATCTCTGCCGCGTGGTCTCCGGACCTTTTGCGACGATGCACCTCGGCGATCTCGGGGCGGACGTTGTCAAGATCGAGGATCCCCGTAACGGCGACGAAAGTCGCCGCTACGGCCCCCCATTCGTTAACGGTGAAAGTTCGTACTTCCTCTCCGTCAACCGCAACAAGAGAAGCTGCACCGTCGATCTCAAGTCGCCTGCGGGGCGCGACGCAGTATTGGCGCTTACTCAAAAGGCCGATGTCGTGATCGACAATTTCCGGCCGGGCACCCTCGATCGCTGGGGCCTCAGCTTTGACGCGATGAGCAAGAACAACCCGCGTCTACTCCAGTGCAGCATTTCCGGATTTGGACGGACCGGCCCCGACGCCAATCGCCCGGGATACGACCTGATCCTGCAGGGAGAATCCGGCGTCATGGACATCACAGGTGATCCTGTGGGGCCGCCGATGAAAGTCGGCACCTCGATCGCAGACCTTGTGACCGGTCTTTACGCGTCGCAGGCCGTTCTGGCCGCGCTCATGAAGCGCGAGCGGAGCGGGAAGGGCGGCCGCGTGGATGTATCCATGCTGGACGCTATGGCGTCACTGCTGACTTTCAACGCGGGCATGTACTTCGCGACCGGCGAAAGCCCGAAGCGACGCGGCAACGTCCATCCGACGATCAGCCCGTACGAGACCTTCCAGGCGAGCGACGGATGGATCAATGTCGGCGTGGCAAACGACAAATTTTGGGGCCTGTTCTGCGACGTGATCGATCGCAAGGATCTGGAAAAGGACCCGCGCTTCGATCAGGCCCCCAAACGTGCGGCGAACCGCGCGATTCTCGTCGAGTTTTTGCACCCGATTTTTCTTGGCAAGAGCCGCGAGGAATGGCTCGGACTTCTGGGCAAAGCCGGGATTCCGTGCGGTGCGATACGGACGGTCGGCGAGGTCTGTGAGGCTCCGCAGCTCATCGAGCGCAATATGGTCCAATCGGTCGAACACAAGGTTGCAGGAGACGTTAAATTCGTCGCCAGGCCGATCCGCTTCGACGACGAAGCCCCCGCGGATTCCACTGCGCCGCCGCTGCTCGGAGAGCATACGTTCGAAGTTTTCGAGAACTGGCTGGGATGGTCGAGGGCGCAATTCGACAAACTGGCCGAGGGCGGAGCTTTCGGCCCGAACAGGACCGAGGCCGCCGAATAGTGAGGAAAACGATGGTTGAGAGCGATGTAAGAGGTCTCATCGAGGCGGCCGTCGGGGACGGCCGCCATGAGTTCGGTTCATTCTTCCTGTCCCGGTTTTTTGGAATGGAGGTGGCATACGGCCATGACGATTGCACCGTGAAGTTCGAGGTGAAACCCCATGCGTACAATCCGCAGGGGTCCCTCCATGGTGGCGTCCTTGCGACCGCTCTCGATATTTCGATGGGACATCTCTTGCATCACCAATTCGGTGCGGGTGCGACCATTGAGATGAAGGTTCAATACCTTGCATCAGTTCGTTCTGGACCGGTGACGTGTCGCGCGACCTTTCTCAAGAAGGGACGCAAGACCTTCTTCCTGCAATCCCTCGCCACCGATCAGTCAGGTGAGGCCATCGCGCATGCGACATCGACATGGAAATTGATATGAGAACGGTTGTCGAGCAGCTCAAGGAGCTTCTCGGACCGCAGTGCATTACCGATCCGGAGATCGCCCAACAGTATCTTTCCGATTGGCGCGGGTTGGTCCATGGCAGCGCGGCCTGCGTGCTTCGCCCGAGTTCAACCAAGGCGCTATCGCAAGCCGTTCAAATCTGTCACGCGATGGGGACGGCGATGGTCCCCCAAGGCGGCAACACCGGTTTGGTCGGAGCAGCGACTCCAGACGCTTCCGGAAAGCAGGTCCTTGTCACGACCGGGGGCCTGCGGACGATCCGCAAGGTGGACAATGTCGATCTGTCGATCGTGGCCGAAGCTGGAGTTACGATTGCCGATCTGCAAGCCGCCGCCGAGGAAGCAGATGCGCATTTTTCTCTATCGTTTGCCTCGGAGGGGACAGCGACCCTCGGAGGGGCGCTCGCAACGAATGCTGGCGGCATTTCGGCCGTTCGCTATGGAAGCGCTCGCGACCTTCTTCTGGGGATCGAGGCTGTCCTCCCGGACGGTCGCATATGGGACGGACTTCGCAGCCTGCGGAAAGACAACGCCGGGTACGCTTTGAAGCATCTGTTTGCGGGTTCGGAAGGCACGCTCGGCTTCATTACGGCGGCGAACATGAAGCTCGTGCCGGCGCCCGTCGTCAGGGAAATCGCATTCTGTGCCCTTGAGACCGAAGATGACGTTCTGCGTCTCTGGGTAAAGCTCCGGTCCGCAGCCGACGGGAACGTTCGCGCGATCGAATACCTGTCAGGTCCTTGCATTGATTTGGCGAAATCTCATGGTCTCCGCTCGCCCGTGGAGGCCGCATCCCACTATGTATTGATAGAACTGACGTCATCCCGGCAAACGGACGGCTTGAAAGATTTGCTCGAAACCTTCCTTGCTGATGCCATCTCGGACGGTCTGGTCGTTGACGCCGCCATTGCTCAGAACGTGGATCAGCAGAAGCAGTTCTGGCGGTTGCGCGAAGACCAGACCGAACTTCAGAAGAAAGCCGGGCGAGATATCAAGCACGATGTGTCTGTGCCAATCGCGCAGGTCGCTAATCTACTCAAGCATGGTCGATCACAGCTCGAGAAGGCTTTTCCGGAGGCGAACGTCGTACCTTTCGGGCACGTCGGCGACGGCAACATCCATTTCAATGTCATTTTCCCGGTAGATGGAGAGCTTGCGCCGACCTCGGAAAGTATGCGGGCCGTGAACGAGATCGTGTACGGGACGGCCATTGACCTCGGCGGATCGTTCTCTGCGGAGCACGGCATCGGTCAGGCTAAAACCGAACTCCTTCAAGCCCATCGCTCGGCGACCGAGCTTAGTCTCATGCGGAGCCTGAAGGTGGCGTTTGATCCGGATCTGCTGATGAACCCCGGCAAGTTGTTGAACCTCTCGCAATCGAACTGAGCCACTTCCTGCTCAAGAAAATACGACGAGAACTGGCGGATAAGCTCAATGAAAGCGGTCTATTTTCTCGGAAATCGCAAACTCGAAGTGCGAGACGTGCCCGATCCGACTCCGGGACCCGGGGACGTCATCATCGAGATCAAGGCGTCCGGTATGTGCGGTAGTGATTTAAAATACTACCGCGCGGCCGACGGAGCGGCCTCCATCGGTCTGGGGAAGAAGTCGGACAAACCCATCATTGCCGGACACGAACCATGCGGCGTTGTTGTTGAGGCCGGTAAGGGCGTTCGGAGCCCATTGGCCAGGATCGGCACACGTGTGATGAACCATCATTACGCAGGCTGTGGGTGCTGCCACCAGTGCCGAGGCGGTTGGACCCAGATGTGCGACGACGGATCGACGACCTTTGGCGCGAACGGCGATGGCGCACATGCCAAGTTCATGCGCGTCCCCGCAGACTCGATCATTGCGCTCCCGGCGGATTTGTCCTTTAAGGCGGGCGCCGCCATTTCTTGCGGTACCGGCACGGCGTGGGGCGGTCTGGATCGCCTGGGACTACGTGGCAACGAGACCATCGCGATCTTCGGCCAAGGCCCGGTCGGGTTGAGCGGAACGCAACTCGCGGCGGCGATGGGTGCGCGAGTGATTGCGCTCGATATTGATGAGGGCAGGCTACAGCGAGCCAAGGAATTCGGAGCAAGCGAGATCATTGATTGTTCGGCGTCATCGCCTCTGAGACCAAATGAGGGACTTCACGAAAGGAGGATTTCTGGTTCATCGTAGCCGTCAGGAGCGAAGATGAAGCAGAAATCCGAACTGGGCAAAGCGCCCGCAGAACAAGTGCTAAAAGATATCCGGCGGCAGACGCGTCGGCAGTATTCGGCGGAAGAGAAGATCCGTATCGTGCTGGAAGGACTGCGCGGCGAGGAGAACATCTCCGAGCTGTGCCGCCGCGAAGGCATTGCCGCCTCGATGTATTACGGTTGGTCGAAGGAGTTTCTGGAGGCCGGCAAACGCCGCCTGGCGGGTGACACGGCCCGTTCCGCCACGTCCGGTGAGGTGAAAGACCTTCGCCGCGAAGCCTCCGAATTGAAGGAGGTGGTGGCCGACCTGACCCTGGAGAACCGCCTGCTCAAAAAAAGCATGAACGGGGCTGGGGAAAACGAGGCATGAGGTATCCAGCATCCGAGAAATCCGAAATAATCGCGCTGGTCGAGCAATCGCATCTGCCTGCCAGGCGCACGTTGGAAAAGCTCGGCATCCCGCGAGCCACCTTTTATAGATGGTACGATCGCTATCGCGAGGGTGGCATCGAGGCGCTGGCCGATCACCGCTCCAAGCCGGACCGGGTCTGGAATCGCATCCCGGACGATGTCCGCGGTCAGATCGTCGATCTGGCACTGGAACACCCCGAGCTGTCGCCGCGAGAGCTGGCGGTGCGCTTCACCGACGAGAGAAAATACTTTGTCTCCGAGGCTTCGGTCTATCGGCTGCTGAAGGCGCACGACCTGATCACCAGCCCCGCCTATGTGGTGATCAAGGCGGCTAATGAGTTCAAGGACAAGACCACGGCGATCAACCAGCTTTGGCAGACCGACTTCACCTACCTCAAGATCACTGGCTGGGGCTGGTACTATCTATCGACGGTGCTCGACGACTTCTCTCGTTACATTGTGGCCTGGAGGCTTGGTCCCACCATGTGCGCCTCCGACGTCACGGCCACGCTCGATCAGGCGCTTGCCGCCTCAGGCCTGGACCACGTCAATATAAAGCAGCGGCCACGGCTTCTGAGCGACAACGGATCAAGTTACGTCGCGGAAGATCTGGCCACCTGGCTCAAGGGCAAGGATATGCAGCATGTGCGCGGTGCGCCGTATCATCCCCAGACCCAAGGCAAGATCGAGCGCTGGCATCAGACCTTGAAGAACCGCATCCTGCTCGAGAATTACCATTTACCGAGGGACCTCGAACGTCAGGTCAGCGGCTTCGTCGAACACTACAACCATCACCGCTATCATGAGAGCATCGACAACCTCACGCCTGCGGATGTTTACTTCGGCCGAGCCGAAACCATCCTGACTGAGCGTGCGCGCATCAAACGTGAAACCATTGCAAACCGCCGCTTGCAGCATCGATTGCAAGCCGCTTAAACTTTAACCCTAGATGAGCCAGATCCTCCCTTCTCGAAATGCCTGAGCGGTCTCAAATTATCTGACGACGAACAATCATTGATGCCCGTAGAGACGACTTGGTATCTGCCGTCAGAGACCTGACGGGAGGTTTCGGTGCCGAATGTACGATGGATTGCTCCGGCACCGCCGTTGCCAGATCCGCGGCCATCAAATCCGTTCGGAAGTGGGGCCGTGTTGTTTTCCTTGGTGAAGGCGGCGACGTCACGATCGACGTCAGCAATGATATGAACAGAAAGCAGCTATCTGTTTTTGGAAGCTGGACGTTCAGCAAGAACGGGCAGGCTGCGTGCGCCCGCTTTGCTTCGGAGCGGAAACTGGACATCGACAGCCTGTTCACACATTCGTGGGCGCTCCAGAATGCGGACGAGGCTTATCGTCTATTCGATACCCAGACGACAGGGAAGGGCGTGTTGGTTCCTTGACCTTCGACGCGTTGGTTAATCGAGCTCCCATGTCTGGATCGCGTCGATCAACGACCTGTCGGACCTTCGATCGGGTACAACAAGAGCGCGAGCCCGACGGACTCAGGCCTCGGAAGAGGCGCTGAGCAGGCGGACATCAATTTCTTTGCGTTTTATCTGCTCTAGCGTGTCCGCCCGCGCGGATGACGCAACCACCACCAAGGCGGTGACCCTTTCCGGAACGCGACGCGCGATCTCGTGGGTGACGTATCCGCCCAGCGACAAGCCGATAAGGACGAAATTGTCGGGAACCTCTTTGATCGCGATAGCGGCCATTTCGCCAATGCTTGGCGCCGCAGCCGAGGCCTCCATAGTAGATGGCCTAAGACCTGACAGCTCGGATTAGACGAAGGACCACAGTTCTCGGTCGAGCATAAAGCCCCGTACAAACGCGTGTGTCATTCAACTTCCGATGCAGACGGCATTGTGTACCTGTGAAGCCAGATCGGATCGGTGAAGGCGATGATTTACGCGGCCGTGAAGGGCGTTAGTCGATGGCATGGCGCCAACGCCCTTCCAGAACGTCATTCCTCGGTGGCTAGCCCTCGGCCTGGGCCTGTCCGAGTAGGGCGGATCTGAAGCGGAATGCGATGGCAGCACCATCCCGCATCGGCACAGTCCGGGGCTGATCGCCTGCCTCGATTTTCAGCACGGTAAAGGTGAGGTGATCGGACGTCTGGATCGATTTTTGAAGATCCTCGATACCATTCTGATCACGTAGCGTCCGAACATGTTCGAAGCCGACCGCCGCGGCTACCGCCGACAGATCAGTGCCGAATCCGGTCGCAGTTTTCTGCATACCCGTTTCGGCATACTGCTCGTTGTCGAGGACAACGATGTGCAGGTTTGATGGCTTGTGCTGGGCGACGGTGCAAAGACTACCCAATCCCATCAGCATTTCGCCGTCCCCGGTGAAAACGATGACGGTTCGCTTCGGCTGGGCCAATGCAAGGCCAAGACCGACCATCACCGCAGATCCCATCGCTCCCCAATTGTAAAAATTCAGCGGGTGATCGCCTGCGGCATACACATCGTAAACCGGCGAGCCAAGGCCCGCGACTGCAATCCCGTCTGCGCGATCAGAAAGTATAGATGAAACGGCTTGTCGACGCTTGATCATTTGATACCCCAATTCTTACGTCCGATCATTCTCTGCGAGATCAGCACCGCAACTGAACGTTTTGAGAAAAACGCGTGGTCGATTGCGCCTGAAACGATGTCCGAAGTTGCGCTCTCGTCGTCGAGACGAAAGGTGTCAAATCCCATCAACTCCAACGCAGCTGGCGTTCGCTTCCCCATAGGAATTTGTGTCGGAACGAACTCTGCGAATTCCCCGCGCATGGTGACCAGAAGCACCAGGGGAAGACGACAGCCCTCGGGGAGCGAAAAGAGATTGAGACAATTTCCGACGCCACTCGACTGCATGAGAAGCACACTTTTGATGCCGCCCAGCCAGAGACCAGCCGAAAGACCGACGCCCTCTTGTTCACTGGTCAAGACGGTTGTCGAGATGTCTGGGTCGTTTGCGCAGAGCGAGATCAACCCTTGGTGGCCGCCGTCCGGAACGTAGATGACGTGACTAACCCTCGTCGCTTTGAACGTGGCGTACGCATCGCGTTGCCATGGTCGGGTCTTTTGATCGGGATTGTCATGCGCTGCCATTGCAGATCTTCCTCCTGTCGCTGCGAACCCCGTCCGCGGAGACGTGGAGGGGCGTGAACGAGCACAAAGACAGCAAATCTGCGACCGACGGAAATCTGATTTCCATCTAAGCGTATAAGGGGGATCAATCGGTCTCGGAATTGGGTAGGCGTTTTTGCCCATATGAACGCTGAATATTGGGATCAAGCTTTTCAATTGGACCACATGGCAGTCCGCGGCCACGGTCATTCCCAACAAGAACGGAATGGGGAGAAAGCCTCTGCGTCGGCATTGACCGCAGGAGGACGATGATCCGATGCCAGTTGCATCCCCGGTGCGTTCCAACATTGGGAGGATCGAACTTGCGTGCGCTTTTGTCTGTTGCCGTCATCCTGGCATTGACGTCCTACTCGACGAGATCGATATCGGCGGCAGAATGGCCGACTAAGATCGGGAAGATCATCGTCCCGTACGGACCGGGAGGAGGCGTCGATAGTTTCGCCCGTCCGATCTCGTCGGTACTGAGCGAGCAACTTCCGCACAGGATTATCATCGAGAACCGCTCAGGTGCGGGGGGAACAATTGGCGTGCTCGCGGCCGCAAAGGCTGCTCCGGACGGAAACGTCCTTTTGGCTGGTGGCGTTCACCAGCCTATGGCTGAAGCCGTGTACCCATCACGTGGCTATCGCATCGACAAGGATTTCATTCCGATTGCGATTACGGCTGATGTTCCGAACGTTCTAGTGGTCCCAGCGAACTCTCGATTCAAGACCGTGTCCGATATCGTCAAGGAAGCGAAACAAAACCCCGGCAAATTGAGCTACTGCTCGTCTGGAAATGGCACTTCCCAGCATATCCTTGGCGAGATGTTCAAACGGAAGGCCGGGGTGGACATTCTTCACGTGCCATATCGCGGTACGGCCGCAGCGATCACCGACCTAATAGCTGGCGTGTGCGACATGATGTTCGACGGGATGGGGACGTCGGCACCTCAGATCGAGGGCCAGAAGCTTAAAGCCTTGGCACTGACCGTCACCAAAAGGTCGTCCCGCTTTCCAGACATTCCGACAATTACCGAGGCCGGAGGGCCGGAGCTGGATGCCTCGATCTGGTATGCGATCTGGGCACCAGCTAATACCCCGCCGGATCTCGTTGCCAAGATCCGCGGTGCAGTTAAAGGCGCACTGACACAGCCTGCCGTCCTCAAAGCATGGGAAGTGCAGGGCGCCGTCGTGCCGCAGATTTCCGACGAGGATATTGTTGGCTTCGTCGATCGTGAGACTGCAAGCTGGACGAAAACGGTGACCGAACTGGGCATTAAGATGGAATAACGGCGAGACGACATCGTCGGAATTAGTTGGCTCAATGTCGATATACGGAAAAGGAATGCACGGACGCAGCAAGAATCTGCTGGCGGAAATGCTAATATTGAAAGCGCGGAACGCAGATGTTGCGGTTCTTCCGCGCCATAGATGGTTAAGCTTTCGCTGCGCGCTCGGTCACCGGTGAAATCCTCATGGACGGCGTTTCCGTCCGGAAGAGAACCTTTTGCACAACGTGTCGGGTCTCAAGGATCCGTTCGGCTGCCGCAATCGCGCTCGCTACGGCATCTCGTGGGGCATGCTTGGCACAGCCGATACTGCATGGAACGCGCCCGCCATTACACCGCAAGCAATTCAATCGTCCGCTCGCCGCCACCTAACTGGTGCAGAAAAAGCTCGCCGGCATGCTCACCGATATCTCCCTCCACCTGCAGTACCCGCTCCACGTCGGCCGTCTGATTCATTTGGCGGGAGCGCCGTCTGACTATCCGGGTGGTGCGCCGCTGGCGGATCTGTCGCTGTTTCCGAGCTAGGCTCGCCACGGGGGGGGGAGCATGGCGGTGTTTTGCATCTTGTCCGCATTGTATATGAACTTTGCCGTCCAGCTGCAGACGAGTGCAGTTTGCGCCAGCACAGGCGAGCATCAACACAATCGGGTTAGCAGATGACCTATAGACAAACATGAGCACTTCGTGCCGGACCTTGCGTTCGCCTACGTGCCGGGTTCCCATCAAGATGGGTGGTGTGAGCGACGGCCATTGTTAGGGGCGCACGGCGCTTTTGAACGCCGCAGAAAGGGCGTCAACCGCTTCCCGCGCTCGACCATCCCTGACCCTTGTATGTAGTAGGATTGGCAAGCACGGTAGATCGGGAAGACCGAGCTTTGCGCCTATGTCAATCGCGCCGAGCGGCAACATACGCGGGGCGAGCGCGGCCACGCCAACCCCGGCCATGACCGCCGCCGAAACGGCCCCGACGCCACCTCCGACGAACACTTCCCTCCACGGTATGCCGGCCTTATCGAGAAGCTGTAGAGCGATGGCACGCACACCGCAGGGCTCTGCCATAGTTGCGATGGACAGAGGTTCGCCCACCCGATGGTGCCACCCAGGCGATGTAAACCAACCGAATTTTTCCTCCGCGAGGATTTCACCCCCGGCCCGACCATCCTGCAGGCGGACGATCACCGTATCGAGTTCACGCCGATCGAAACTTTGAAGTAAGTCGCCGGAGGATCCGATACGGATCTCGATCAATAGCTGCGGATCGAGGGCGTTCATCCGCGCAATCAGAGCGGGGAGCTCCGGTCCCGCGACGTGGTCGCTGATGCCGATACCAAGGCGCTGCCGAGGTTGCGTCATCACCGCAAGCGCACGGTCATGCACGCTAATGAGTTCGCGGGCGATCTCCAAAAACGTCGCTCCTTTCGCGGTGATCTCCATGTATCGGGGCGTACGCTCGACGAGACGGCAGCCAAGCCGCGTTTCGAGTCTCTTAAGCTTCAGGCTTATGGCGGCCTGCGTCGTGTTCAGCGCGTCTGCAGCGCGAGTGAAGCTGCCAAGGTCGGCCACACGGACGAAGGCTTGGACGGTGTCCAGATCGAGAGGCTGTTCCATGATTTTGGATCGCTATTTCTGAAATAACCCGACATAGCGTTCCAGAGTAGCGGAATGCGCTTACTGTGAAAGCTTCCGAGACAAAAGGATCAACGATGCCTCTAACACATATCTCGCTCCGCTCGGGCAAGCCGGAAGCCTATCGGCAAGCCATCTGCGACAGTTTTCATCAAGCGATGAACGAAACCTTCAACGTGCCGGAGGACAACGACTTCGCCATCATTACGGAGCATGAGTCGGCGAACTTCCGTTACGACGCGTCTTTCCTCGGTATTGCACGCACCGACGATCTGGTCTTCATCAAAATCACCGCAAACAATACGCGCACCATCGAGCAGAAGAAAGCGCTGTTCAAACGCATCGCGGAATTGCTTAGCGAAAACCCTGGTCTGCGGCCCGAGGATGTCTTTATCTCGCTCGTCGAGGTCGAGAAGGAGAATTGGTCGCTCGGCAACGGCATCGCGCAATACGCATGACGTATCTCTGCATCGCCATGGGGCGCGCATAGCCCAATTTTGGCATTGCGTCACCGGCGGTCGCGCTGAATGCGCGGCCGCCGAGATCACGTCAAAGCGCGCCGCGTCGTTGATCCTCGCTCAGCTTCAAAATGCGCCGTTGGGTAATCGTGCCCGGTTGCACCCGCTCCCAGAGCGTTTCGGATCCCGATTCCTTGGCGCGTCGCTCCTCGCGCCTCATCCAGTCCTCGGCAGACCTGATCCGATTGGGGTGAATCCGATCCAGCAATGCGTAGTCGCGGGTAATGATGTTGTGTTTCCACTGATTCCAGAAGCCGGTGAAGTTTTCTTGGAAACTCATCGTGCTCTTGTCGGTGGGGTCGGCATTGTAGCCGGCCGGCTGCGCGGCGATGGCCTGCATCGGCGCGAAATAAGCGGTTATGTCGGTGTCAACATAGCGTGCAGGGCAACCCGTAACCCGTTCGAACGCAGCGGCCAGATCGGCATAGCGGACATGCTCGATGGCAACTTCAAGATCCATGCCGTTAGAGCGCTCCGGATTGTCGAACAGCCATCGAACATAATAGGCACAATCCTCAAGTGCGACATGAACCACCGCTCCGTCGCCCAGAGGTACGCGCCAAGTCAAGACGCCATCCTCCATCCGCGGCGTCATTGGCGTTCCGCCCGAAAAAGCCATTTCAATGTAGGGCCCGCTGGTGAACAGGGCGGCGCCCATGTCGCTGCTGCCAGATCGGCTTTGGCTCAAAATCCATTCGCCAATCCTGCCCTTGCCGTCGTAGTGCCCGGTGCGGAACGCAGAGTTGTAACCAGCTTTTTTTAGTGTGTAGTCGAGATTGCCGTAGACGAAAAACTTGATCCGCTCTTCTAAGGCGATCTCATAGGCTCGGATAGCCCAATACATTTCGGTTTTCTCGCCAGCATTGAAGCCGTCGAGGTTCATGAATACGCCGTCGCAGGCCTGCATACCCTGCCGTAGGATCGCTTCATCCGCGAAAGTGCCTTCCAAGAAATTTACGTCCCCCATGGTTGCCAACGACTTGGCGCGTGCGGAGGAAGAATCGCGCGTCAGCGCGAGAACTGAATAGCGGCCATCGCCGACTAGACCCCGCACGACGGGAATACCTTGGGCACCGGTGGCCCCGATCACGAAAATTCGAGATAACTGAGACATGCGCAACTCCTCGAACATTGCCGACGAAGCAATTAGCTCTTATCATGAGAGTGATCAACTCTTATAATGAGAGCGACGTCATCATGGGGCAGGTAAAGTGAGATCCAACGGTCTTGAGGGCATGAATTGCTCGGTAGCCGAGGTGATGGAGGCCATCGGCGATCGTTGGGGGCTGATGATCATGCGCGACCTTTTGCTTGGTCTTTCCCGCTACAACGATCTGCAAACATCGAGCGGCGCGACCAACGCGACCTTGTCCGATCGTCTGAAGAGACTTGAAGAGACGGGGCTCGTCGAGCGTCGCCTCTATCAGACCCGTCCCGATCGATACGAATACCTGCCGAGCAAACGTGGGCAGGATATCGTCCTTCTGATTCAAGCGATGATCCAGATCGGCGATAGGTGGCGCCTGCAGGAAAAGCGCAAGATCCCGCTGCGATTTGTCGATGGGGATTCGGGTTTCACCCTGGCGCTGGTGGCGGTCGATGCGGCCAAAAAGGTCGCGAAGGATCAGCCGACATTGGCCATCGAAGTCGGTCCTGGCGCGGATGACCTTATGCGGTGGCGTGTCACGCAAGGACGGGAGCAACGCATCGCGCGCGCCGCGGCTGCGGGGCGTCGACGCCAGCAATTACGAGCGCCATAACAGCAGGAGAAAGCGACAACGCAATGGGCGCCCTGCTGGATCTGGGATGACTTCCACTGCGCCCATTGCGGTGAAATGACGGGTGACGATGGCCACCGTGAGTAACAGTGCTGCGACGCAAGATCCAGGGCCGTCCTGAAAGCGGGATGCAACGCTGAGCGCTGCACAGCAGAATGCCATCCCGAGAACGATCGAGACAAAAACGAGGTCGAGCGACCAACGTAAGTGTCTCGGAACATCAAGGGCCCACATCCCCATAGGCCAACAGGCCTGATGCCGGGAGCCGCGTGACTAATTGGCCGCCGTCAGCGCGTCGGCGATCGGCCCTCATGGCCGAGGCCCCTGTCAATCGCCACCTGACCAGTCAGACAGAAATATCGACCGTCACTGAAGATTCGCACTTGCGTTCGAGATCGCCGACCTCGACCAGTAAGCCCGCACTTTGATCCCGCATAGCTAGCGTGCTCAGCGACGCGCTGTCTCTATCGCGCTCGTTCACTAAGCGAATTGTTTGGTCGCAAAGAAGCGCCAGTTCTCTACGGCCGCGAGGCGGTGCGGCGCAGCCTTCGTGCGATACGCATCCGTGTCCATGATCAGTTTCAAATCCGCCAAGCGCGCATAACGGACCACGACGATCTGATCCCAGTCGTCTCCGGCGTCCGTGAGCAGTCCGGCGACGCGGTTTCCTGCATAAAGGAGTTCGGAGGTCACTCCCAATTCCTTGGCGATCTCGCGGAACGCTTGCGCGTAGCCTTCGAAATAAGCCGCTTGCGCCGTCGGTTTGCCGCCAACGAATCCTTCAGGATATTGCGGCGTCTCTCGAAACCAGAGCAGGTTGACGAGAGCGACGGGGCTGTTGCCGATTGTTGAAATCGCGGATTCCAGCGCATGCGGAGACATCTCGTTCATATTCATGGGCAACCTCGAATCTGACATTTTATCGGAATTTGTCATGTCGTCATGACTAATTGACATTTTCCGACCAATTGTCAAGATTCGGGGATCATGAAGAAGGAATCGAAGGAAAACAGCGCGATAGAAGCGGCGACGGCCGTTTTCACGCGTTTCGGATACGCAAAGACGACGATGGGAGACATTGCCGCCGAGGCGGGCATGTCTCGCCCCGCATTGTATCTACTGTTTCCGGACAAGCAGGCCGTTTTTGATCGCGTCATCGAACGCATGGATCGCGAGAAGCTCAAAGAGCTTCGAGAAGCGCTTCCTGGACTCGAAGGGATCGCCGCGAAGCTTTCGCACGCCTGCACATCGTGGGGACTTGATGGCGTCCAGCTTGCCGAAATACATCCAGATTCCGCAGACCTGTTCGATCTGCGGTTCAGCGCCGTCAAAGCCGTCTACGCCAACTTCCAGGCATTGATTACCGAACTCATCCAAGATGCCGTCGCCCGCTCGACTTTGCGAGCGAAGCCGGAGGATGTTGCCCGGACGATCGTTCATTCGCTAAGAGGACTGCGCGAAGGGGCAACAGGCGTCGATGACATGCGTCGCTTGATCGATGTCCAGGTCGCAATCCTCGTCGCGGCTCTCGCACCGGACTCCACGTAGAATTGCCGCTTGCCAGCTCGGCATTTCGTGCTATTTGAGCCGCGTCGAAAAAGGCAGGCACGGTTTCGGTAGGCCCGCGCCCCTCCGTCCTTCCGGAGGCTCTCCTCTTTGCTCCGCGAATTCTTGCGGACCTTAGAACCCCCGACGATCCCCGCCGCGGCTCTGGCCGCGCGGTGGTTCGTCCGTGTGGTTGTCGATCGGCATCTCGCTCCGGACGATTCCAAACCGGAGGCACCTCGTGCAAGATGCCGTCTCAACTTCGCCGCTGCGGTCCATCATGGCGAACCGCACCGTTCTACTCGCCGTCTCGCTGTTTCTCAACGTAGCGGGCTTCACCATCATCCTGCCGGTGATCCCGTTTCTGGTCGGGCAATATGTGCGCCACGACCTCATCGGACTTTATGTCGGACTCATCGTCGCCGTATTCGCACTCTGCTCATTCTTCGCAGCACCGGTGCTTGGGTTTCTCAGCGACCGGTATGGGCGGCGTCCGATCCTCCTCGTGTCACTGTTGGGTTCAGCCGCAGGCTATCTGATCTTCGGATATGGCGGCGCGCTGTGGGTGCTATTCCTCGGCCGCATCATCGACGGCTTCACCGCTGGAAGCATCAGTACGGTTTATGCGTACGTGGCCGACGTCCATGAACCGGCTGATCGCGGCCGCATCTTCGGTATGCTCCGCGCGGTAGCGGCCCTGGGCTTTATGTTTGGATCCGTATTGGGGGGCGCGCTCGGCGCCGTTGCGCCGACGGCACCTCTGTTTACTGCAGCCGCCGTCACGCTGGCGAACGCCGCGTGGGTCCCCGTGCTCCCAGTATGCTAGGGAAGTTGGGCGCTTTTGCTTAGCGCGACTTTCATCGTCGTCGAAAGCGCTGGTCTTGCTCTCTGGGCGAAAGCTTAGTCCTGTAACGCTCAAGACGACGTGTGGTGCGGAAGGAAGCGAACGATCACTGCAATCGTCGTGCGGCGTTGGCCTGCGCGTCGCGGATCAGACCGGCATACATATTCTCCTTCCCGGGGTACCAAGGCATCGTGCCGATCGAGCTGAAGCCGGGAATTGACTCCATGTGCGCGACCATACGAGCGCGCGTGCGCGTATCGGGAAGCGGGCCGATCATCGCCTGGACATTATCGCTCATGTGGTCGGGATTGGATGTGCCACAAAGTACGCTGGTTACGGCCGGGTGCGCCAGGACCCATTTCAGGAAAAACTGCGCCCAACTGGTTGCGCCGAACTCCTGCGCAAAACCCGGTAGCGGCCGTCCCTCGACCACCTTCATCAGCCGTGCCTTTTCGAGCGGCAGATTGATGAGCACACCGACTCCCTTGTCGGCCGCAGCCGGAAGCAGGCGGCGCTCGGCGTCGCGGTTGAAGATGGAGTAGTTGGTCTGGATAAAGTCGACATCGTCGCGTTCAACGATGTTCGTCAACTGATCCTGGGCTGCCGATTCATGATGGGTGACCCCGACATAACGAATTAGGCCTTGCCGCTTCCAGGCCTTCATGAGTGGGATAACGACAGGCGCATTGGTGATGCTGTGACATTGCATGAGATTGATCGTGGCGCGCCAGGTGCGTAGCCGCGATTGCCGAAAGCTTTCCTCAGCGCGGCTTTCATCACCTAAATATTCTCCGGTGGCCCAGACCTTGTTGGCGAGGAACATCCCATCGGATCCCGCATACCCGCCCATGAACTGGCCCACGCTGAGTTCGGCCGAGCCGTAGAGCGGCGATGTGTCGATCACGCGACCGCCAGCGGTGACGTACCGTTCGAAAACCTGCCTAAGAGCGTCGCGCCGATCACCGGGTTTCAGGTCGAAGGTAAGGAAGGTGCCGAGACCCAAGGCTGTGACCCGTTCGCCCGTGCGTGGCACGGTGCGGGTCAGTACATCTTGGCTCGATCTCGCAGCGGACGGGGCAGCGTCCGTCGTCTGGATCTGTGCTGAAGCCCGACCAGCTATGCCAAGACCGGTTGCCGCCGCGCCCATTGTGCTCAAAAAACCGCGTCGATTGATTTTCGATTGGTCCATGAATTTTATCTTTCTAAATTGTCAGAATTGCCAATTGGCGGGCACCCAAGCGTATGCGCCGTCCGTCTTGAGCAGCCGACCGAGCCCAGGGAACGGGAAGTGGAAGCCAAGCACGGGTATACGGTCGGTCGCTGCCCTGTCGAAGATGCGCCGACGGGAGGCTAGGGCCGTCTCCTTGTCGCGATCTGGGCCCGGGATCCAAGGCCTGTCCACGTTGACGACCGGGTGATAGGCAAGGTCTGCCGTCAGCAGCAGCTGGTCGTTGCCGGAATGAACGAGAAACGTCGCCATCCCCGGCGTGTGCCCGGACGCGACAATCGTCGTGAGGCCCGGGATAATCTCGGCGCCGGCCTCATAGAGCGCGAGCTCTTTTTTGGCCGGCTCGAGGCTATTCTGGATGGCTGCCGCGAAACGCGCGCGGAAATCCTGTGGCACGGGCATGTAGGAAAGGTCTGGATCGGTGCGCACGAAGAAGTCCCAATCCGCTTTCGGCACGAACACGGTGGCGCGTGGAAAGGCCTTGCCGCCGTCGGCCGTTCGCAGATTACCCACATGGTCGGGATGGGTATGCGAGATGACGATCGCGTCAATATCCGCCGCACTGAGTCCGATCGCCGCCAGGTTTTCAAAGATGCGACCGCCATTCGGCCCCATCGTCTTGCCTGCGCCGGCCTCGATCAGGATCCGCCGCCCGCCGGTTTCGATCAGCAGTGTGTTGAGGTTGAGATTCATGTGGTCGGTGGGAAGAAATGCGTGCCGCAGCACCGCTCGAAGCTCCGCCTCGGGCGCGTCGCTCGCATAGACCCGCGGGGGGCCGCTGATGACGCCGTCGCTCAAGACGGTCGCCCGGATGTCGCCAACTCGGAAGTGGTAGTAGCCAGAATTCCCGCCGAGCGAGGAAGCGGCTTGTGCCTTCGCGCGACCGGAACCGCCGATGGGCGGGACAACTAAGCTCGATGCACCCGCGGCGGCAGACAGCATAATGGTGCGTCGGTTCAGGGTTAAGGCGTTCATCGTTTTTCCGTTAATTGCGCACGCCCCTACATTCCGGCCTGGCGGCCAGTGGGCGAAAGAAGGCGGCTCCAGGTTCGCTGCCGTCAACGATGACACGACGATATTGAACCGATAAGATGCGCAGTTATGATCGGCTTGGTAAGACACGCTTCGCAATGAACCCGGTTCGGCTCGACAGCTTCGATGTGTTCGTCTCAATCGTCCGCTGCGGTGGCTTCCGGGCGGCGGCGCTTGAGCGCGGGGTGTCTTCATCGGCGTTGAGCCAGACGATAAACGCCTTGGAAGAAGCACTCGGCATCCGGCTCCTCAATCGCACGACGAGGAGCGTTTCGCCTACGGAAGCAGGGCAACGCCTGCTTCAACGCTTGGCCCCTGCGTTGAGCGACATCAGGCTTGCCATCGCAGAAGTCGATGAATTGCGGGACAGCCCATCCGGAACCCTAAGAATTAACGCACCGGGGCCTGCTATCGATCATATCCTGTGCCCGCTGGTGTTCCACTTCATGGACGCTTACCCCGACGTCAAAATCGAGATCATCAGCGATGCGGCGGTGATCGATATTGTCGAACAAGGCTTCGATGCCGGTGTCAGATTCGGCAACCAACTTGCGCAGGACATGATTGCACTCCCGCTTGGCCCCGCGCTTAGGTACTCGATTGTCGCCTCACCCGAATACATCAAGAGTTGGGGCGAGCCACAAACGCCGCACGAACTCGGTGGTCACGATTGCATTAAAAGACGTTTTCCTGGCGGAGCGCTGGTTACTTGGCGATTCACCGAGGGGAACGAGGATATCGAAGTCACTCCGATGGGCCGCTTGACGGTCAGTTCTGCGCACAATGAATTGCAAGCCGCACTGGCGGGTAGAGGGATAGCTCACATCTTCGATGACTACGCGAAACCGTATGTCCAAAGCGGCCGCTTGGTAGAGCTTCTCTGCAACTGGAGCCCCATCTTGCCTCACTGGTTTCTCTACTATCCCAACCGCCGTCTTCCCAGCGCCGCCATGCGCGCCTTTCTTGACTTCATGCAGAGCTATAACTGGAAGGCGACGAACTGACGCGGCTCCTGCTGACGTCAGACCATCAACTGATAGCTCAGGACATTGAGATAACCGGCGACTGATGAGACGAGTGACAGTAGGTCGCGGCGATGATTGTTTAAACAACAACATGCTCTCAGGTCGCCGCGAAAGAGCGAGCATGCCGCCAGCCACTTTGTACGATATATTCCGGACCAACTACCTATGAGCTGTTGAGAGCATTACTCAGACTGGAATGTCCCCTCAAGGGTCGAAAACGTCTCGCGGAGGTAGGCCGAGGGTGGACGTTTTCCGTTGTCGTTGCTCCAAGCGTCGACTGCGAGCCGCAGCGCGCCCACAGTGACCATTGCAGCAACACGCAAGGACTTTCGATGCTTCACCTGAGGCCACTTCTCGCAAAGCGCTTCGAAGATTGCTTGCTCCTGGGCAATGTACTTCGCGTGGCTCGCCGACATGAGCGCAGGGCTCGATCGAATGACCCGGTCCAGCACGATGCTTTGATCTGAATGATAGTTACTGGCTAGTTTTAAAAGAGCATTCTTCACCGTGTTGACCGGCGTTTCGTCCGAAGGTTCGGCGATTACAGCGGCGCGCATCAGGCTCGTGAAATTGCTCTGCCAAACCAGAATGATGTCTTCTTTGGATTTGAAGTAATAGAAAAACGTCCTTCGGGAAATTCCAGCTGCTTCGGCAATGGCCTCCAAAGTCGTGTTCTCATATCCGTCGGTCATGAACAGCCGAAGTCCGGTCTCGGCGATCCGCGCCAACGTCTCACGACGTTTGCGTTCTCGCAGACCCTCGTTCGTCTCCGGATTATCGATCGCCAATGTTAAGCCTTCGGATCACCACTTGAAATATCGCACTCAGTGCAATATTCATTGTCGCACAGAGTGTAACGTTTTGCAAGGAGTGCTCCGTGAACAATGCAGTTGAAACAGCAGGCACGACGGGCCGTGTCGTCATTACTGGGACCGGAGGATTAGGCTTCGAGACAGCGCTGGCGCTGTCAAAGATCGGCTGGAAGGTCATCATTGCCGGACGGAGCGCCGGCAAGGGAGCCGCAGCCGTCAAGGAAATCAAAGCACAGATTCCGCAAGCATCCCTTGTTTTCGAACAAGTCGATCTCGCGGATTTAGCCTCCATCGCAGCGTTCGGTCGTCGTTTGAACGCGGTTTACGACCGCATCGATATGTTGATCAACAATGCAGGGGTCATGACCCCGCCAAGGCGAGAAGTCACAGTTGACGGTTTCGAGTTGCAATTCGGGACTAACTACCTCGGACATTTTGCCCTGACGTCGCACGTGCTCCCGCTATTGCGCAGAGGCACCGCACCAAGAGTGATCAGCGTATCAAGCATCGCCAACCGTGGTGCGCGGATCAATTTCGATGATCTACAGAGCGAGCGCTCGTACAAAGCCTTCGAGGCTTATGGCCAGTCGAAGCTCGCACAGTTGATGTTCGCATTCGAGCTACAGCGGCGCAGCCAAGAGAACGGATGGGGTGTCGCAAGCCTAGCAGTGCACCCGGGCTTGGCGCGCACGGAGCTCATTCCGAACGGCTCCGGAAAACTAAGCACCTCGTTCCTGCTGCGTCAGTTGCTGTGGTTCGTTTTTCAATCCCCGGCTCAAGGCGCATATCCAACCCTGTTTGCAGCCACGTCCTCCGGGGCGAAACCGGGAGGTTACTACGGGCCAGACCGGTGGAGCGAGATCCGCGGCAACCCGGCGCCTGCGCGAATTCCGGAGCGTGCGCAAAATCGCGGGGATGCCGCTCAGCTTTGGGATTTGTCGCAGGTTTTAGCAGGAGTTTCCTTCGGAGAGCCGCATGCCGAGCATTCACCGGCTCGACAAACGGCATCGGCCTGACCGACGCCGCAGACAACTTCGGAAATAATCGCGACATGCGGCCGCCCTTTAGTGCCGCGACATCAATTCGGTCGGCGGGCGCATCTGATGTTCGGTGACGCGAAACGATTTTCCCCTCCGATGCCGCGACACAATGACGCCAACACACAACTTGCAAGATCGCACTGAGTGTAAATAAGATTACACCCAGTGCGATATAAAGATCATCTAGCGAGGCGGGATATGCAGCTCCAAATCAATGGCCGAGGTTTGACGATCGACGTTGATCCCGACACGCCGCTTCTTTGGGTGATCCGCGACCATCTTCAGCTGACTGGCACAAAGTACGGCTGTGGGGCCGCGCAGTGCGGTGCGTGTACTGTGCTGGTCGATGGCCATGCGGTCCGCTCTTGTTCGCTCTCGGTCGAAAGCGCACAGGGAATGAAGATCACGACGATCGAAGGGCTTGGGGGCGATCACCCGCTTCAGCGCGCTTGGATCAAGCGCGACGTTGCGCAGTGCGGTTATTGCCAGTCCGGCCAGATCATGCAAGCGGCAGCGTTGCTTGCCGCAAACCCAAAGCCGACTGACTCCGACATTGACGCTGCCATGGCAGGCAATATCTGCCGTTGCGGGACGTATCAGCGGATCAGGGCCGCCATCAAAGACGCCGCGGGAGTGGTCTGATGACGTCGCCAAAAACGAATTCGAGTGCCTTCACTCTTACGCGACGCAAGCTCTTGCTGGGCGGGAGCCTGGCCGGCGGTGCCTTGGTTGTCGGGTACACTGCTGCAAATTTTGGCGCCGTTGCGTCAGCGGCCCTGAGCATTGGTGCCGAAGCGCCTTTGAGCAGTCCATTCGGGCCGTTCATCAAAATCGATCGCGATAATTGGGTGACTGTCGTCAACGCCTTTCAGGAAATGGGGCAGGGTACCCACGCTGGCGTATCGGCCATCGTCGCGGAGGAATTGGACGCGGACTGGGACAAAGTAAGGGTTATGTCCGCGCCTGCCAACGCCGCTATCTACAGAAATAGGGACAAGGGCATGCAGGTTACGGCGGGATCGAGCTCCATCGCCGCCGCCTGGACTCAATTGCGAACTGCAGGCGCCGCTGCGCGAGATATGTTCGTTCTTGCCGCTGCAGCTAAATGGGATGTTTCGGCCGGATCGATACAGGTTCGCAACAGCATGGTCATTCACGCAGCGTCGGGCCGTCAAGAGAGCTTTGGTGATCTCTTGGAATTAGCGGCAAAGCAGGAGCCACCTGCGGCGCCTCTTCTGAAAGACATCAAAAATTTCACGCTCGTCGGATCGCCTCGCGTGCGGAGGATGGATAGCGCTTTGAAAGCGACTGGCGGCGTAACCTACACGCAGGACGTCCAGATGCCCGCAATGCTGGTGGCGATGGTTGCGCATCCACCGCGTTTCGGCAGCAAGGTTAAGTCGTTCGATTCCGCGGCCGCACGTAGGGTCAAAGGCGTTGTCGACGTCTTTGCAATACCGAGCGGAGTGGCGGTAGTTGCTCGAGATACCTGGTCAGCCCGTAAGGGCAAGGATGCGCTCACCGTCACCTGGGACGATAGCGGCACGGAAAGGCGATCGTCGGAACAGCTTGTGCAACTCTATCGGCAGATTGGCAGGGGCAGCACCGATGAACGCGGCGCGTCGTACCACGCAAAGGGCGACGCAGCGGCGGCTTTCAAGGAAACAGAATTCGAGGCGGCCTACGATTTTCCGTACCTTGCGCATGCTCCGATGGAACCCATGAATTGCGTTGCGCAGGTAGTTGGGCGCAAGGTTAAGCTCACCTTCGCATCGCAGCTACAGACCGTCGACCAGGTCAACAGCGCAATTGCGAATGTCACTCTTCCCGGCATGGTGCAAATCGAAACGTTGCCTGCCGGGGGATCATTTGGCCGGCGCGGCGGCATGTCGTCCGGCTATGTCGTAGAGAGTGTTCGCATCGCGCGACACATCGGCGAAGGCAGGCCCGTGAAGCTGGTCTGGACGCGCGAGGACGACATGACGGGCGGGTATTATCGACCGATGGCGCATCATCGCCTATGGGTTGATCGTGATGCCCACGGGCTGCCCGTTGCCTGGCGGCATCACACCGTCGCACAGAGCTTGTTGCCGGTTGGGCCTAACGCGACGCAAGTGGAAGGCATCAAGGACTCCCCATATGTCGCAGGCTGCGCGGTTGCCGACTGCCGCGTATTTTCGCCGAGCGTGGGCGTGCCGGTCGGCTTTTGGCGTTCGGTCGGACACTCCCACACCGCAATGGTGATGGAGCATACGATAGACCAGCTTGCTCGTTTGGGCGACCATGATCCGGCAGAATATCGGCGCGCGATTTATCGCAAAGCAGGTGACGAGCGGCGACTGGCCGTTCTCAACCTTGCATGCGAGCGGGCCGGATGGGGAAGCTCAATGGCAGGCGACTGGGCCCGCGGGTTGGCTGTCCACGAGGCATTCGGAACTGTAGTTGCTCAGGTTGCCGAGGTCGCAGTCGTCGCGGGGCGCCCGCGTGTCCGTCGAGTCGTGTGTGCCATTGACTGCGGGATAGCGGTATCGCCCGATCAGATCGCGGCGCAGATGGAAGGAGGCATTTGCTTCGGCCTCAGCGCCGCCATGTATGGCAAGATCACGCTCGATAACGGCGTGCCCGCTCAGGACAATTTCGACACCTACGAGGTCCTACGCATCGACGAGGCCCCGGTTGTAGAAACCTATATCGTTCCATCCCAACGACATCCGTCGGGGGTTGGCGAGCCGGGCGTGCCGCCTATCGCCCCCGCTGTTGCGAATGCCCTGCTGGTTCTGACGGGCAAGCCGACCACAAGCCTGCCATTCGTGGCTTGATCGAGCTGTCATGCAACAATCCAGGTGCACCATGTCTCATGACTTTATGTCGTTCTTCCTGGCGTGGCTTGCCTCGCCTAGCCGCGTGGGCGCGATCGCGCCGTCCAGCGATGCGCTTGCGGAGCTCATCACGCGAGAAATCGGACCGTCGACCGGGCCTGTGATCGAGCTCGGGCCCGGCACAGGCGCTTTCACCTACAAACTTCTCAAACAGGGTGTTCGGCCATCCGACCTTAGCCTCGTCGAATACGGATCCGATTTTGTGAAGACCCTTCAGCTTCGTTTCCCGGGCGCTCGCGTTCTCTGGATGGATGCGGCACGCATCGGATCGTCGGGTTTGTTCGGCAAGCAGGACATCGGCGCAGTTGTGAGCGGATTGCCTCTTCTAAACATGTCGCCTCGCAAGGTCATAGCGATCCTGGACGGTGCGTTTTCCGTGATCCGCTCGGGTGGTGCATTCTATCAATTCACCTACGGTGTCCGGTGTCCGGTGCCGCGTCGTATTCTCGATAGGCTCGGTCTTAAGGCCACCCTTGTCGATCGAGCAATCCTGAACATCCCGCCAGCCGCGGTTTACAGGCTCACCCGCAGGACGGCGCGGCCAGTCCTATCGGCTAGTAACGCAGACAAGCATCTGAAGCTCAACGGCGAAAAACGGGAGATATCCGATGAACCACGGAGCGGAAGCGAGAGCGTCAACCTGGTTGGTGGAACCCATGCCGCATACTAGCGACGTACCGCTGATGAAGCTGCGAGATGTCCTCGCCAAACTGGCAGAGTGGGGGAAGGAGTATCCGATCTTCCTTACGCTACAGACGCGAACCGGCGCACTCTCGACGGCCTTGCGCGAGTTCGGAGCGATGTGTCTGCGAGCTGAGAACTATGAGCTGGCTGTCGAGGTGTTTTTGGCCGCCGTTTCGATGCGGCCGGACAACTGCTGGCTATGGCACAACCTGTCTACTGCCTATCAGGGCGTGTCGGATAGAGATCGTGCGCTCGATTGTGCTCGGAGAGCACTGGAGCTCAATGAATCTCATGCCGAGATCTGGACGCAGTTCGGCGTGCTGCTGCGAGACACCGGGCAAACGCAACAGGCGAAAGCCGCATTTGAGCTCGCATCTCGCACTAGCTTTTAAAGCAGCCCCATCCAATAAACACCGAGACGCCGGACTAACGGCACAGCAAGGAAAACTGACCAATGATCTGGAAGACTTACGCTGCCGCCACCATCGTGGCTGCGCTCATCATCGCATCGCCAATGGGGGGCGCCAATGCGGCGCAGCCCGATGACATCGTCGGGACGTGGCAGTCCGAAACGGTCAAGCTGGAGTTTTTCAAGGCAGGCCCCGAATACAACGCACGCATCCTGTGGGGTAATCGAATCGTCGAGAGCGACGGAACAACCTTCAAAAAGGATACACTCAATCCGGATCCGGCGCTTCGGTCGCGGTCGCTCCAAGGCATCACGATGGTCACCGGGTTGGTCTACCAGAACGGTGAGTGGACCGGCGGCACCCTCTATGATGGCTCTTCCGGCCGCCTAGTCAGCGGCAAGGCAGAGATCACTGATGGCAAGCTCCATCTCCGCGGCTACATGGGTATCCCAGCCATGGGACAGACCATCGTCTTGCAGCGGGTCGCAACGCCGGCCCTGCCTGCCACAAAGCCACCAGCGGCCAAGCGTTAGAGATTTCCAGTGCACATGAGCCCCTTCTCTAAGGAGCAGCCGATGGACCGTGGAGACGGTGTTTCCGAGGAAACCATTCAGCTGCTTGGGCGCGTCCTGAACAGCGTTCCAATCGATGATCTCAGGCAGTTCGTCGCGTTGATGGAGACCGTCGATTCGGCGTCCTCACCCGCTGCTCGGCCCCGCCGCGCAATTGACCAGATCGGGCGGCGACGGGCGCACGCGCTGCGATGCGTCCCCCAATCTTGTCCGGCCCGCCGACCGGGCGAGCGGCCGCCGACGGTCTAGCAACGTTGAGAGAAATTCCCATCCAAAACCTGCCTTGATTGGTCCAACAATGGCCGGCGCGGAACAGTTGCGCCGGCAACCCGTGCGCGGACGTTCCTTTGCGGCGCGTCCCGCGACCGGTCGAATAGGGGGCGAACATGATGTTTCTTCGGAGCAAGTCGTGATCGGCTGGTCAGGTGTGCATTGCCTCGTAGCGAGGTTTTTGGTGCTCACGGCATTGGTCTACGGCATATCGCCTGCACAAGCAGATACATTCGGTGCCCGCTACGAGGCGAGATTGTCGGGCATCTCGATTGGGTCCGGCCAATTGACGGGCGAGCTAAAAGCTGGCGCCTATACCGCGACGTTGCGCGGTGACGTGTCCCTTCTTGGCGTATCCACACGCTTCGTGGCATCCTCAAAAGGACTTTCGCGAGATGCCAAGATAGTGCCGGCCCGGTATCAGCTCCGCACAGAGGGGGCAACCGAACGCGCTGTCACGGTGGACTTTTTGCCTGATCGAACCGCGACAGTCTCGATTGAGCCCCCTCCAACAGAATCCGAGCAACGGGGACTCATCCCTTTAGAAGAGGCCCATCGAAGAAACGCGCTCGATCCGATCAGCGCCGTCATTTCGGAGCTTTTACGCCTGTCTCAAAGCGACAATCCATGCACGGGCGTCGCGCAGGTTTTTACCGGGAGCAGCCGTTTCAACGTCGACATCGTGGCAGGCGGGACCAGGAACGATGAGATCGAATGCCGCGCCGTGCACCGACCGATCGCCGGTCACCGGCCAACCGGAAACGGACGCCCGACGATTGCCGTCGTCACTTTTCCTAAAACGCGCCAGGAGAACGGCATTCGCCTGCCGACCCGGATCGAGGTGCCGTTATCGTTGGGAACGGTGACCATTCGTCGTGTCACCTGAACGGCTGGGCAGTGGCTCCCGAGGTGCAGCCATATTCAATGCGGATGGCATCCCATATGCATGGTGAAATCGACGGCCTCTTTGCCACGCGACACCTCGGCCCCGTCGAAAGTAAGACCTGAGACAATGACGCGTAAACCACACATCCTGATCGTCGATGACGATCTCGCGATACGGAAGCTTTTGGGGCGATATCTTCTCGAGCAGGATTTCCGCGTTTCGCTGGCGTCGGACCGGAAAACGATGGGCGATGTTCTCGCCATCAATGAGATTAGTCTTGTCGTGCTCGATGTTATGCTGCCGGACGGTTCCGGTCTTGATATCTGTCGAGATCTCCGACGGCTGGATATTCAGATCCCAGTGATTCTTCTCACCGCCCTCAAAGAGGATGTCGATCGTATCATCGGTCTTGAAATCGGAGCGGACGACTATCTCGGAAAACCGTTCAATCCTCGGGAGCTACTGGCACGCATCCGCGCCGTCCTCCGGCGGCACGGTGAGCACGATAACCGGCTGTCTCACGCCCGCATGCATCGATTCGGCAGGTTCACATTGCAACCGGGCAGCAGATCGCTGCTCGACGAAACAGGAGCACCGCTCGATCTGACGGAGGCAGAATTCGACCTGCTGTATGCATTAGTAACACGTCCCGGCAAGCTCTTAACCCGCGACAAGCTGCTCGAAATCACCAATCGTGGACAGGATGAGGTTTTCGACCGTTCGGTCGATGTCCTTATGAGCAGAATAAGAAAAAAGCTCGGCGACGGCGATGACTTTCGGATAATCAAAACCATACGGAACGGCGGATACCTGTTTGCCGCGCCAGTCGAGAACGTGGAGCCCGAATGATGAACACGCTGCGCGCCCGTATGGCCATGACGCTTGTCTTGTCGATTGTGTGCGTCGTGGGGCTCTCGACAATCCTCATCCATTATTCGCTCTGCGCGATTGGGGATAAGAAATTCGCTGAAGCCGTTGTTGATCGTGTGCGCATGATTGCGCCGTCGAACGAACGGGCGGAAGCGGGGCGGGACCTTCGCCTTGTGTCGGCACCAAGCTCCGGTCGCATAATCGAAAATACTACAACTCTCTTACGAGATACCTTCACGCAAGAGAAGATCGGCTTCGACGTTATCGCAACGCAGGTCGACGGCAGCAAGACGCCGACAATCTCGATCAATCTCGGCAGCGGTTGGCTTGTCTTTCCTGGCCCCACCCACGGGCCACCGCGCCTCGTCTGGTATGCCGCGCTGGTGTGGATGGCCATCATCACCATTGGCACAACCGCGGTCGCGCTTGTTGCTGCTCACCATATCACGCGTCGATTGAGTATACTGGAGACACTGGCTACAAATCTCAACGCTCGTGGTTCGTTTGAAGATATCCCCGAGGAAGGCCCCGACGAGGTCAGGGCTACGGCAAAAGCGCTTAATAAGCTCGGAGCAAGCCTGAGGAAAGCCGTCGAAAGCCGAATGCGGCTTGTAGCTGGCGCTGGCCACGACCTACGAACGCCGATGACAAGAATGCGGCTTCGCGTAGAATTTCTTCCGGAAAGCGAAAAGGCCGAATGGCTAAGCGATCTGGATGAAATGGATCGCATTGCCGACAGTGCCATACAGCTTGTTCGCGAAGAAACGTCCGCTGACAAGACCGAGATCATCGACATTGAAGACGTGGTTGGGCGCGTATGCGATGATTTGGCAGTAATGAAATTTGCCGTCGTGCGTGGGCCATGTGAGAGCGCTAAGGCTTCGGTAGCGCCGCTTGCCTTTGTCCGCGCCCTGCGAAACCTGATCATCAATGCTGCAACCCATGGCGAGGGCGCGCGTGTCACTGTCCACCTGCAAGGGTCGGAATGTGCGGTCATTATCGAAGATGCTGGGCCAGGCATCCCTGAAAATCTCATGGCCAGTGTATTCGAGCCGTTCTTCCGTGTTGACCCGGCCCGAAGGCAGCAAGTTCCGGGAGCCGGATTGGGGCTCGCAATTGCAAAGGAAATTATTGAAAAGTCTAATGGACGATTGTTGATCGAAAACCGACGGCCGCGCGGGCTACGACAGTCGATCTTGCTCCCATCTGCCGAACGCGGAAGCAGGTTCTCCATCGTTCGTTGCGATAATTCTTCTGCCCAGCGTGACGTTGCAAATGTGGCGGTCGTGCGTACGGCGTAGATGATCAGATAACTTTCTCAGGCAAGCTCAAGTGAAGCTCACGCAAACGCTGTGTGTGCATCATGTGGAAGGGGGTGCGGGGGCCGCAGCTTAAATGATGCGGCATGCGAGCGGTGCTCGACATCGAAGAGCGGTTAGCTTCCTCCGCAACATCAAGAAACATCTGAGCCCCAAAGAAGTGATGGTTAGCATCCATTATGCTTCGAGAGACGGAGCCTAACCCATGCACTTCTACGATCGACGCGACGTTGCGCTCTTGCGCGTACTTACGCCCCTCCTGGGGGCTGCCATCACGCCGGAAATGACCTGCGTTGTAGGGGGCGAATTCGTCCGCGTCGCCCTCCTTCAAGCCTACCTGGCCAATGCTGGCGTGTTGACGGCACGATCACTCTGGCTTTACTTTGTTAGCTCGCCGACGCTTGGTCGTGTGTGCGTAATATTGCTAGCAATCGAGGCTCGGGAAGTGCCAGCGTGTCCTTCGTTCTGTCCTCTCAAGATACGCGTCGGACGTGCGTCTTTGCAGCAACAAGCAGTCGGCACCTCTTAACACCGTTAGCATCTGATTTGCCGATTTCGCACTATGTCCGTTTGCTGCGCACCTCACTCTTCACTCGACGAGCGTTAGGCAGCACAGGCGATGCGGATAGATCCGCATCGCCCTCTTCAGCCTCTAGCGGACCCGCTCGAACGTAATGCGAATCCTCGACCCTTCGGGACGTTGGAAGTTTTCAGTCATCCGATCGCCCTCTACCACAAGCGTGAGTTCTTTGTTGGTTCGGACACCTCCAATCCAGTTCGGGAAAGTCGATAGTTCGACTTTGTTGCCGCTAGTGAAGACGACTGCGGCCAGACAGCGTCAGTCGTCCGCTAGTTTTGCAGGGAAGCCGCCAGCCTGCTACTTCTCTGACCGTAAGGCCGATCAGACGGCGACCCGACCCTTGGACCTAGCAGTCCGGAGATAATCAGGGATGCCGAAAAGGCGGCGAAGAACCAGTTTGTGGAGATGCCGAGATCGCGCGCTGTGGAGAGATCCTAGCGGGCAAGGTGCGACGTGACAACGTTCAAAGGCCGCCGGCGTGGGAGCGGACGATTCTGCCTTCGAGGTCTTTGTTTGGACAATAGTAACTGTAGCTTATCGTCATGCTTCTTTAGGTCCCGCTATGTCATATCACATCTTCAAGCCTTATACCGATAGGATCGGCTGTGCTCGCCAGGCCGCCTTTGCCGTCGGGGTTATAGGTCTCAGTCTTGGGAAGTAAGCACAGGGCTGCGAACGCGGGTGAGACCAGCCGTATCGCAAAATACCCGATCAAATGGCGTAGTCATCGTAGTTTCCGGGCGGCGAATCATTTCTACGTATTCCTCGAAGTGTTATTTGATTGGCATGGGCCACGCGCATGGGGATGCGCGCGATCCGCGTAGTTGGAAGGGCAGTTCTTGTGGGGAAAATCGAAGGGCGTCTGCGCCGGATGTCGATGCTGTTTCTGGGAACAACGCTTTTCAGCAGCCTCGGGATCGCAGGGACGGCAGCTCAGACAGGTCCAAATCCACAAGGCTGGCCGCTCGATCTGATCCACGCGCAGGCGGCTTACAACCGCGGTTTCACGGGTGCCGGCGTGACAGTCGCGGTCGGCGACAGCGGCTTCGACATCAATCACCCAGCACTAGCCGGCGCATGGAATCTGTCGCGCGCCGTAAACTTCATCGGCGTCGGCAACAACCCGTATAACCCAAACGATGTATCCCCGCAGTTACCGTATGTGGATGCGAAAGGTGTGGTGCGCTACGACAAGCACGGCACCCATGTCGCCGGTATCATCGCGGCGCGCAACGTCGCTGGCCAGATGCATGGCGTTGCCTACGACGCGAGTCTGGTCCCCATTCGTACCATCCTTTCCAATCCGTATTATGGATATACCGACGCGATCGCTGATGCTGGCGCAGCCCCTATTTCGTATTTCGACGGGCTGAACGGCGTCATGGTCTACAATGCGAGCTACGGGCCGAATATCCCCCCCAAACCGGCCTTACAGGTGTGGGGCCTCAACACGATGATGTCCGGCGCGACATATAATGCCGTGCTTGGCGCTCTGAGCGCCGGCAAGATCATCGTTGCAGCCACAGGCAATGACTACGGTTTTCATCCGGACGCGGCGAACAATCCGAGCGGCCTCGCGCTCTATCCCTATGTGCAGCCGGCCCATGCGCATACCAATGTCTATGATGATCAAGGCCTCGGGCTCGATTACAGCGCGCTCGGCAATCAGCCCGGCCAGATCATCGGTGTGATGGCCATCACCGCAGACAAGCAGGCGACGTACTATTCGAACCGCTGCGGCGTCACCGCGAGCTGGTGCGTGGCCGCGCCGGGCGGCGACAACGCTCAACAACAGTTCTATTCGACGGTGCCTTACAGCAGCTATGACTATCTCTCCGGCACATCCATGGCGGCACCGACTGTGTCAGGCACGCTGGCCGTGCTGATCCAGGCCAATCCCACCTATAATGCGCAGGATCTGTCGCATCTGTTGTTCTCCACCACCGAAGATCTCGGGCTGCCCGGCATCGATACCGTGTTCGGCCAAGGCCTGATCCGGCTCGACCGCGCTACCGACGGACCGACCACGCTGGCCGCCAATGCGACCGAGACCGTTGCCGCCGGCAGCACGACCTATTGGAGCCAGTTGCTGCAGACCCAGGGCGACGTCACCAAAGCGGGTGACGGCATTCTGACCATTTCCGGCCGCACCAATGCCGGCGGCAATGTATTCGCTCAGCTCGGCACGCTATCGGTGGACGGCACGCTCAGCATGACCGTCGGCAATTTGCTGAGCATCGCCCGGCCGGCGACGCTGGCCGGCTTCGGCACGATCAATGGCAACACGCAGATCGCCGGCACGCTGTCGCCGGGCAAGATGGCTAATCTGCAGGATTTGATCGGCAATAATGCGATAACCGCGGGCATCGTCACCGCCGGCAATTCGGCTGGCACGCTGACCTTCAACGGCAACGTCACGCTGACCTCCACCGCGACCACGCGGATCGATATCGACGGCATCGCGGGTGTCGCGGGCGGTCCCGGCACCTATGACCGGATTTATGTCACTGGTGCCGGTAATGTGTTTTATGCCGCGGGCACGCTGACGCCGATCCTGCGCGGCAGCATCGGTACGCCCAGCGGTTTCACGGCCCAGATAGGCACTGAAGTGCCCTTCGTGCAGGCCTTCTACGGCGCACGCACCGCAGGCACCTTCTCGACCCTGGTGCAGCCGACCCAGGGGCTGGCGGACAACGCCCGCTTCGACCTGATCTATCTGCCGACCTCGATCACCCTTGCGGTTACGCCGTCGAGCTTCACCAATCTCGCCGATACCGACGCGCTCGATGCCAATGCGCAGCATGTCGGGCGCCTGCTTGATAGCCACCGCACCGATCCCGGCGTGGTGCCTTCGGCCCCCGAGAAAGCGCTGTATGATGCGCTCTATCAGCTCGACAGCGAGGCGAAGGTCGAAAAGGCGCTGTCGCAGCTCAGCGGCCCCGGCCAGCCAGCCGTCGCCAGCGCGTCGCTGCAGGCCTTTGCCGGCTTCCTCGGCGCCATCGGCGATCGTCAGGATATCGTCGGTTTCGGTGGCGACGCAGGCCAGAACGGCGCGGCGCAGTCCTTCGCGCTGTCCTACGCCGGCCGCAACATGCTGACCGCCGAGACCTCGGCCGCGCTCAACGCCTTTGCCAGCATCGGGCCAGGCGAGCGCGCGCAGGATGGCTGGGCCATCTGGGGTCAGGGTTTTGGCCGCACCAGCCGCGTCGGTGATAGCGGCGATCTCGCCGGCTCGAAGGCGACCAGTGCCGGTTTCACGCTCGGCGCCGATCGCCGCTTCTCCAATACGCTGATGGCCGGTGCTGCCTTCGGCTACGCCCATACATCGGCGACGAGCATCGATACGCAGGGCGTGTCCGATACCTATGGCGGCGCACTCTATGCGAGCTGGACGCCGGGCGCGGCCGTGGTCGATGTCCGTATCGCCGGTGGCCCCAGTGCAATGTCATCAAGCCGCCAGATCGTGCTCTCGAGTTCGTCGCTGCAGGGCAGCACCAATGGCATCGGCCTCGGCACCGCCGTGGAGGCGGGCTATCGCTTCAGCCTGACGCCGGACCTAGTGCTGAAGCCATTCGGCGGCCTCAGCTGGCAGGGTTTTCGCCGCGATGGCTATAGCGAAAGCCAGCAGCCCATCGGTCTCGCCTATGCCACGCGAGCCTATGACAAGCTGACCAGCATCGCCGGCGCGGCCCTCAGCGCACGCCTCCGCACAACCGACGGCACAACGTTTATCCCGGAACTGAAGCTCGCCTGGGGCCATGATCTGCGCGACACAACGCTGACCAGCCAAGCCGCGCTGCTCGACGATGCCTTTCTGGTGTCGGCGGCGGCGCCGGGCCGCAACGCGGCCCTGGTCAGCGCCAAAGTTTCGGGCTGGCGCAGCGAGTCCCTTAGCGTATTCGCCGCGTATAACGGCGAATATCGCAGCAACGCCACAAGCCATCAGCTCTCGGCCGGCGCGCGCTTCACCTGGTAATTTCAAACAAGCGGTCGCTGGTCTGCAGGTCATGCCTGCGCATGAGACGGCGGACCTTCTCTTGATTGACAACCAAGCCTTGCTGCTTGATAGCAAGTTTGCAGCCGGCGCCAGCCATAGCGTTCGAACTCGTTAAAGTCGCAGCCATCGTCGCAACGATCAGCGCTTGCTGAGATCAAACGGTCGAGACGGCGCCCCGTCGACGACCAGCTCCGTGCCATGAATTGAAGAGGCGCGATGCGAGGCCAGAAAGGCGATGGCTTCGGCGACCTCATATGGCTCGGCACCTCGTCCGATCGGGATCCCGCCGATCCAGGCCATGATTGCTTGCGTTGATTCCTCGAACGTAACGCCATTGGCAGCCTGCATATTCTTCACCAGGTCGACGGCATCCCAGACATGATCCAGCCGGGAAGACGATGTTGATCCGGCCCCCCTTTGGGCCCACTTCTTTGGAAATGGATTTACTGTAGGTCCTCAGCGCACCCTTGGCGGCGGCGTAGGCGGTGATCGATTCGGGCATGGGCAGCACCGATTGGGTCGAGGTAACGTGCAACACGGCGCCATTGCTCGCTCGATCATCTGCGGGATCGGGAAGCGATCAAACGCCAGCACATCATCTTAGTAGGCCGTATAGTTGAGGAGGTGCGTCATGCGTTCGGGCTGGAGCCATCTACCCCGTCGTCGATTGTCATGGCCCATGGCGGCAGCGTTTGGCGAGAAGCCGATGTCAACGGCTCCGATCTTGAAGCCGTCATCACCGATCTGATGGGCGGCGAGTATTTCGGTCCGCTCTGTGTCGTCACAATAAACACGACCGAGAATTGGTCACGAGACGTGACGGTCGGCGTCGCGTGGGCGATCCATGAGCGTTGCGATCTGGCTTATAAGTATGCGCCGGCGTGGCTGGGGGACTTGGTCCATACATGTCCATCCGGAGCGCCAACTGCCTCGAGCGGGAAAAACCGGATCCCCGCTTCTCGGCTCCACGAAATCTGTCTGGCCCTCAACAACGTGCCTATCTCGGGCCATTCGAAGGCCTAGAAGACCGCAACTCGACTGCCAATAGGAGGGCTGTGTGGAAGTCCGATTTGTAAGGTTGGTGTAAGTTGATCGGGTTAGCGCTCGGGCGCCGCCGCCATGAGCCAGCCCCTGCGTCTGAGTGCGACGGCCCGGAGCCGCGTTTCTCAGATGCGGCTCCGGTTTTTTCGACTTATCGGACCTCTCAATACAAAAGGCCGCCGCTCGATACGTTTACGAGCAGGCGGCCTTGAGGTGAATTGCGTTTCGACAGAGCCGCAAGGTTGTCCGATCCGATTAACGAAACTTCAATACAGGGCTCTAAAGCCGCCTCACCAATGGTGAAGACGTCCACGCCACGATACCAGCTTGCACGATCCACTTCCGCGCGGGTGATCATACCTGAAATGTGCTCTCGAGGGTTGCAAACGTCTCGCGGAGATGGGCCGAGGGCGAACGTTTTCCATTATCCTTGCTCCAGGCAGCGACTGCCAGACGAAACGCGCCTACAGTGACCATTGCGGCAATACGCAAGGACTTTAGATGCTTCGCTTGCGGCCACTTTTCGCAAAGTGCGAGATCGACCCTGATGGGGTAATGGCGAATCTGGTCCTCTTTTCGCGATATCTCCGTTGTCTGGTAGCTCGAAGAGCAGCGCCCATAGGATGCGGGCTATGCGCGCTGTTCTGAACGCTCATAGTGCTTCCACCATCTAGTGTTCCGGAGCTCTGATCGTTCTCAGGAGCGTTGCATCGGCCTAGTTGCGCAGAACGACGTGTCGATTTTGAACGAGGTCTCACGAGTGCTCAGCAATCGACAATGCTACATTTCGGTGATACACACAGCTCGAACGCGGTAGTCTTAAGTTCTTGATTTTGCTGTCGTTGATGATCGCCGGGGACAACCCGCCCCTGGGCACCATCGACTTCTTGAGCTCTGTCGCTTCTGAACAAATCAGCGAATTCAAAGGTTTGTATGTAATGCCTGCCTTCCTCGAAGAGGCCGGCACGGATGCCATTGCCCGAAATGTCTCCGGCTGCAATCCAAGCTGGGATGTCCACCGCTCCGGACGGAGCCATCGGACATTCGCGTGAGCGGCAAGCGGGAGGAAAGGCGCAGCCTCCACATCCGCGATCCGGCGACGGCATCATCCAGGTTCCGGTCGACGTGAATCAGCCTGCTCTGTGGTGCTGACCAGCTACTGAATTCGTATCGGCATGCATTCTGCGCGTTATGCCCGGTATGGCAGAACGAATGTGACGCCGCGCGCGGAAAATCAGAGCGCTTGTTGCTATTTCGCAGCGTGCGTTGAAGTCGGGCGTTGCCGTGTCAATCTCGATCGTGACGATCAACATCATGACGGGAGCAACGCTGTGGCCATCCATTATGATATTCGGGGCGGAACTTTGCCATACGTGACGGCGGAGTTGAACTATCTTGCGCCCATGCGCGAGAAGCCGCGGACTTATGCCTATGATCCGCCGCCAGGCGAGCCCAAGAGCACGGCGATGCCGCAGGCGGTGCAGGTCAAGATTACCAATGGTCGTCCAATACGGGGCAGGCTCACGCTCGACCGCGCAGGCTTTGAGCTCGTCGATCAGCACACGACAGTGCAGGACTTCTACGACGATGAAGAAGTCACGCGCGTCTATTATCCGGAAGCGAGCGAATTCATTCGCAGCAGTTTGGACGCCGATAGGGTGTTTATCTTCGACCACACCGTGCGCCGGCGCGTCGCAGGGGCGGCGGATGTCCGCGGTGGCGGTCCACGTCAGCCGGCAAGCCGGGTGCATGTGGATCAGACGTTACACTCTGGGCCGAACAGGGTTCGCGAGCATCTGCCGGATGAGGCCGACGAACTGCTGCGCGGTCGTGTGCAGGTGATCAACCTGTGGCGGCCAATCAAAGGGCCGCTGAGGGATACCCCGCTCGCGATGTGCGATGGGACCAGCGTCGCTCAGAAAGATCTGGTGGCGTCCGATCTGATCTATCCAAATCGTCAGGGCGAGACCTACTCCGTCACTTATCATCCCAGTCATAAGTGGTTCTATTTTCCTGAGATGGAACGGAACGAGGCATTGCTGTTGAAATGCTACGATTCGGCATCCGATGGCCGGACGCGGTTCGGGCCACACACCGCCTTCGTCGACCCCACCACGCCATCGGACGCTCCGCCGCGCGAGAGCATCGAGTTGCGTGCACTTGTCTTTCATCGTGCCTGAACGTGTCCTGGGCGCGCAGCAGCGCAGGCGATGCAGAGCATCGCCGACAACCCTGCTTCGCAGAACCGGGACCGTGCAAAGCTCGGCGTCTGTTGCGGTCCCGGCTCTGCGAAGCTTCGCTTGGAATGCTGCATCGCGTCCGGGACACGATTCCATCAAAGCAGAAAATGCCTCAGGGCGGTGAGGATTCCGTCTTGCGGTGGATACCGCATTCCGTCTTGGCCCGGCCGCGCCAGCGGCCGGCGCGCGGATCTTCGCCAGGCAGGGTGCGCGACGTGCAGGGCATGCAGCCGATCGACGAGAAGCCCGCCGCCACGAGAGGATGCTGCGGAAGATTGGCCGTCGCGTAAATCAATTCGATATCGGGCAGCGTCATCCGCGCGAATGGATTGAACTTGAACTGGTCGCCGTCGAGCTCGACGATCGGGATATCGGCGCGTGTCGCGGCCTGAAAGCGCTTGCGCCCGTTGATGGATGCATCGAACTCCGCCATCGCGGCATTCAGTGTATCGACCTTGCGTAACTGGCAGCAGGCGTCCGGATCGGCAGACCATAGGTCTGCATCGGGGTCGAGGCGCGCAAGTGTTGTTGCTTGCGGGAGGACTGATCGCACATGGCGCAGACCGAGCTGATCCACCAACACGTCGCGATACTGCAGCGTCTCCGCGAACATCCATCCGGTGTCGATGAAGATCACCGGGATGTTCGGATCGACGTCGGCGACGATCTTGAGCAGCGCGCCGGACTGTGTCCCGAAGGATGAAACGACGGCGAGCCGGTCGCGGCCAACGAAGCTCAGCGCTGTGCTGATCACGTCGGCGGGCGAGGCTGCCTGCAGCAGATCGTTCAGGTGTGTGGCTTGCAGGGCGCGCTCGGTGGGGGACATGCTGCTATCATCGAAGAGGGGCTTGACTAGAACAAGATTCTATATACTGATCTATAGTAAATCAAAAAGAGAGCAATATTTCTTCTTTTTGATTTTGTTAGAATGAAATTTCCTCCTCTTATCCCTCGATTCTATGGATGCAATTTCTGCGCGTCCGTCTTTCGTTCGATTTGAGGCGAAAGACCTCGCGGATTTTGCCATGGATTCTTCCGTTCTCGACCACCCCGCCGCCATCGCTGCTCCGGCAATGAGCCATCTCGATGAACTCGAGGCGCAAAGCATCTACATCCTGCGTGAGGCCTTTGCCCGGTTGAAGAAGATCGCCTTGCTGTGGTCGCTCGGCAAGGACTCCAACGTGATGATCTGGCTGGCGCGAAAGGCTTTCTTCGGCCACGTGCCATTCCCTGCAATGCATGTCGACACCGGCAAGAAGTTTCCGGAGATGTATGCGTTCCGCGATCGTTACGCGAAGGAGTGGGATCTCGATCTGCGCATCGAGCCATGCCCGCCCATTGATGCGGTCGATCCGACCCTGCCGCCCGCAGCACGCTCGGCGGCGCGCAAGACCGAGGGCCTCAAGCAGGCGCTGGCGAAATACGGGTTCGATGGCCTGATTGCCGGTATTCGTCGCGACGAAGAGGCCACCCGCGCCAAGGAGCGGGTATTCTCGCCGCGCGGTGTCGAAGGCGGCTGGGACGTGCGCGATCAGCCGCCCGAGTTCTGGGATCAGTTCAACGCGTCGCCGCCACCCGGCGCGCATCTGCGCGTGCATCCGATCCTGCATTGGACCGAAGCGGACATCTGGGCCTACACGCTGCGCGAAAACATCCCGATCATTCCGCTCTATCTCGCGCGCGACGGCAAGCGATATCGCTCGCTCGGGGACGCCGACATCACGCATCCCGTCGCTTCGACAGCGGCAACCATTGCCGAAATTCTGATCGAACTGGAAAACAGCAAGGTGCCGGAGCGTGCGGGCCGCGCTCTCGATCACGAAACCGAAGACGCATTCGAGCGGCTGCGCGCCGCCGGCTATCTGTAAGAGCAGTGTCATGACCTTGTCGGCAGATATTTCCGCATCCGCTTTGCTTCCCGGGCCTCGGCGCCCGCAGCTGCGCGTCGTCATCGTCGGTCACGTCGATCACGGCAAATCGACATTGGTAGGACGCCTGTTGCACGAAACGGGAAGTCTGCCGAACGGGAAGCTGGAAGCGCTCAAGGCGGCCAGCGAGCGGCGCGGCATGCCGTTCGAATGGTCGTTCCTTCTCGATGCGCTGCAGACCGAGCGCGACCAGGGTATTACCATCGACACGACCCAGATCCGCTTTCGCACCAGAAGCCGTGATGTCGTCCTGATCGATGCGCCGGGCCACGCCGAATTCCTGCGCAACATGATCACCGGTGCGGCGCAGGCCGATGGCGCCGTGCTCATCGTCGACGCGCTCGAGGGCGTGCGCGACCAGACCCGGCGCCACGGCTATCTGCTGCATCTGCTCGGCGTGAAGCAGGTGGCCGTGGTGGTCAACAAAATGGACAAGGTCGGCTTCGACGAGGAGCGGTTCAGTGTGATCCGAGATGAGATCTCGGACCATCTTACGGGGCTCGGTGTAGTGCCCCTGGCCGTCATCCCGATTTCGGCCCGCGATGGCGACGGTGTTGCCGAGTTTACCGATCGCGCGGCCTGGTATCGCGGGCCGACGGTGATCGCAGCCTTCGAACAGTTCGAGACCACGCGCCCGCTCGATGATCGGCCGCTTCGCTTGCCGGTGCAGGCCATCTACAAATTCGACGACAGACGCATCGTGGCCGGCCGCATCGAGGCGGGGCATTTGTCTGTCGGCGACGAGATTGCCGTCATGCCGGCCGGCAAGACGGCGCGGATCAAGTCGATCGAAGGCTGGTCGGTGACGTCGGCGCCGGAAACGATCGCCGCGGGGCACTCGGTCGGAATCACGCTCGACCGTGAATTGTTCGTTGAGCGCGGCGATGTCATCGCGCGAGCCGAAGCGGCGCCAGCCGCGGTCAGGCGGCTGCGGACACGTCTGTTCTGGCTTCATGAGCAGCCGCTGACGGCACGTGCCTCCATCGTGGTGCGGATCGGGGTCCGGCAGGTGAGGGCGATGGTGGAAAGCATCGAGAAAGCCATCGATCCCGGCAATCTCGCTGCTGCCGTGGGACAGACGATCGAACGGAATCATGTGGGCGAGGTCGATTTGTTGCTCGCACAACCGGTCGCGGCCGATCGCTATCCGGACAGTCCGCCGACCGGACGTCTCGTGATCGAGGTCGACGGGCGCATCGCGGGCGGCGGCCTCATTCTGTCGGTCCAGGCGGAGGAACGTGCGCCGGCAATCAATATCGTTCCGGTGGCGTCCGATCTCGGGGCGCAGGAGCGGGCCGAACGTTTCCATCATCGCGGTGCCGTGGTCTGGTTCACCGGGCTTCCGGGCTCGGGCAAATCGACCTTGGCGCTGGCGTTGGAGCGGCGGCTGTTTCGCAATGGCGGTTCACCGATCCTGCTCGATGGCGACACCATGCGCGCGGGACTGAATGGCGATCTCGGCTTTGCGCCGGCGGATCGCAGCGAGAATGTCCGGCGGCTCGCGGAGGTCGCCAACCATCTCGCGCAGAATGGTCACATCGCCATCGTCGCCGCGGTGTCGCCATTCCAGAAAGATCGCGCGGAAGCGCGCCGCATCGCGCGTAACAATTTCCGCGAGATCTATGTCTCGACGCCGAGCGAGGTGTGTGAAAGTCGCGATCCCAAGGGTCATTACGCAAAGGCGCGGGCGGGTGAAATCCAGGGCTTTACCGGCATCACGGGTGAGTATCAGCCGCCTGGTGACGTCGATCTGAAGATCGATACATCGACCTCCGAAGTGTCTGCATCGGCGGAGCAAATCGAGCAAATGCTGAGATTCACGGGCATTCTGCTGGAAGCCGCCGAGTAAGGGCGCCATGGCGAAAATCGCGGTGAGCGCGCTCCGGCCGCTCTGACGGGTTCGGTTCGAAATCGCTCTGCTGCATCAGGATGCGCTGCGGAAAAATATTCTGTCTGGGCGCAATGTCTTGGTGGATCGCAGTCCCATGATCTCGCGCGGCACGCGAGAATATCTTATTTATAAAGCTATCTTGACAATGATGCTGGATCGCGGGACGGGAGTTCCCGCGCGCGCTGGCGCGCTTGACCAAGCCCCTGTTTTTGCTGGAAGGCTGGACGGCGGACTGCTTCGCACAGATGCTTTCCGAATGTCCGCGACATGTCAGGAGATGACCGTGCTGACCACCTCTCTTTCGCGCCGCTTTCTGTTGGTTGCTTCCGTTGCCATGGTCTCTGCATGCGTTGGCTCGTCGATCGGGTTCGCGCAGGAGGGGCCTGTGCGCATCGGCCTGCTGGCGCCTCTCACCGGCACCGGCGGCCCATATGGACAGGAAGAGGAGCAGGCTGCGCGTGCAGCGGTGAAGATCGTCAACGACGCCGGCGGTGTGCTCGGCCGCAAGCTCGAACTCGTGGTCGCCGACGATGAATCGCAGCCTACCGCGGGTGTCGCCGCGGCGCGCAAGCTTATCGACGTGGATAAGGTCGTCTCGATCGGCGGCGTGTGGAGCAGCGCCGTGGCGCTGGCCATCAAGCCGATCGCGCTGGAGAAGGGCGTACTGCTCAGCGTCGTTGGCTCCGCCGATGAGATCACCGATGGCGAGACGAAGAATCTGATCTGGCGCTTCCAGACCAATGGTAAGAGCTGGGGAGAGGGGTTTGCCAAGGCCATGGTCAAGGACGGCGTGAAGTCGGCCTCGATCCTCGTACTGCAAACGCCGTTCACCCAAAGCACCATCGCTCCGTTCCGCAAGGCGTTCACGGATGCCGGCGGGAAGGTGCTGGATGAAGTTTCCTTCAATGCCGGCCAGCCGTCCTATCGCACCGAGGTCGAACGCGTTTTTGGGAAGAAGCCGGAAGCGGTGTTCGTTGCGGCTTACATCAACGAGCTGAGCGCCATCGCCAAGGAGGCATTTCGCTCGGGCTATGAGAGCAAGATTTACGCCTTCGGCAATGCCGCCGGCAGCAATGGCCAGTTCGTCAAGAATGTCGGCGCCAATGTCGCCGAAGGCGTGGTCTGGACGCAGCAGGTGCCGGTCGGCAAGTCGGTTGCCTACAGCTGCTATCTGAAGGAGATCGGCAAGCCGGAGGGAACCATCATGACCTTCGGCGCGCAGGTGTTCGATCAGATCGTGCTTACCGCGCTTGCCATCGAGAAAGCCAAGAGCGCTGACGCGACGAAGTTCGGTCCGGAATTCGCAACGCTGGTGAATGCCGATGCGCCGTCACTCGGCGATCCCGCCGAGGCCTTGAAGGCGCTGCGCGAAGGCAAGCCATTCCGTTATGCAGGTGCTGCGTCGGACTTCAGGTTCGCGAAGAACGGCGACCAGACCAATCTCAGCTATGGCCACTTCGTCATCAAGTCGGGCGAAAGCAAGTTGCTCGGCGAGATCCGCTGAGGCGATGCTTGAGGCGCGCGACGTCAGGGTGGTCTATGAAGGTGGCTTCACCGCGCTTGCCGGCGCCTCGGTGACGCTGGCTGCAGGTCGTGTGACGGGCCTGATCGGCCCGAACGGTGCCGGCAAATCCACGTTGTTCGGCGTGTTGGCCGGCGCGGTGCGTGCAGCCGGGGGGGAGGTGCGTCTCGCCGGAGAGGCGGTGACGCGTCATGGTCCGGTCTGGCGTGCGCGCCGCGGCTTGGCGCGCACCTTCCAGCTCTCGCGCGAACTGGCATCTCTATCCGTTCTCGAAAACGTCCTTGTCGCCAAGCCGGCGATGTCCGGGGAACGGCTGCTGTCGCTCGTGTTCGCGCGTGGTGCGGTGCGTCGCGAGGAAGACGCCGCCCACGAGAAGGCGCGGGCTCTGCTGCAGCGTGTCGATCTCTGGAAGCTTGCGGATGTGCCGGCCGGATCGTTGTCCGGCGGGCAGAAGAAGCTGCTCGAAATCTGCCGAGCCTTGATGCTCGATCCGCGCATTGTGCTGATGGACGAGCCGAGCGCTGGCGTGAATCCGACGCGGATAGGAGAGATCGTCGAATTCGTCAAGGCGCTGCGGGAAGAGGGCACCACGTTCGGCCTCGTCGAGCACAATATGGGCATGGTTCGCGCATTGTGCGATCACGTCTATGTCCTCGCCGAGGGGCGCGTTCTCACCGAAGGCAGTTTCGATCACGTGATTGCGGATACGCAGGTCGCATCAGCCTATCTGGGCGCGCAGGCATGATCGTGCCCGCCGCCGGACTAGAATTGCGCGACGTGGTCGCCGGCTATGGCGGCCAGTCGATCCTGCATGGCGTCAGCCTAAAGGTCGCGGCCGGCGAGACGCTGGTGGTGGTCGGTCCGAACGGCTCCGGCAAATCGACATTGATGAAGACGGTGGTCGGCCTGATCAGGCCGATGTCCGGCGCGGTGCAGCTCGGCGGCGCGGATGTCTCCGCGCTGGATGCACCCGCACGGGCGGCGCGCGGTCTCGCTTACGTGCCGCAGGAAGCCAACGTGTTTCGCAACATGACCGTGCTGGAGAACCTGCAGGTCGGCCATGAATTCGTTACGTCCCCCAAAGGGGCGCCCTTTGCGGAGCAGCTCGCCGCGGTGCTCGATCTGTTTCCGGAAATCCGTACCAAGTTGCGCACGTCCGCCGGCCATCTCAGTGGCGGTCAGCGGCAGATGGTTGCGATGGCCGCGGCCCTGATGCCCAAGCCCTCGGTGCTGGCGCTGGACGAGCCGTCAGCGGGTCTGTCGCCGCGCAATGCCGAACTGCTGTTCGAGATTATCGGCCGTGTCGCAGCCTCCGGCGTCACCATGCTGATCGTCGAACAGAATACACGGCTCGGTCTCGGCGCCGCCGATCACGGCGTGGTGCTGGTGGGCGGGCATGTGCGTCTTGCTGCACCGGCGGCAGCGGTACTGGCCGATCCCGAGATCCACCGCCTCTATCTCGGGGGGGCGTGATGGGGCAGCTTCTCGTCAACGGGCTCGTTACCGGGCTGTTGCTGGCACTGCCGGCGCTGGCGCTGTCGCTGACCTTCAGCGTGCTGCGTTTTGCCAATTACGCCATCGGCTCCTATCTCACGTGCGGGGCCTATCTCGTCTATGTTGGCAATGTCCTGTTCGGCTGGCCGCTGCTGCTGGCCGCGAGCGTGGGCGCGGTGCTGTTCGCCGTCATCGCCGTCGCCATCGACTGGCTCGCCTTTCGCCCATTGCGCAATCGCTCCGGCGTGACATTGCTGGTTGCCTCCATGGGCGTCGCCATCGCGCTGGAAAATGTCGTTCGCTTCTTCGCCGGCAATTCACCGCGCGCCTATGATGTCGCTGTCGCGCGTCCCATCCGCTTCGGCGACATCCGTCTCAATCACGAACAGCTCACCATCCTGATGACGGTGATCGCGGCGCTTGCCGTGGTCTGGATCGTGTTCCGCTTCACGCGGCTCGGTCGTATGATGCGCGCCGTGGCAGACAATCCCGATCTTGCTGCCGTGCGCGGTATTTCGCGTGGGCGCGTAGTGGCCTGCGTCTGGTTGATCTCGGGTACGCTGGCAGCGTTGTCCGGTGTTCTGGTCGGGCTCGACGCCAATGTGGAGCCGCAGATGGGCTGGACCTATCTGTTGCCCGTATTCACGGCCGCCATTCTCGGCGGAATCGCCAATCCCATGGCCGCGGTTGCAGGCGCGCTGACGCTGGGCATCGCCGAGGAACTGGCTACACTGGTGCTGCCGGTGCATTACCGGATGATCGTCACCTTTCTGCTGATGGTGGCGCTGCTGCTGCTTCGCCCTTTGGGCCTGTTTGGAAAGCGGTGGGTGACGAAATGACGGTCTATCTCATCGCCACGCTCACGGTGGTCGCCATCGCCGCGTTGGCCGGCCTTGCGCTCAATCTGCAGTGGGGCATGGGCGGTCTCGTGAATTTCGGCCTGTTCGGCCTCTACATGCTCGGCGCCTATATCGCCGGCCTGCTCACCGTGCAGGGTGTGCCGCCGCTGCTGGCGCTCGCTGCGGCAATGATCGGCGTCGCTGCGCTCAGCGCCGTAAGCGCACTGATCTCGGTGCGGCTGTCGGAAGACTACCTTGCCATCGTCACGCTCGGCTTTGCCGAATGTCTGCGTCTCGTCATCAGCTATGAAGGCTGGTTGACCAAGGGCATGCTCGGCGTCGCCGGCATCGAGCGGCCGTTCCAGGATATCTGGCCGCGCGGCTTCGGCGATATTGGCTTCCTCGCGCTGGCATTGCTCGCGGTGGCCGTCGTCTACACCGTGTTGCAGGGTCTCGCGCGTTCGCCGTTCGGCCGTCTCGTGCGCGCCACGCGCGACGATCCCGGCGTTGTCGAGGCGCTCGGCAAATCCGTGCTGTCGGTGCGCGTGCGCGTCTTCGCTGTCGGTGGCGCCATTCTCGGCCTCGCCGGCAGCCTGCATGCGTTCTACTACACCTATATCGATCCCACGCAGTTCGGGCCGATTATCACGGCATATGCCTTCATGGCCGTCGTGGTCGGCGGTCGCGGCAGCAATCGCGGTGTTCTGGTCGCAGCCTTCTCGCTGATTTTCCTGCTCGAAGGCAGTCGCTTCCTCATCGATCTCGTGCCCGGCATCGGCGCCTCGGAACTCGCCGCGATCCGGTTGTTCCTTGTCGGTGTGGGGCTGGTTGTTCTACTGATCTTCAAACCCGATGGTTTTGGTCGCGAGCCACGCTCGGCGCTTGCGGAAAAGACCCGCTGATTCCAGGAGTGTTCCATGGCCCGCGTTACGCTCAAGCGCCGCGACGATCTGCCCGACCATCTCAAGCCGCTCTGGGACCGCATGCTTACCTATGGGCCCTTCGCGGGACAGGCTGGCGCCATGGCCAACCGTCTGCCGATCTTCGAACATATGTGGAAGCTGCTCACCCAGCTTGCCGATGAGGGTGTCCTGAAGAAGCGCTATCTCGAGCTTGCCATCGTCGCGACTTCGCTGGTCAATCAGTGTGAATTCTGCGTCGCCCAGCACTCGCCGAAGCTCGCCGTCGAGGGGATCACGCCGGAAGGCGCTGCCAATCTGCTCGATTGGGAAAAGCATCCGGAGCTGAACGAGGTCGACCGTCTCGTGGTCGAGTATGCGATCGCCGTTACGTCGAACTGGAGTCGCATCCGCGACGCGATGATCGAGCGCCTGCGCGCACATTTCACCGAGCCGCAAATCGTCGAGCTGACCTGGCGTATTGCCTTGTGTGGCGCGTTCAATCGCTTCAATGATGTGCTGCAGGTGGAAGTCGACGTGTAAGCGGGTACTGTGTCCCGGACGCGATGCAGCACGCCGTCTTCGACGGCGTGCTTCGCAGAACCGGGGCCGTCACGGATGCCTTGATACGGTCCCGGCTCTACGGAGCGATGCGTCCGGGACACGCGGCGTCAATCGCGCTGCCGATACTGCGCGGCCGGATGGCTTGCCGGCAGCAAGGCGCCGCCCTCTGGGAATAGCTTCTCGCGCAGCGTGCCTTCGCGATACGCGGTCTTGTAGAGTCCGCGCGACTGCAGCTCCGGCACGACGAGGTCGACGAAGGCCGCAAGCGACTCCGGGGCCACCAGCCGCACGAGGTTGAAGCCGTCGATATCGGTCTTGTCAGCCCAGTCGGCGAGTTCATCGGCCACATCCTGCGGAGAGCCCACGATGAAGGGTGCTCGCGCTCCGGCCGGGCTGAGCGATGCCAGATCCGCGATTTTCATGGGCACGTCGCTGCGCTTGGTCAAATTCTCCACCATCGACTGGATCGCGTTGCTCTCGACATATTGCAGCGCCTGATCGGCTTCGTCTTTGGAGAAATCCATTCCCGTCCAGCCCGACAGGAGTGCCAGCTGGCCGCGTTGGTCGACGTAGGATGAGTATTCGGCGTGCAGGTCCTTGGCTTCGCCACGCGTCGGCGCAACGATGATGTTGAGGCCGGCGAACAGCTTGATGTCATAGGGCGAGCGACCAAAATCCTTCGTGGCATTGCGGATCGCTTTCACCGTCTCGGCGAGCATCGGCTTCGTCTGGCCGTTGAGGAAGATCGCCTCGGCATGTTTGGCGGCAAAGTGGCGTCCGCGCTTGGACGCGCCGGCCTGATAGAGCAGCGGCGTGCGCTGAAGCGACGGCTCGGACAGATGAATGCCATCGACACGGTAGTGCGGTCCGTCATGATGGATCGCGCGTACCTTGGCGGGATCGGTGAAGATGCCGCCCGCGCGATCGCGCTTCACGGCGTCCTGCGCCCAGCTTCCTTCCCACAGCTTGTAGGTCGCGGCGAGGAAATCCTCGGCGACATCGTAGCGGTCGTCATGGGCGCGGTTGGCGTCAAAGCCCATGCCGCGCGCGCCGCTTTCCAGATAGCCGGTGACGATATTCCAGCCGATGCGGCCTCGCGTCAGATGATCGAGCGTCGAGAAACGGCGAGCGAAATGATAGGGATGATCCAGTGTCAGATTGGCGGTGATGCCGAAGCCGAGATGCTTTGTCACCAGCGCCATCGCGGAAACGAACAAGGTCGGATCGGCGTTGGGGATCTGGACTCCGTGACGAATGGCGGTGTCGGGGCTGTCGCCGAACACGTCATAGACGCCGAACACGTCGGCCAGGAAAATGCCATCGAGCAGTCCACGCTCGGCGATCTTCGCAAACTCCGTCCAGTATTCGAGCGAGTTATAGCCGATGGAAGAGTCGCGCGGATGTGACCACAAACCCGCCCAGTTGTGGCTCGGTGCGGTCATGTTGAAGGCGTTGAAGTGGAGTTCTCGTTTTGAGGTCATGCGTTCCGATGTTTCGACGGTCGATGATGACGCAAAGCGTCATGCGCGGGGGCGAAGATAGTCGCTCTCGCGACAGGCCCTCCTGCTTTAGCCGACATAGGGCAAATATGGGAGGCTGTCCGGCTCGGACCGATCAGCCCGCTATGCTGTCGCGGAGGAGAGGGAGCAGTGTGCAGCCCTGCCGTTCGATCTCGGAAAGATAGGGCGTGTCGGACAAGATGAATGTCCGGATGCCAAGATCGCGGTATTTCTGAAGAGACCGTGCCACTTCCACGGGGGATCCGACCAGCCAGGTGGTGCCCGCGCCGGCCGCGCCGAACTTGCCGGGCGCGGTATAGAGGTTGTCGTCAAGCACATCGCCGCGGGTCTGCAGGTCGAGCAGGCGGCGCTGGCCGACGGCGATTGGCGGACCGTGATCGTTCCAGCCGGCGCCGGCCTTTTTGGCCATATCGGCGACCTTGGCCTCGGCGGCGGCCCAGGCATCGCTGGATGTATCGCGCACCACAGTGGTAATGCGAAGACCGAATTCAAGTGGAGGAAGATCGCGATCGAGGCGGGTACTGAGCTCCGTCAACCGCCTGATGCGTTCCCTCACATCGGCGAGCGGCTCGCCCCAGAACAGCTGGACATCAGCTTCAGCGGCAGCAACGCGTTCTGCTGCCTCCGATGCGCCGCCGAAATAAAGTTTTGGATGGCGGCGCTCGCCCCGCGCTGAGATGCGCGGCGCAGCGGTGGAATTCGCGACGCGAAAATGTTTGCCGTCATAAGTGACGTTCTCCTCGGTCCACAGCCGGCGAACCAGGCGCATGAACTCCTTGGTGCGATCATAGCGATGAGCGGAGTCGGATTCCTCGTCGCCGTATGCGGCAAGGTCATCCTTGCCGGAAACGATGTTGACGCGAACACGGCCGCCGGTGAGCTGGTCGAGTGTGGCGGCAGCCGATGCGAAATGCGCCGGGCGCCAATAGCCGGGACGGATGGCGATCAGCGGTTCGAATTCCGTGGTACGCGCTGTCAAAGCTGCGGCGACCGTGAAAGTGTCCGGGCGGCCCCATCCGGTGCCGATCAATGCGCCGCGCCAGCCGTGGCGCTCGAGTGCTTGAGCGTGCTCCGACAGCGTTGCGAGACTGTTGTGGTTGGCATCGGCAGTATCACCGCGATGGCCGGCCTTGACGTCATTCGGGATGTACCAAAGGAATTCCGACGGGACGCTCAAGGTAATCTCCAATATGGTTGTCGCGCAGCGCGCCGAAGTGCCTCGTCGCACCGTGACGATTCATACGCGCTTTGCGTGTCATTTGTCAGGCCGCCTGCAAGCGGCGCGAGCCTGTCCGTTTGCTGTCGAGAAGCGCGTGGGCTGCGCGTTCGGCTGCGCGGGCTGATCCGAAATGCGCGCCTTCGAGGGCATCGAAGGTGGCCTCCGACGAGAAGAAACGAAAGCCACGTTCTTCGGCAACGACGATACCCGCTGTCCGGTTGGCGATTTCGATAATGTAGGCATGAGGCATGTGCGTATGTCGCTGCGTCGCAGCGATCCCATCCAGGTATAGCGAGGTCATGAAGTGAAGGTGGATGTCTGACTGGGATCAACAACACGCACTGGTGGTCGCAGACACGCAGCGGCGGGTTACGCTCTTGCGCAACTCACTCACTCCTGTTCTGTCGATCGCGGTCATGCTGGTGCCTCTGAGCACGGGTTGTCGGCTCGAATTTCGCCGCAATGGTCGTTGCGGTCAATGAAATGGCTATCCAAAGTTGGTGGCGAAACGGGGTGAATGTTCTGCGGTCAGGGAACTGCACATAATGTCACTTTGCGAGGTCCGGCCAGCCGCCGGCCGAATGACTTGAAAGGGTTTCCCGCTCGATGCGTGTCGCCAGCCCACGCTTGAGTGGTCTCCTGTTGCATCACCTGCGACAGGTTGCCACGACCGGAAGGATGTTCCGCGTGGGAGGTAAGGCACGTCGCAAATATTTGCTCTTTGTTCCATTTCCGAGAAGCCCATTTTTGGCTGCGACAGGTGCGCAATTGACGCCCATTCTGCTCGCTGACGTGATGTGAATGACGATAGCAAGTCCACAGCGAGACAAACGCTGTTGCTCTCGAAACAGCATTTCAATCATGGAGATCATATTGTGATTATCAAGTCGGTCATGGCGGCGGCCCTCGCACTGAGTGTGGCCGTGGTCGGCATTGCCGCGTCGTCGCACGCGCAAGCCAATGCGAACAGCCCGCTGGTGAATGGCGAGTGGCTGGAGAAGAACTTGAACGATCCGAAGGTTCGGGTCGTGGAAGTTAGCGTCGAACCCGGATTGTTCGAGCGCGGTCATATTCCCGGCGCGCAAAACGTGGTTTGGCACACCGATCTCGTCGATACCGTGAAACGCGATATCGCATCGAAGGAGAAATTTCAGGACCTGGTAAAGAAGCTCGGCATCAACCAGGACACCACCGTCGTCCTGTATGGTGACAACAATAACTGGTTTGCTGCCTGGGGTGCCTGGGTGTTCGACGTCTATGGTGTGAAGAATGTCAAGCTGCTGGATGGTGGTCGCAAGAAGTGGGAAGCCGACAAGCGTCCGCTCGATACACGTAATGCCAGTGTCGCCTCCGGTACGCTTGTGATTGCCGATGCCAATCAGAAGCTTCGTGCCCGTCTTGCAGATGTGCGGGCTGCGTCTGACAGCAAGAACGTTACGCTCGTCGATATCCGCTCGGCCGACGAATATTCCGGCAAGATCTTCGCACCGCCCGGTTCGCAGGAGCTGACGGTGCGCGCCGGTCACGTCCCGAATGCGCTGAACGTGCCGTGGGGCCGCGCCGTGGCAGAGGACGGCACCTTCAAGCCTGTTGCCGATCTCAAGAAGCTCTATGCCGACGCCGGCATCGACGGCTCCAAGCCGATTATCGTCTATTGCCGCATCGGCGAGCGCTCGAGCCATACCTGGTTCCTGCTCTCGAAGATCCTGGGCTATGACGTGAAGAACTATGACGGCTCATGGACCGAATATGGCAACTCCGTTGGCCTGCCGGTCGTCAATGTCGCGGGCACGGTGTGGGGCGGCAAGTGACCGAAACTGCCATGGTGGAGTCCGCAAGCGCGGCTCCACCGGCTCATCGGCCCGCGTCGGCTTTGTCGCCGGCGCGGGCCTTCCTCGTTGGTCGTTGGCCCGCGGTGTCGCTCGCTGTCGGCATTCTGCTGACGATCACGATCATTGCTTATATCTCGCATGGCAACGGACATGCGCGGACAGCCCTGTCGCTGATGTTCGGCGCGGCCTTCGGTATCGTCCTGCAACGGGCGCGTTTCTGCTTCTTCTGCATGTTCCGTGAATGGTTCGATGAGCGCGATCCACGCGGCCTGTCGGGTCTGCTGGTGGCGCTTGCGGTCGGTATGATCGGGACGTTCCTGGTGTTCGGCGCGTGGCTGCCGGACGCATCGACCGGCCGGCTGCCGCCCGATGCTTTCATCGGGCCGGTCGGTCCGGCGCTCGTTCTGGCGGGCTTGTCGTTCGGTGCAGGGATGGCGATCTCCGGCTCCTGTGTCAGCGCGCATCTTTATCGTCTTGGCGAGGGCTCGCCGACGGCGCCGTTCGCACTCGTCGGTGTATTGCTCGGCTTCATTCTGGGCTTCGTCAGCTGGAATCCGATCTATCTGGCGCTGATCGCCGATGCGCAGGTGATTTGGCTGCCGAGATATCTCGGCTATGCGGGGGCGCTGATGGGCGCGATGGCCGTGCTGTCTTTGCTGGCCTATGCGATTCATCGTAACCGCGCGCCGCGCGGTGTGACGCCCGAGGTCGATCCATTCACTGCGATTTTCGTCTCGCGCTGGCCGGCCTGGATCGGCGGCGCCATCATCGGCGTCCTGGCGACATTGTCCTATCTGCGCCTGGCACCGCTCGGCGTTACGGCCGAGCTGGGCGCCCGTGCCCGGCAGATTGCTGGTGTGGCCGGCGTCGCGCCGACAAGACTCGAGGGTCTCGATAGCCTGAGGGGCTGTATCGCCGTCGTCCGCGATCTCGCGCTTTCCGACAACGGCGTGTTCGTGCTTGGCGTGATCGCTGCGTCCTTTGCGGCGGCGCTCGTCGCGGGGCAGTTCGCGCCCTCATGGCCGACATCGCGTCAGGTCGCACAAGGGCTGATTGGCGGCACTTTGCTGGGGTGGGGCTCGATGATCGGGCTCGGTTGCACCGTGGGCACGTTGTTTTCCGGCATTTCGGCGGGCGCGTTGTCCGGCTGGGTGTTTGCGGCTGCGATATTTGGCGGGACGGCGATTACGCTTTGGGGCGGCCGGCGCGCAGGGCTTCTTCTGCGGCCTCGCTGAAGCCGCAGAAGGGCAAATGTCACGATGTGTGCTGTCCCCAGCGCTCGACGGTCACGCGGTTGATCGTCTTGAAGATCAGTTCCTCGACCGCCAAGCCAATCAGGATGACGGTCAGAAGGCCGGCAAATACGCTGTCGGTTTCGAGCTGCGCCCGGTTCGTATAGATGAACCAGCCGAGGCCGCCGGACCGGGCGCTGACGCCGAAGACGAGTTCGGCGGCGATCAGCGTCCGCCACGCAAAGGCCCACCCGATCCGGAGGCCCGACAAGATATGCGGAAACGCGGCAGGCATCAGGATTTCGGTAATGAAGCGCCCATGCGACAGGCCGAGATTGCGGCCGACCATGCGCAACGTCGGCGAGACCGACAGGAAGCCGCTGTGGCACGCGAGCGCCACGGGCCATAGCACCGAATGGATGGTGACGAAGAGCAGGCTGGGGACGCCGATGCCGAACCACAACAGCGCCACTGGAAGCAAAGCGATGGCAGGCAGCGGATTGAACATTGACGTGAGCAGGCCGAGCGCATCGCTGCCCCAGCGCGACATGACAGCCAGGGCTGTCAGCACCAAGGCGATGACCACTGCGAGCGCATAACCCGTCGTCAGCACGCGCAGCGATGTCAGTGCCCGATCCGGGAGTTCGCCGGACAGCGTGGCGCGGGCCAGCGCGCCAAAGGTCGCGCTCAAAGTCGGTAACAGCAGTGAGTTGTCGAGCCAGCGCGCATAGAGTTCCCATATTGCCGCTAGCGCCGCGAGGATGACAATACGGCGCAAAGTGCTGGGGTTGGCTCGCAGGGACAGCCGCTGACGCGGATAAACGATGTCACGCATGAGCAGCGTTCCCGTCGAACACGCTCTGCTGGATACGGCGCTCGAGTTCGGCAAAGCCGGCGGAACCACGGACACGACTTGCTGCCGATACCGTAAAGCTGGCGGCGAGGCGGCCGGGATGCGCGGTCAATGCAAGGATGCGCGTGCCCACCACGATGGCCTCATCGATGCCGTGGGTCACGAAAAGCGCGGTGCTGCCGGTCTCCTCGCAGAGCGTCAGCAGTTCGTCCTGCATCTGTCGACGCGTCAGCGCATCGAGTGCAGCGAAGGGTTCGTCCATCAGAAGGAGCTGAGGCTGCAATGCAAAGGCGCGTGCGATCGCCACGCGCTGCTTCATGCCTCCGGACAATGTGTGCGGATAGGCATCGAGAAAGCGGCCGAGGCCGACCCGTATCAACCAGTCCCTCGCCTCAAGCTCGGCTTGCCGGCGCGGCAGCTTGCGGCCGCGCTCCAGTGCATAGCGGACATTGCCGAGCGCGGTGCGCCACGGCAGCAACTGGTCGAATTCCTGAAACACCGTCATCCGACCGGGGGCGGGGCGGGTAATCGGTGCGCCGTCGATCCGGATCGTGCCCCTGTTCGGCGCGAGGAAACCGCCGATGGCACGGAGCAGGGTCGACTTCCCGGAGCCGGAGGGGCCGATCAAGACCAGGCGTTCGCCGGCGTGAAGGTCGAAGGAAACATCATCGACAGCGGTCAGCCCGCCATCGCGGGTCGGATAATCGATGCCGACATGATTGATCTCCAGCAGCGGCGCGGAGATCGCGTCGCTGTGATGATGTGTCGGACGCGTCAGTGTGGCGACGGTCACGTCAGCTTCCAGGCTTGTCCTTGAGACCAGACCAGAACATGTCCTGCCAGCGCGCCGGCGCTTGCTTGATCAGGCCGACCTTGGCTTCGAAATCGGCAAATTTCTGCGCGCCCTCCGGCGCCGTGGTGAAGCGGACGTTGGGATCGCGGATGATCGCCTCGACAAAATCGGGCGCCAGTTTGGAAGATTCAGCCTTGATGTAAAGGGCCGCGGCGTCCTTCGGATTGGCGGCGATCCAGGTATTGGCGCGATCGAGCGCACTGACAAAGGCCTCGATGGTCTTCGGATTATCGTTGACGAATCTCGTCGTGGAATAGACCACGTTGAAGGTATGCGGGCCGCCGAGGATGTCGTAGCTGTTGAGCACTGCGCGCACCTTGCCGGTTGCCAGTTGCTGCTGCACGAAAGGCGGCGAGGTGAAATGTGCCGTAATTTCAGATCTCCCCGACAGGATCGCTGCGGTCGCATCGGGATGCGGCATACTAACCGTCAAGTCGTCCAGCTTGTCGAATTTACCGAACGCCTTGTCCGCCGCCATCTGCAACAGGATCGGCTGGAAGCCGACCTTGACGGAGGGAAGCGCGATGCGATCGCTGGCGGTGAAATCAGCGATCGTTTTGACGTTCGGATTGCTCGTGGTCAGCACGTTCGCCATCGAGCCCAGCGCGGCAATGCCGATGATCTTGGCGGTGCTGCGTGTCTTGTCCCAGGTGAGGATCATCGGTGTGATGCCGGCGGTGGCAAAATCAAGCCCGCCGGAAATCAGCGCCTCATTCATCGCGGCGGCGCCCGATAGACGCAACCACTCGATGGTGGGCGGCTTGATGCCAAGCTTGCGTGCTTCCTCTTCGACGAACCCTTTCTCATTGGCGACGATCAGCGGCAAATAGCCGACGCCGAATTGCTGGGCGATACGCAGCTTGTCGGTTTCCGATCGAGCGCTTTGCATGCCGCAGAATGAGATCGCAAGCGAAAGAGCAGCAATTGCAGGCGCACGAAACTGCGCCCAGCGGCCGGACGGTTTGCTCATGATGGACTCCAGAAAATCGCGTTCGTTCGATGTTGCGGCGACTGTATTGGAATCCGGTACCGGTTCCAGCGAAGAGTGGAGTGACGAGAAAATTGGAAAGGCCAGCCTCTCCGACATCAGTCAAAGAGACGGGAATTGTCGAAAACCGTGGAACGACAGAAAAAGCGACGCGCGGGAGAAGGAGATCATTGGCCTGCCGTGCCGTGGAGAATGTTCGGGTTGATAAGCCGAAGAATACAGAGCGTCTTTTGCTATTTTCCGCCGAGCGTTGCGGAGGCCGGCGTTTGTGCCAGAGTCTCGGCGTCAATCGTAATTGCAAGGGGATTGAGAACGATGCCTGGAATTCATGCGACGTCGCTGCGTCTCGCAAAACTGGTCTTGATTTTATCGATGATGGCCGGTGCCGGCCTGGCGCGGGCGGAAACGATCAGGGTCGGCGTCACCGCAGGACCGCATGCCGAGGTCATCGATGCGGTTCGCAAGGTCGCTGCTGAGCGCGGGCTCGAGATCAAGGCGGTGGAATTCACCGACTATGTCTTTCCCAATCAGGCATTGGCGAACAAGGATCTCGAAGCCAACTCGTTTCAGCACGAACCCTATCTGAAGAACCAGATCGCCAAGACCGGCTGGAAGATCGTCAAGGTCGCCACCACCACCGCATCGCCGATGGGGATCTATTCGAACAAATACAAAAGTTTCGCCGACGTGCCGAATGGCGCGACCATCGCCATCCCTAACGATCCCAGCAACGGCGCCCGCTCGCTGCAGATCCTGGCGGTGAATGGCATCATCGCCCTGAAGGACCCGTCCAACACCACGGCGGGGATCGCCGACATCGCCCAGAATACGAAGAAGCTGAAATTCGTCGAGCTCGATGCGGCCCAGCTGGCGCGCTCGCTCTCGGATGTCGACGCAGCGGCGGTCAACAACAATTATGCCGTGCAGGCCGGGCTTGATCCGGTCAAGGACAGCCTAATCAAGGAGCCCGCGGAAACCCCGTGGGTGAACATCATCGCTGTCCGCGAAGAGGACAAGGACAAGCCATGGGTGAAGACCCTGACGGAATCCTATCGCTCCGAGCCGGTCAAGCAGTTCATCTTGACCCGGTTCAAGGGAGCCTATGTCCCGAGCTGGTAGTGGCCGAAGTCGCATGCATAAACGCAAAAGCAGGCCCGCAGGCCTGCTTTTCTTTTCGCGGCTGCCGGGAGCTAGAAGAAGCCCTTGGCTGGTAGCGGCGTCGCATTGATCTCGAATGCGCCGATGGCCTGCGCCTTGACGGTCACCGGATTGTGCGACGACAGCGTGCGCGCATTGCGCCAGTGCCGATCGAGATTGTCCGATGCCTTCGTTGCCGATGCACCGCCTGCGTCGAAAAGCTGGCTGCCGCTGCGAATGGCAAGTTCATCGACGATGACTTTGGCTTGCGCCGCGCGAAGAGCCGCTTCATGGGCGAGGCGGGTATCGGCGCTGTCGCCTGCTTGGCTTGCGGCATCCAGTGCGTCGGCAGCAGCCAGGACGACGGATTCTGCGGCAAAGGCGCTGCTCGATATCTCGCCAACGGTCTGTTGCAGAACCGGATCTTCTCGCGGATTCAGCGATGGCGAATAGTAGAAGTTCCGTGCGCGCCGGCGCACAAGGGCGGCTGCGTCGCGGCGGGTTGCGGCGACGATGCCGGCATTGATCGCGGTAAGAAACAACTGCGCGAATGTATTCGAATACGCGGCGCCGTAGCCGACACTGGGCTCGTCGACGATCAGCTCCGATGCCTCGACGCGGACATTGCGGAAATGTGTCGTGCCACTGCCGGTCAGGCGCTGGCCGCTGCCATCCCAGTCATCGATGAGCTCGACGCCATCGCGCTTCACCGGAACGATCGTGGTTGCGAGTCGCTTGTCCGAGGTGGCGACCCGCACCAGGACGTAATCGGCATACAGCGTTCCAGTGCTGTAGTATTTCACGCCATTCAAGCGAAAGCCGTCACCATCGGGCGAGACGGTGGTCGCGGGCGCGATGTCGCCGACCTGGGAGCTTCCGAGCTCGGTGGTGGCGAGGCCGATCAGCGCGCCGCCCACCACATCGTCACGCCATTGACGGCTTTGGGGGGTAAGCGGCGTCCGGATCAAACGCTCGACCACGCTGAAGTGGTTTCGCAGGATATGCGCAACATTGGCATCGGAAGCGCCCAGCCTGATGACGACAGAGAAAAGTTCGCGCAGCGATGCGCTGCCGCCGCCATCTGCCTTGGGGATACGCAGCGCACCGATTCGCGACTGACGGATCAGGTCCACGATATCGTAAGGCAGAATGCGTTCGCGTTCGCGCCTGGACTCGTCTTGCGCGATGTAATCGAACAGCGCGACGAGAGATGGCGAGCCGATGCGGAGCGGATGCGGGTCGCTGGGGAATTGCGGTGCTGTTGCTGTATTCATGCGTTTCTCGCGGGGGCTGAACGATGTTCAGGATATGATGGGTTGAATGGGGTGATGGATCGGGCTGTGGAACTGGTGCGATCGGCGGTTTGATTGACTGAGTATGCAATCGCGGCGGCGGGAGATGCCTGCACGGCAACGGCGAATGCAGGAGAATGTGGCATGACTTGCTCCAATGCAGTCATTAAGAACGCGGTCGCGTCGCCTTTTGAATTCCAAAATTCGAAAGACCACGAAGGAATCGTTCTGCAAGACGATCCGTCGCGAGGCGTTGGTTTCAGGCTGGCACGGCTGCGGCACCTTGATTGGCATACCGGCTCGGCGGTCGCGCGAGCCCGAGATGTTCGCGCAACGTCGTGCCCTCATAATCGTGCCGAAAAATACCGCGCTTCTGCAGTAGCGGGACCACTTCATCGACAAAGGTTGCGAGACCTTCCGGCAGCACGTCTGGCATCAAGTTGAAGCCATCCGCGGCTCCGGCGGCAAACCATGCGGCGATGTCGTCGGCGATCTGCTCGGGCGTGCCGACGATGATGCGGTGACCGACGCCGCCGCCCAGCGCCTTCAGCAATTCGCGAACGGTGAGATTGCCCTTGCGCGCAAGGTTCACCGTCCCATGAAACATGGTCTGGTTTGCATTGACCGGCACAGGCAGGTCCGGCAGCGGCTTGTCGAGCTCGAGCAGGTCCGGCGACACCTGCAGCGTGCCGGCGAGACGTGCCAGGCTGTATTGGATTGGCACGAGATCCCATAATTCATCCTGGCGCCGCTTGGCCTCGGCTTCCGTGCCGCCGATGACGGTGGCGAGGCCGGGCAGGATGACTATGGAATCCGAGGGGCGCCCATAGGCAACGGCACGCGCGCGCAGGTCGCGCGCATAGGCAACGCCGTCTTCAATCGATTGCGATAGTGTGAATACGGCTTCCGCTTGCGCTGCGGCGAGATCGCGGCCATCGCTCGAACCGCCGGCCTGGACCGTCACCGGCCGTCCTTGCGGCGAACGCGGCACATTGAGTGGCCCCTCGACGTCGTAATACGTGCCGCGATGTTTGATCGGGTGCACTTTGGATATGTCGACGAAGCGTGCCGAGGCTTTGTCGCCGATAAAGGCGCCATCCTCCCAGCTGTCCCAGAGCGCATGCACGACTTCGACAAACTCTTTGGCGCGGTGGTAACGCGCCTTGTGTTCCGGCACCTGAGGCAGACCGAAATTGCGGCCCGCCGCGGCATCCGCGGTGGTCACTGCGTTCCAGCCGACGCGCCCGCGGCTGACATGATCGAGTGTCGCGAAGCGGCGGGCGATATTGTAGGGCTCGTTATAGGTCGTAGACGCCGTGGCGATCAGGCCAATATGGGTCGTGGCGGCGGCGACCGAGGCGAGGACGATGGTCGGCTCCATGGAGAGAAAGGGCCGGAGGTCGATCCGATCGGTCACTGCGGGCGTATCGGCAAGAAAAATTGCGTCGAACTTGCCGCGCTCGGCGATCTTCGCGACATTGACGTAATGGCCGACATCGAAGAACGCGCCGGGATCGCTATCCGGCAGGCGCCAGGCCGATGCATAGACGCCGGAATGAAGCAGGTTCACATTCAGATGCAGTTGGCGCTGACTCATGGGTTCTCGTAACGGTGTTGTGGGGGATGGCGCGCTTACTCGGCGGCGAGCGCAGGTGAACGCACCTGTCGAAACCCCGCAGCGGGATGCGGTGTTGCAAGGCGGGCACGTCCCGGGCCAAACAGTTTTTCACGTAGCGTGCCGGCCCGATAATTGGCCTTGTAGATGCCGCGACGGGTCAGTTCGGGGATGAGGAGATCGACGATGTCCTCGAATGTGCCGGGTGCGACGGCGAAAGCCAGGTTGAGTCCATCGACGTCGGTATCGCGTATCCAGGCTTCTATCGCATCGGCGGCCTGCGTTGGCGTGCCGATGATGATCGGTCCGATCCCGCCGATGCCCACATGTTCGGCGACCTCGCGCACGGTCCAGGTCCGGTCCGGATCGGCGCGGGTGATGTTGTCCATCGCCGTGCGTCCGGCCTCGTTCAGCACATGCTCGACCTTCTGGTCGAGGTCGTAGACGGAAAAATCAACGCCGGTCCAGCCGGACATCAGCGTCAGCGCTCCTTCGTGATTGATATAGCGGCGATAGTCGGCGTGTTTCGCCCGGGCTTCGTCTTCCGTGCGACCGAGGATGACCGTCATCATGCTGAAGATCAGGATTTCGGACGGGTCGCGCCCCGTTTCGGCCGTCAGCGCGCGGATCGATGCGACACGCGGCGCGATCACCTTGGCCGAAGGGCCGGAAATGAAGACACATTCGGCATGTTGGGCTGCGAACAGTTTTCCACGCAGTGACGAACCGGCCTGATAGAGAACGGGCGTTCGTTGCGGCGAGGGCTCGGCAAGATGGATCGCATCCACCGTGTAATGCCTGCCGTAATGTTGGATGCGATGCACGCGCGACGGATCGGTGAAGACACCGGCTTTCCGGTCCCGCAATACCGCGTCGTCTTCCCAGCTGCCTTCCCACAGCTTGTAGACAACCTCCATATACTCTTCGGCGACATCGTAGCGATCGTCATGGGCGGTCTGCTTCGCCTTGCCCATGCCGCGGGCGGCGCTGTCGAGATAGCCGGTGACGATGTTCCAGCCGATCCGCCCGTCGGTGAGATGATCGAGCGTCGACATTCGCCGCGCGAATGTATAGGGCGGCTCATAGGACAGGGTGCAGGTGACGCCGAAGCCGAGATTGCTCGTCACGGATGCCATCGCCGACACCAGCATCAGCGGATCGTTGACCGGAACCTGCGCGGCATTGCGCAAGGCCGCATCAACGTTGCCGCCATAGACATCGTAGACGCCAAGCACGTCGGCGAGGAATAGTCCGTCGAATCGTCCCCGCTCCAGTGTCTTTGCCAAGTCGAGCCAATAGCTCAAGCGATGATAGTCGCTGGAGCGATCGTCGGGGTGCGTCCACAGACCCGGAGATTGATGCGCGACACAATTCATCGCGAAAGCATTGAGGCGGATCTGCTTGGTCATGCGTTCTCCGTAGTCGCCGTGTTGCGCTAGGCGCGGGGCGGCTGATGACCGCTGCCGAGGGGTTCTCCGAACGGGCCCGTATTGGCGCGCGACCGCTGTATCCCGGCGTGCGGTGTCAGGTTCAGTAGCGGAAAGACGAGTTCGGCAAAGCGATAGGCCTCCTCGAGATGCGGGTAGCCGGACAGGATGAACGTATCGATGCCGAGGGCCTGATATTCGCGAATGCGCGCGGCGACTGTTTGGGGATCGCCGACGAGTGCCGTACCGGCGCCGCCACGAACGAGTCCGACTCCGGCCCATAGATTGGGGCTGACTTCGAGCCTGTCGCGCCGGCCGCCATGCAATTGCGACATGCGCTGCTGCCCGACGGAGTCCATCCGACCGAGAATGCTCTGGGCTGAGGCGATCGTCTCGTCGGTGAGATGTTCGATCAGCGCGTCTGCGGCTTGCCAGGCCGCGTCGTTGGTCTGGCGTACGATGATATGAAGCCTGATGCCGAAACTGACAGTGCGTCCCCGCTGCTCCGCCAGCTTGCGGACGCGGCCAATCTTCTCGGCAACCTGATCGGGGGGCTCTCCCCAAGTGAGATATTTGTCGACCGTATCGACGGCGACGTCGATGCCCGCCTCGGAAGAACCGCCAAAATAGAAAGCCGGGCGCGGATCCTGTGCCGGAGGGTAGAGGATGCGGCCATCCTCGATGGTGATATGCTTGCCTTCCACATTAACGGCTTCGCCCTTGAGCAGGTCGCCATAAACGTTGAGAAATTCGCGCGTCACCTCGTAGCGTTCGTCGTGATCGAGGAACACGCCGTCGCCGCGATTTTCGATCGCATCTCCACCTGTGACGATATTGATCAGCAGTCGGCCGCCAGTGAGACGATCCAGCGTCGCCGTCATCCGCGCGGCGACCGTGGGTGACTGCAAGCCTGGCCTGACTGCCACGAGGTATCGGAGCTGCCTGGTCCACGGCGCGACAGCCGAGGCGATCACCCATGAGTCCTCGCAATTGCGTCCCGTCGGCAACAAGACGCCGTAATAGCCGAGGCGATCGGTGGCCTGCGCGATCTCGCGTAGATAATCGAAATCAACATCGCGTCCACCAAGCGTCGTGCCAAGATGATGGCCGTCGCCGCTCGTCGGCAGAAACCAGAGAATCTTCAGATCGTCGTTAGCCGAGGTCATGGTGCAAGCGGTCCCGCAGCGTCGACGATGGAAATGGCCTTCGGAATCAGGCCCAGCGCGTGGAATGTGTCAGCCACCTGTTGCTGCTCCACGATGACCTGTCTCGTAATGGGCTTGATGCCGTAGGATTGGCGTTTCAATGCCACCTCCAGGACCGGCACGGGCAAACCGACCGACGGGCTCAACTGTTCGGCTACGGCCTTGATGTCGGTCCTGGCCCAGTCATCCACTTCGCGTAGGCTGTCGAGGATCGCATCGATCAGCTTCGGCTCGCTTTCCAGGAACTTTTGGGATGCAAGGTAGAATTGATAGTTCGATACCGTATCCGTGCCGTCGGCCAGCACGCGGGCGCCGGTCGCCGCTTCAGCGGATGCCTGGAACGGATCCCAGATCACCCATGCATCGACAGCGCCACGCTCGAAGGCCGCGCGTGCATCAGCAGGAGCGAGAAATACCGGGGTGATGTCAGCATATTTGACATTCGCCTTCTCGAGCGCCTTGACCAGGAGGTAATGAACGTTCGACCCCTTGTTGAGCGCGACTTTCTTGCCTTTCAGGTCCGCGACGGATTTCAGCGGGCTGTCCTTTGGAACCAGGATCGCTTCACCTTTCGGGGCTGGAGGCTCGAAGGCGATGTAACGGATCGGAGCACCGGCTGCCTGCGCAAAGATCGGTGGAGCCTCCCCGGTATTTCCGAAATCGAGCGCGCCGACATTGATCGCCTCGAGGAGGGCCGGTCCGGCGTTGAATTCACTCCATTTGACGGTGTAGCCGAGCGCATTGAGCTTCGGCTCAAGGCTGCCTTTGCTCTTCAGCAGAACCAGTTTCCCATATTTTTGGAAACCAATGCGAACGACTTTATCCTGCGCGTGAGCTGCGCTCTGCAACATGGATGATACGATGCCTATCACAAGAGCCAGACCTGCACTGGCAAGCATCCGTGTCAAATATCGTCTGTCCAGCATCGAGTATCCTCCTGTCGGCGCCAGCCGTGCAACGGCACGCATTACAGCCTCGGCGGATACTTCTGGGAATTCCAAAAGTGGTATCGATCGGGATGTGATCAGACTGTCGGATCAGGCATTTTGGAGAAGGTTGTACCCTCCGGCCTGGTATGTGGTTGAAATGTGGGCGGAGACGAGGTTCCCTATTTCGAATGGCCAAACCACGTTCACAGATTGCCGGCGATCGCGAGGTAGGTCGACGCCGCTTCACTCACGGAGCGCGTCCGACTGTCGTCGGAAATTCCCAGCGAACGGACGATGTGTCGAACGGCCTTCGGTATGCGATCTCGATGTGAAGCGCGTGATGCTGGCAGTATTAGACACGCCCGGCCGCGAATGAATCGAGAGCCAGGCGAACGCGGAGCCGCGCTTTGTGATCCCGACCGTTGATCTGCCAGCGCGGCGTTTCCGATCGATGAGGCTAAGCCGCGCGAGGAGCGTGTGCTGCGTATCTATGACCGTGATGTCGACTACAATGACCAATTGTTCTGGGCTGGCCTCGCCACGCTGCCATTGTTGCCGGCTACGGCCGTGCCGGTCAGCTTTGTGAATGGTCTGCCGGTCGGTGTACAGATCATCGGACCGTATCTGCATGATCGCTTGACGCTGGCTGTTGCAAGGGAAATCGAGCAACTTCATCCATTCATCGCTCCGAAGCTGGAGTTCTAGGCAAGACGAGGGCCACGCGTGCCCGGGAGACGAAGTTTCCCGAGAGGCGCGTGAGGAAAGAATAAAATGACAAATGACCGTCGATTATTGGACGATCTAGCGGTGTAGAAAGTTCCCGCCGGCTGCTAGTTTCGTCCGAATTTATCACTCAGAGAGACCGCACATGTCCGTCGACCTTCGCCGTCGTGATTTTCTCAAGAGTTCAGCCGTTTTCGCTGGTATGGCAGCGGCAGGTTTTTCATGCGTCGAAGTTGCCAGCGCTGGGCCTATCGAGGTACCGACAGTCGACAAGCTCGCCATTCGCGTGCTGGTCGATCAGCAGCACGACCAGTTCCTCCGCGGCAGTACTGTGAATGGCGTCGTGCACGAGGGGCCGGGCCCCGCGCGCAGCGCCGATGCGCGCAATGTGCTGCATAACGAATGGGGGTTGTCGCTGCTGCTGGAATCGCAGCGCGCGGCGGACCAGCAGACCATTCTGCTCGATTTCGGCTACACCTCGCCAGCGATTATCAATAATATGGATCTGTTGAAGGTTGATCCGGCGAAGATCAAGGCGCTGATCGTCAGCCACGGCCATATCGATCATTATGGCGGCTTGATCGGTTTCCTCGACCGTTACCGAGCCGTGCTGCCGCCGGACCTCAAGCTTTATGCCGGCGGTGAGGACAACTTCTGTCACCGCACCAGCCGGACATCAACCGGAGCCTATGGTGAAGGCGGCACGCTGGAGCGCAAGCAGATCACCGCGCACAACGTCACGACAGTGCTTTGCGAGACACCGACCGTCATCCAGGGGCATGCATTCACCACGGGCAAGATCAAGCGCAACAGTGTCGAAAAGATCCTGCCGAATACGTTCGTGGATTATACCCAGAAGGACGGCGAGAGCTGTGCCTACGGTCACTACACCGCGGCTGAATTGCAAGGAAAAATGGTGCCCGACGAGCACGTGCATGAGCATGCCACATGCTTCAATGTCCGAGGTAAGGGACTTGTCGTCATCAGCTCCTGCGGGCATGTCGGCATCGTCAATTCGGTACGCCAGGCGCAGGAGGTTTCCGGTGTGCAGAAGGTGCACGCGATCGTTGGCGGCTTCCATCTCGGCCCCGCGCCGGCGGATTATCTCAAGCAGATCGTGAGCGAGGTGAAGGGCCTCGATCCCGATGTGGTCATTCCCATGCATTGCAGCGGCCTGAACTTCCTACTCGAAGCGCGCGCGCAAATGCCCGATCGGGTCATCAATACCTCGACGGGGAGCAAGCTGATCTTTGGCGCATGATCAAGGGCACTGGCCAAGGCGTGGGGTTTGGGCGGCTCCGGAGGCTGGTAGTGGCCATGCTGGCAGCTTTGGTGCTAACGGCAGATAGCGGCCACACAACAGCCCAGACCGAGTCAACGCGGCCAGCGGCAGAGCTGATGGACGCCGTGATGTGGAATCGTGAGCCGATTGGCGGCCCGTTCGCGCTGACCGACCAGGCGGGCCAAGCGCGCACCGATCGTGACTTTCGCGGAAAGTATCTGCTGGTCTATTTCGGCTTCACATATTGTCCGGATGTCTGCCCGACCGACCTGCAAGCTATTGGCCTGGCGATGGATCAGCTCGGCACCCTGGCCGCAGCCGTGCAGCCGCTTTTCGTGACGCTGGATCCCGCACGCGATACGGTGGAGCAACTCGCGCAATATGTCCCGCTATTCCATCCGAAGCTCATCGGCCTCACAGGGAGCGAAACTGCGATCGCTGCTGCCGCGAATGCATATCGGGTCTACTACAAGCGTGTCCCGTTCGAGAAGAATGCAGCCGATTACACGGTCGACCATTCCGCCTTCGTCTATCTCGTTGATCCCGACGGGAAATATCTCGGCTTCTTTCCGCCGGGAACGCCGGCCGAGCGCATGGTCGAGATGATCAAGCCGTATCTCAAATAAATGCTTGTGCCACTGCGGCTACCATATTCGTCAGGGCAGCGTAGCGGATGGCCCAGAAACAGGATCTGACACAGCGTGCCAACATGATCGAAGGTCTTATCCTCTGATAGCAAGAACGCCTGCGTATTATGCTCGTGGAAACAGCTTGTCCCGGATGTAGCGCGAGGTCGGGGTCAGACGCATGCCGCTACGCGGCTTACGCCAGACGGCGCGATCGATCTCTTTCTTGTCGCCGATCTCAAGCTGACCTGTCGCTTTCTTGGCGATGAAAATCGAGTCGCTCATCTTGCGACCGGAATGCCGATTGGTTGATTTCACTTCCTTCCAGAGTGTCAGACGGCCGAGTTTCAGTTTCGGCAATTCTTCCTTGATCTCGCGGCGGAGGCAAACTTTGTCGTTTTCGCGCGGCAGCCTGCGGCCACCGGGGAACATCCACAGGCCGTCCTTCACGCGCCGTACGAGCAGAACTTTTCCATGCTTGGTTGCGACAAGTTTCGATGACTTCGCCATTTGCTCAGTGCATTCTTCTTGAAATAGAAGGGTTTCGCTAAAGGCGCCTGATGAAAGGAGTATGAAATATAACCGGGTGACGACCTTCGTGCACTTCGAAGCGGCTGGTTGTCGAAAAAGAAAAGGTCACCGGAAAGGTGACCTGGGTGCGTCGTATGAAGTTTGTTCGAGAACTTCATTTTACCGTTTCCGCCTAAGTTAATGAGCCAATTCCTCCGGCAGCTTGAGCTCTTTCACACGATCCTGTTTGGCACTCTTTCTAAGTTCGCGCTCTGTGCTTTCGAACTTGTTGAGTTCTTCCTGGACCATCTGCATGAACCGCTCGCGCGAGGTGGAAACAACTTTTGTCTGTAAGCTCATGACTCACTCTACGGGTTGGTCTTGCGCAAAGCCGTTCTAGCAGACGCGACGTCTAACCCGCAACGGTATGACCGATTTTTGAATAGATTATGTTACCCGTGGCAGGCTCATTATACACGTGACAGCTGGACATTTGACCTGGGAGACATAGATCAACGCCATGATTGGCAAGGGGATTCTCGAAGACTTCGTCACTCGCCATCAACGCTTGTTCGTGCTGACAGGCGCTGGTTGCAGCACCAGTTCCGGGATTCCGGACTATCGTGACATCGACGGAAGGTGGAAGCGCCTACCTCCTGTTTCTTATGACAATTTTATGACAAACGAGATTACGCGCAAGCGCTACTGGGCGCGCAGCATGGTTGGCTGGCAGAGTTTCGGTCAAGCACAGCCAAACAATGCGCATCATGCGCTGGCGCGGCTGGAGCAGGCTGGCCGCAGCGAGATCTTGCTGACGCAGAACGTCGATCGCCTGCATCAGGGGGCGGGCAGCGAGCGCGTCATCGATTTGCACGGACGGCTCGATCAGGTTCGCTGCATGGGCTGCGACTTGAAGATGCCGCGCGGCGATTTTCAGCACGAACTCAACCGTCGTAACGGTGCCTGGCTCGCACTCGATGCGCCGGATGCGCCCGACGGTGATGCCGATCTGGAACATGAAGACTTTGCAGCTTTCGATGTACCGGCCTGTGTCGCTTGCGGCGGAGTATTGAAGCCGGACGTCGTGTTCTTCGGTGAGGCCGTCCCGCGCGAGGTGGTTGATGAAGCACGGAATAGGCTGGAGGTAGCGGACGCAATGCTGGTGGTCGGCTCGTCCCTGATGGTCTATTCGGGCTTCCGTTTCGTGCAAATGGCGGTGAAAAGACGCATTCCGATCGCCGCCATAAATCTCGGCCGTACCCGGGCCGACGATCTCCTGACGCTCAAAGTCGAGGAGCGCTGCGAAGACGCTCTGTCATTTCTGCTTTGATGGCCCCGCGTCGCCGGTGATGCGGGGCCAGGCTCGCCAAATTTGGCAGGCACGCATGCCATCGCTGCGTCTTGACTTCGTCCCTCGCTTGGCCAATCTCGATTCAAGAAAAATACTGTAAAATCTGGAGGAAGATCAATGGCCGACGCTTATATCATCGACGCAGTCCGCACCCCGCGCGGAATTGGCAAAGTCGGCAAAGGCGCGCTCGCGGAGCATCATCCGCAGCACCTCGCCGCTACCGTGCTCAAGGCGATCGCCGAACGCAACAAGCTCAATACCGCCGATGTCGACGACATCATCTGGTCGACCTCGACCCAGCGCGGCAAGCAGGGCGGCGATCTCGGCCGCATGGCGGCGCTGGACGCCGGCTATGACATCAAGGCCTCTGGCACGACCCTTGATCGCTTCTGTGGCGGCGGCATCACCGCGGTGAATTTCGCGGCAGCGCAGATCATGTCGGGCATGGAAGATGTGGTGATTGCCGGTGGCACCGAAATGATGTCGCTTACCGGTGCTATGGCGGCGGAGGATATGGCTGCCGGCAAGCGACCGCTCGGTATGGGCTCAGGCAATGAACGCCTCGCCAAAGTGCATCCTCAGTCGCATCAAGGCATCTGCGGGGACGCCATCGCATCGATGGAAGGCTTTACTCGTGAAGAACTCGACGCGCTCGGCCTCGAAAGTCAGCGTCGCGCCGCCATCGCCATCAAGGAAGGCCGCTTCGACAAGAGCCTCGTTCCGGTGAAGGATGACAACGGAAATGTCGTACTGGCGAAAGACGAGTATCCGCGTCCGGACACCACGGCGGAAGGTCTCGCCGGCCTGAAGCCGGCTTTTGTCGCCATGGCCGATTATCCGCTCGACGATAAAGGCACCACCTATCGCAAGCAGATCAACCAGAAATATCCGGATCTGGAGATCAAGCATTTCCACCATGCCGGCAATTCGTCGGGCGTGGTCGACGGCGCCGCGGCACTGCTGCTGACGTCGAAGGCATATGCCGAAAAGCACGGCCTTAAGCCGCGTGCGAAAATCGTGGCGATGGCGAATATTGGCGACGATCCGACCCTGATGCTGAACGCTCCGGTGCCGGCAGCCAAGAAGGTGCTGGAAAAAGCTGGCCTCACCAAGGACGATATCGACCTGTGGGAGATCAACGAGGCATTCGCGGTGGTGGCTGCAAAATTCATCCGCGACCTCAAGCTTGACACCAGTAAGGTCAATGTCAATGGCGGCTCCATAGCCCTTGGCCATCCCATCGGCGCCACCGGCGCAATCCTGGTTGGCACCATTCTCGATGAGCTGGAACGCCGCAACCTGAAGCGCGGTCTCGTCACAATGTGTGCCGCCGGTGGTATGGCTCCCGCGATCATCATCGAGCGCGTTTAAGAGATCGTCTGCATCTTTCGTCTGGCAAAGGGCATGGGTGTTCGCATCCGTGCCCTTTTGCGTCTGGTGGCACGGGCCTGACAGCCGTATTCTGGCGCCTCGATCGAAGAAGGTGGATATGACGACCATGCTATTCCGACATGATGGCCTTTATGCCTCCCGGCGCTCGCCCGTGATGGCGCGCAACGTCATCGCGGCCTCGCAGCCGCTCGCGACGCAGGCCGGTTTGCGGATGCTGGAACGCGGCGGCAATGCGCTCGATGCCGCGCTGGCAGCGGCGATCACCCTCACGGTGGTGGAGCCAACGGGTAATGGCATAGGTTCGGATGCCTATTGCATTCTGTGGGATGGCAAGGAGCTGCATGGTCTTAACGCCTCCGGCCGCTCGCCGGCAGCATGGACGCCGGAGCGTTTTGCCGGCCGCAAGACGTTCCCGCATCGGGGATGGGAGAGCGTCACCGTTCCGGGCGCGGTATCGGCTTGGGTCGATTTGTCGAAGCGGTTCGGCAAGTTGCCGTTCGAACAACTGTTAGAGCCAGCGATTTCCTATGCTGAAGACGGATTTCTGGTCTCGCCGGTGATCGCCGAACTATGGCGTCGTGGGGCGGAGGAATTGAAAGCCCAGCCGGGCTTTGCCGAGTGCTTCATGCCGAACGGTCGCGCACCGGTCGCAGGCGAGCTGGTTCACATGCCAGGGCATGCCTATTCGTTGAAGCTGATCGCAAAAACGAAAGGCGAAGCGTTCTATCGCGGCGAGCTCGCCAAACGAATCGCAGATTTCGCGCGCGAGCACGGTGCGGTGCTCGACGAAGCGGATCTGGCCGCGCATCGCAATGATTGGTCCGGCACGATTCACCAGGACTTCGGCGACGCCGCGCTTCACGAGATCCCGCCGAACGGGCAGGGCATCGCGGCGCTAATGGCGCTTGGCATCATCAAGGCGGCCGGAACCGATGGTCTCAAAGTTGATAGTGCCGACGCGCTGCATCTGCAGATCGAGGCAACAAAACTCGCTTTCGCTGATGTCTATGCTTACGCTGCCGATCGCGACCATATGCGCGATGTCACCGTCGCGCATCTGCAGAACCCGTCTTATCTCGCGTCGCGCGCGAAGCTAATCGACCGCAGCCGCGCCCAGGATTTTGGTGCCGGTGCGCCGAAGACCGGTGGCACGGTGTGCCTGTCCACCGGTGACGCCTCCGGCATGATGGTGTCCTACATCCAGTCGAACTATTCCGGCTTCGGCTCCGGCGTGGTCGTGCCGGGCACCGGCATCAGTCTACAGAATCGCGGCTTTGGTTTCGTGCTCGACGAAGGTCATCCCAATCAGGTCGGCCCGCGCAAGCGGCCATTCCAGACCATCATTCCCGGCTTCGTCATGCAGGGCAATCAGCCATTAATGGCATTCGGCCTGATGGGCGGGCCGATGCAGGCGCAGGGTCATCTGCAGATGATGTTGCGCGTGCAGTTGTGGGGACAGGATCCGCAAACAGCGGCGGATGCGCCGCGTTGGCGCTACGTCGATGGCTTCAAGGTGGCGATCGAGAATGGCGTATCGGATGAGGTCGCGGCCGATCTCACGAGCCGCGGTCACGTCATTGTCCGCGAACCGCCGGATTCGGCTTTCGGTTTTGGCGGCGCACAGCTCGTGCGCCGGATCGAGGGCGGCTATGTCGCTGGCTCAGATCCGCGCAAGGATGGATTGGCTGCTGGGTTTTAAAGCGTTGCCGCACGACGAATGAGGCGAAGCCGCAATCCGCCGTAAAGTTTCATCCATGCGCTGGCCGGAGGATGATGCTTCGCTAATCGCCCTACGGCTCAACCCAACCCCGCTGCGACTGCGACCTTGTACGTGATCAGGCTCGCCAGATAGGCCAGCGTGAACATGTAGAAGAAGGTGATCAGCATCCATTTCGTACCGCCGGTTTCGCGGCGGATCACTGCAAGGGTCGAAGCACATTGTGGGGCGAAGATGAACCAGGCAAGGAACGACAGCGCAGTGGCGAGGCTCCATTTGCTGGCGAGCGCCTGGCCGATCGCTTCCGCGGCTTCCTTGCCGCCTTCGATGGCGTAGACGGTACCCAATGCACCCACGGCCACCTCCCGCGCGGCCATGCCGGGGATCAGCGCCACCACAATCTGCCAGTTGAAGCCGATCGCAGAAAATAACGGCTCGAGCGCTTTCCCGATCGCGGCCGCCAGGCTGTAGTCGATCGCCGGGCCTTCAGCGCCAGCCGGCGGCTGCGGGAACGAGGCGAGGAACCAGATCAGGATCATCATCGCGAGGATGGTGGTGCCCGCACGCTGCAGGAACATCTTTGCCCGCGTATAGACGCCGATGCCGATGCTCTTCGGGCGTGGCAGCTTGTAATCCGGCAGCTCCAGCATGAAAGGTGCCGGCTGGTAATCGCGCAGCATCAGGAATTTGATAACGAAGGACACCAGCAGTGCGCTGGCGATGCCGATGACATAGAGCCCGAACATCACGAGGCCTTGCAGATTGATCCAACCGAAGACATCCGTTGCTGGAACGAAGGCTGCGATGATCAGCGTGTAGACGGGGATACGTGCCGAGCAGGTCATCAGCGGTGCGATCAGGATGGTCGTGAGGCGATCGCGGCGGTTATCAATCACACGCGTCGCCATGATCCCGGGAATGGCACATGCGAAACTGGACAAGAGTGGAATGAAAGCGCGGCCATGAAGTCCGGCACCGCCCATGATGCGGTCCATCAGGAAGGCCGCGCGAGCCATGTAGCCGAAGTCTTCCAGCAGCAGGATGAACAGGAAGATGATGATAATCTGCGGCAGAAAGACGAGCACGCTGCCGACGCCCGCGATCAGGCCGTTTTGCAGGAAACTCTGAAAGATGCCCTCCGGTACGATCTGAGCCACGAGTGTGCCGAGTGTGCCAAAGGAATCCGACAGCAATTCCATCAGTGGCTGCGCCCAAGAGAACACCGCCTGGAACATCACGAACAGGATGGCCGCCAGCACGACCAACCCCCAGATCGGATGCAACACCACAGCATCGACGCGGGTGGTCAGCGTATCCGGCTTTGCCGGCATGGTCACTGTCTCGCGAATGATGCGGTCGGCCTCGCGCTGATAGGCTTTGAGATCCGAAAGGCTGGTCTGCGTCCATTCGGTGGGCGCAGTCGAAGTCGGCATATTGGCGGCAAGTTCGTCGGTGCGTTGGCGAAGCGCATCGGCGCCGCCCTTCTTCACTGCGACCGAGGTGATGATGGGAATATCCAGCGCGGCAGACATGGCGTCGACGTCGATGGTGATGCCACGGCGCTTCGCGATATCAAACATGTTGAGCACCATCAGCAGTGGCCGACCGGTGCGCTTCAGTTCGAGGATAAGGCGCAGGGTCAATCGCAGATTGGTGGCATCGGCAATGCACAGCACGAGATCCGGCGGCGCCTCACCAGCGCGTTTACCGAGCACGACGTCGCGGGTGATAATCTCGTCGGGACTCCGGCCACGCAGCGAATAGGTACCGGGCAAGTCGAGCAGGGTTATCTGGCGGCCGGCGGGTGTGACGAAGGCGCCACTCTTCCGTTCGATGGTGACGCCGGCGTAATTCGCAACCTTCTGGCGGCTACCGGTGAGCGCGTTGAACAACGACGTCTTGCCGCTGTTGGGAACACCGACCAGCGCGAGGTTGAAACGCTCGCTGGTCACGTCTGAAATTGTCATTTTACGAGAACTGCCATTGCTTCGCGCCGGCGCACGGCGATCGTGATGTTGTCGACGCGCACTGCGATCGGATCGCGTTGAATCGCCCCCTGATGCAGAATTTCGACGCGCGCTCCTTCGGTGAAGCCCATCTCGAGCAGATATTGCTCAAGTTCATGCGAGGTCGATTCTGTGTGCTCTGGATGTAGAGCGACGATGGTCCCGACGAAGCCGCGCGGAGCTTCGCCGAGGCGCATATGGTATTCTGCCGTTGCAGATGAAGGGGTCTCTGAAAGCGTCATGCCGCACCTTGTCGAGCAGCTATCAAGTCAGGTCAAGACATACCGGCGTTTACGATTAGAACCGTTATAAATGAGCTCGTCCGGCGATCGACCGGCTCACAATGACGTCATGAGACGATGGGGCGCCGGTCGCTTGTGTCTTTTTATTTCTATTGGAATAGCTCCAGATCGCCACGCGCGATCAACGCGTCGTTAGAGCGTGGCAGCGACGCCGTTCAGGTCGCACGGTGACAGTATCGAAAGAGCGATTGCAGGATGCACGACCATGATGACACAGCGTCCCTGTATGGGGGGCGGCGTCCGTTCGCGTTTTGTGGCAGCGTGGCGTTTACGTTGGTCTGTGGGCAAGAGCGCGAGATCAGGATGCCGGCGCCGATCGAGATTTCTTTAGATCGCGACACGAAGTGCAGCCGCGCTTCCCTCATCCTATCGGAGGGAGCAGAAAGCCTGGCGGTAGAACAAAGTGGTGAGAGCCAATCGAAAAACAGGAAAGCCGGCCATAGCCGGCTCTCTTCAACGACGGTCCGGATAGGTCGGCGGCCGGCGCCGTCGTGGCGGCGGTGGCGGGCGCACTTGCGCGCGGCGGCCGTATTCCGCCGCAAGATTTAATAGCCGCTCCCGGACGGTTGGGTCATCGGCTTCACGTGCGAGCTTCTCGCACCGCTCGGCCTGTTCGCGGAAATAGGTGGCCTCGTCAGGCAACTTTATGGGTTTCCCTCGATGCTGAGTGATACATGAAGAGTTGCGAGAGCTGGTTCTTCAGCTCCAGCACGCGATTTGAACTCAGACCCTGCCGAATGCAAAGCAGATTCTTGATGGCCGAGAGCTCCGGTAGATAATATTCCTTGGCCCAGACGAGGCCGCTCGGGATCATACGGCTCGGCATCGCAATGAGACCGATGCCAGCTTCGACGGCCGATTTCTTGGCATCGTAGTCCTGGCTGCTGAAAGCGATCCGGTAGGACAAGCCATGGCGCGTCAGCGTGCTGATCATCCAGTCGTCATTGGTCGATGTGACGATGGGGATCGGTGCACCGGGGCTGAGAACAAAATTTTTCGAGCGGACCCAAACCAAGTGATCTTCGTATTCATCGACGATCAATGTTGCGAGGTCGGGTTCGATATCGCCGCGCTGATAGAAGCATGCGATATCGATGTGGCCTTCGACCAGCGCGCTGGAGATTTCGTGCGAAGCGGCTGCCAGAATTTGGATGTCGCCAAGCCTGTCGATATGATGCTCAACGAACTGACGGCTGAGCAGCGAACTCAATCCAAGCCGCAAGCGACCGGCATTGCTGTCGGCACCGCCAAGTGCGAGCACCTGATCATTGGCTTCAATGATCTTGCGCGCCTGTGCGAGTACCAGCTTGCCGAGATCCGTAGGGCAGCTGCCGTTTGGTGTTTTACTGAATAACGAGCCACCGACAAGTTGTTCGAGACGTTTGATCTGCGAGCTTACCGCGGGCTGGCTCAGGCCCATTTGATCGGCTGCCTTGGTCAGGCTGCCCGCTTCAGAGATAGCAACAACCGTACGCACGATTTCGATAGGAATGTTGTGATGTCTGCGGTGCATCGAATCCTCGCCCTTCGTTGCCTCTCGTCAGACTGAGTGTGCCAGTGATTCCCTGCTAATCAAATATCCGTAATTAGTATACGTTATATGTTTGATTTTTATGATATTTACTCGATCTATGGAGTCATCAAAATCGGTGACGAAGTTCGGACATGTCTACCACAGCTGAATGGCGATAACCCCAGCTGTTGCGGGCCCGTTGAGTGTGAGACTAGGCGTGGTTTCATCCACGAGGATGGCGTCACGCTCGCCGAGCAGGGGCGCTGCCGTTGGGCCGACGATTTCGAGCTCGCCTGTTTCGACCATCAGGATCGTTTGCGTGGAAACGGTAAAATGCCGATGCTGTGCGAGTTTTATGCGTTTCACATCGTGAGAGGCGCTGTTGCGCCGGCTCATGACATTGAGATCGAGGATCTCTCCATCAACCAATGTGGCTGACGTCGGCTGATCGCCAGGGAAAGAGTGGATCGTCTCACGATCGATCCGTACCGGCGGGCACCCGGTGACACGGAGGTCGATGCCATTGCCCTCAAGGACCAGCAAGGTGCGATCGATATCGGCGAACAATGAGAACGGGCCGTCGCTGGCGATCTGCGCCATACTGACGCGCCACACGAAGTCATCGAGTTTTGCATTGGCCGGATGGATCGCGATCTCCGTCGTCGAGCCCATGCCGTTTTTCCATGGCATGGTCTTGTAGTCCGAGGCGCGGAGAATCTGCATTCGTCTCGCTCAGCCCTTGGCGTTCAACGATGGCAGGTTAAGGCCGTGTTCTTCGGCACAGGCGAGAGCGATGTCATAGCCGGCATCGGCATGACGCATCACGCCGGTGGCAGGATCGTTCCATAACACGCGTTCCAGGCGCCTGGCGGCCTCCTGCGTGCCGTCGCAGACGATGACCATGCCGGAATGCTGTGAGAAACCCATGCCGACGCCGCCGCCGTGGTGCAGTGACACCCAGGTTGCGCCGGAAGCGCAGTTCAGCAGCGCATTGAGCAGTGGCCAGTCGGAGACCGCATCGGAGCCGTCCTTCATCGCTTCGGTCTCGCGGTTCGGACTTGCAACCGAGCCGGAATCGAGATGATCGCGGCCGATCACGATCGGCGCTTTGAGCTCGCCCGATGCGACCATCTCGTTGAAGGCGAGGCCGAGGCGATGGCGATCGCCGAGGCCGACCCAGCAGATGCGCGCCGGCAGACCCTGGAACTGGATGCGCTCGCGCGCCATGTCGAGCCAGTTCACCAGCGCCTTGTTGTGCCCGAGGATCTCCTTCACCTTGCCGTCGGTCTTGTAGATGTCTTCGGGGTCGCCGGAGAGCGCGGCCCAACGAAACGGGCCGATGCCGCGGCAGAACAGAGGGCGGATATAGGCCGGCACGAAGCCGGGGAAGTCGAACGCGTCGGCGACACCCTCTTCCTTCGCCATCTGGCGGATATTGTTGCCGTAATCGACCGTCGGGACCCCCATCTTGTGGAAGTCGAGCATCGCGCGGACATGCTCGCTCATGGATTTGCGCGAGGCCCTTTCGACCGCCGCCGGATCGTCATTGCGCTTGGTCTCCCATTCCGCCAGCGTCCATCCTTTCGGCAGATAGCCGTTCACCGGATCGTGCGCTGAAGTCTGGTCGGTGACGATATCCGGCTTGATGCCGCGGCGAACCAGCTCGGGGAAGATGTCGGCGGCATTGCCAAGCACGCCCACGGAAATCGGTTTCTTGTCCTGCTTGGCCTGCTCGATGATCGCCAGCGCGTCGTCGAGGTCCTTTGCTTGTACGTCGAGATAGTGGCTCTTCAGCCGCATCTCGATACGGCTCGGCTGGCACTCGACGGCGAGACACGAAGCGCCTGCCATAGTCGCCGCCAGCGGCTGTGCACCGCCCATGCCACCAAGGCCGGCGGTGAGGATCCAGCGGCCGGAGAGATCGCCGTTGTAGTGCTGACGGCCGGCTTCCACGAAGGTCTCGTAGGTGCCCTGCACAATGCCTTGCGAGCCGATATAGATCCACGAGCCCGCGGTCATCTGGCCGTACATCATCAGGCCCTTGCGATCGAGCTCGTTGAAGTGATCCCAGTTGGCCCAGCGCGGCACGAGATTGGAGTTGGCGATCAGCACGCGCGGCGCGTCGGCATGGGTGCGAAATACGCCGACCGGCTTGCCGGACTGCACCAGCAGCGTCTCGTCATTGTCGAGATTGCGCAGCGACGTCACGATCTGGTCGAAGGCTTCCCAGCTGCGTGCGGCGCGGCCGATGCCGCCATAGACCACGAGCTCGTTGGGATTTTCAGCCACTTCCGGATCCAGGTTGTTCATCAGCATGCGCAGTGGCGCCTCGGTCAGCCAGTCCTTGGCCGAGAGCTCGGTGCCGCGCGGGCTGCGCACGAGGCGCGAATTCTTGCTGCGATCCATAGTGAAGGTCCTTAATGCGAAAATGTCGTCCGGCCATGCCGGATGCGCGCGTGAATCGGATTGAAGCCGACTCGGTAGACGAGTTCGGCCGGTGTCTCGATGTCCCAGATGGCGAGATCGCAGAATTTGCCGGCTTCGAGCGTGCCGATCTCGCCCAGCTTGCCGAGCGCCCGCGCGCCTTCGCGCGTCACGCCGAGAAGGCATTCATCGACAGTCATGCGGAACAGTGTCGCGCCCATATTCATGGTGAGCAGCAGCGAGGTCAGCGGCGACGTGCCGGGATTGCTGTCGGTGGCGAGCGCTAGATGGGTGCCGTGCTTTCGGAACAGTGCGATCGGCGGTGCTTGCGTCTCGCGCAGCGTATAATAGGCGCCGGGCAGCACAACAGCGACGGTGCCGGCTTTGGTCAGCGCGATGACACCGTCCTCGTCGGTGTGTTCGAGATGATCCGCAGACAGCGCGCCGTAATCGGCGGCGAGTTTTGCGCCGTGAAGATTGGAAAGCTGGTCGGCATGCAGCTTCACCGGCAGGCCATAGGCCTGCGCCGCATCGAAAAGCCGTGCCGTCTGGTCCGGCGAAAAAGCGATCCCTTCGCAGAATGCATCCACCGCATCGGCGAGATTCAATTCGACAACAGCCGGTAGGGTGTCGCGGATAACGGCGTCGATATAGGCGTCCTTGTCGCCCTTGGCTTCCGGCGGCATCGCATGCGCGCCGAGAAAAGTTATGACGACCGTGACATCGCGCTCGCGCCCAAGCTGGCGCGTGGCCGTCAGGCAGCGAATCTCGGTCTCCTTATCGAGCCCGTAACCGGACTTGATCTCGACGGTGGTGACGCCTTCGGCGATCAGGTGATCGAGCCGCTTCAACCCGCTGGCGACGAGCTGCGCTTCGCTCGCCGCGCGCGTAGACCTCATGCTGGAGGCGATGCCGCCGCCAGAGCGCGAAATCTCCTCATAGGTCGCGCCTTCCAGCTGCATCGCGAATTCATTGGCGCGATGGCCGCCATAGACCAGATGCGTGTGGCAGTCGACCAGGCCCGGCGTGATCCAGCGCCCGCCACAATCGATGCGCTTGGCCGTGTCGGCAGCAGCCGGCAGATCGAAGGTCGCGCCGACAAAAGCGATGCGGCCGTCTTTCGCTGCGATGCAACCATTCTCCACGATGCCAAGGCCAGGCTGACCTTCGGTCATGGTGGCGAGGCGGGCATTGGTCCAGAGAATATCGAAAGTCATGACGCGCTGCCGCTCATTTGGGACGTTCTATGTCTATACATAATCAGCGCCCTCGCTTACTGTCGAGCGTCTTTTGAGGGCAACGAGCCAAAGCCATGCACGCGACAAGTGCCGCAAAAAAGCTGTTCTTCTCCCATGCGCTGCTTCCCGGCGGTTGGGCGCGCGACGTCGTTCTGACGATCGAGAATGGCGTGATCGGAGCCGTTGCTGACAATTCGAGCAGCGCTGGCGCGGAAATCGTCAGCGGCGTGGCGCTTCCCGGAATGCCCAATCTGCATAGCCATGCGTTCCAGCGTGGCATGGCCGGGCTCACCGAGCTGCGCGGCGAGATGCAGGACAGTTTCTGGACGTGGCGGCAATTGATGTATCGCTTCATCGATACGCTGACGCCGGATGATGTCGAGGCGATTGCTGCCTATGCCTATGCCGAGATGCTGGAAGGCGGTTTTACCTCGGTGGCCGAATTCCACTACCTCCATCACGATGAGAGCGGCGCGCCCTATGGTGATCTCGCTGAGCTGGCGACGCGGATCGCGAGTGCCTGTGTCGAGACCGGAATCGGCCTGACGCTGCTGCCCGTGTTCTATAATTTCAGTGGTTTCGGCGGTGCGGCGCCTGTCCATGGTCAGCGGCGCTTCATCAATGATCCCGCGCGTTTTCTTGCTTTGTTGCAGCGCTCGCGGGAGGTCGTCAAGCCGGTTCAGGACGCGGCGATCGGCATCGCGCCACATTCGCTCCGCGCAGTCACGCCAGAGACCCTCATGGAGGTGTTGAAGGCCGTTCCGACCGGTCCGATCCATGTGCATATTGCCGAACAGGTGAAGGAGGTTGAGGACTGTATCGCCTGGTCCAGCCAGCGCCCTGTCGAATGGTTGCTGGATCATGTCGCGGTCGATCGGCGTTGGGTTCTGATTCACGCCACACACTTGACGCCGGAGGAAACGGCCGGTGTTGCCAGAGCCGGCGCGGTTGTCGGTCTCTGTCCGCTGACGGAAGCCAATCTCGGAGACGGCATTTTTGAAGGCCCGCGCTTCGTCGAGGCAGGCGGTGTGTTCGGTGTCGGCTCCGACTCCAATATCGAAGTTACTGCGCCGGGCGAGCTGAAACAGCTCGAGTATAGCCAGCGTCTACGCCACCGGGTGCGTAACGCCATGACGCGTCACAGCGCAGAATCCACCGGTCGCGCGCTTTACGAACATGCACTTGCCGGGGGCGCCCAGGCGTCCGGCCGCAGCATCGGCGCGCTCGCGGTCGGCAAGCGTGCCGATGTCGTGGTGCTTGATGACACCCACTCCGATCTCTGCGGGGTCAGCGGCGATCGCTGGCTCGATGCGATGACGTTCGTTGCCGGCAAATCGGCCATTTCGAATGTATATGTCGGCGGCAAGCAAGTCGTTGCTGATGGGCGCCATCTCAAACGCGCTGAGATCACCGGGCGTTATCGCCGCGTCGTGCAGCGGTTGGCGAGCCTGTAATGGTGGCACGCGCGACGAAATCCATGAACGGCAAGGCCGCGCCGCAGGCGCTTTATCAACGCATTCGCGCCGATCTCGAGGAGAAGATCCTGTCCGGCCGCTGGCCGCCGGGGCATCGTATCCCGTTCGAGCACGAGCTGGTCGAAACCTATCAATGTTCGCGGATGACGGTGAACAAGGTGCTGTCCGGCCTTGCCGCAGCTGGTGTGATTGAGCGCAAACGTCGCGTTGGCAGTTTCGTAGCCAAGCCGGTCGTGCAATCGGCGGTGCTGCATATCCCCGATATTCAGGCCGAGATTGCCAAGCGTGGCGAAGCCTACGGCTACGAACTGCTCACACGCAAGCGCCGTAAGGCGACTAAGGAGGATCTCGATCGCCTCGGTATGGAGCGCAGCTGCGACGTATTGGTGCTGAGTTGCCGTCATATCGCCAAAGGGCGGCCCTTCGCTTACGAGGAACGTTTGATCAATCTCGAGATGGTTCCGCCGGCGGTGGAGATCGATTTTGCCAGTGTGCCCCCGGGCACCTGGTTGCTGGGCCACGTGCCATGGAGCGAGGCGGAGCACCAGATCACCGCCACCCTCGCCGATGAGGATGCGCGCCAGGCACTCGCTTTGAAGAAGCCGGCGGCATGTCTCGTGGTCGAGCGTCGTACCTGGCGCAAGAGCAAGGTTATCACATCGGTGCGCGTCACTTATCCGAACGATCTGTATCGTCTCACCGCGCGCTTCACCCCCGCTGGACGCACGTGATGACGATAGGAAATATCTGTCGCAGCGTCGGCGCAGAAATTGCTCCTGGCAATCCAGCATGTTGCCGTGCAGTATTATTTTAAACTAGCTGAGGAGAGTGGGTTATGAAGTTGATTGGAGTATCCGTCGCCGCCGCGCTCGCGGCTCTGGTCGCAACGCCTGCCGCGGCGCAGACGAAGGTGACCATCGCAATTTCCGGCTGGACCGGCTTTGCGCCACTGACGCTGGCGAAGGAAGCCGGCATCTTCGCCAAAAATGGACTCGACGTCACCATCAAGAAGGTGCCGCAGGCGAGCCGCCATCTCGCCATCGCTTCGGGCGACGTGCAATGCGCCGCCACCACGGTCGAGACCTGGGTCGTGTGGAACGCCAATGGCGTCGCCACCACGCAGCTGTTCCAGCTCGACAAGTCCTATGGCGCCGACGGCATGGCCGTGCGCGCCGGCACCGCATCGATCAAGGATCTGAAGGGGAAGACGGTTGCCGCCTCGGCGCCGGGCACTGCGCCCTATTTCACGCTCGCCTGGTTCCTGAAGAAGAACGGTCTTTCCGTGAAGGACGTCTCTGTCGTCAATATGGAGCCGGGGCCGGCTGCTCAGGCTTTCATCGCTGGCCAGAACGATGCCGCCATGACCTATGAGCCTTATTTGTCCGCCGTGCGCGAGAAGCCGGAAGCTGGCAAGATCATCGCTACCACCCTCGATTATCCGATGATCATGGACACCTTTGGCTGCTCGCCGAAGTTCATCGCCGAGAACGAGGGGGCGGTGAAGGCGCTGGCCAAGAGCTATTTCGAGGCCGTCGCGATGATCAAGGCGGATCAGGCCAAATCTTACGAAATCATGGGGGCGGATGTGAAGCAGTCGGGCGAGGCGTTCGGCAAGTCGGCGCAGTATTTGCGCTGGCAGGATCAGGAGGCGAACAAGAAATTCTTCGCAGGCGAGCATGCGGCGTTCTCCAAGGAAGCCGCGGAGCTGCTGCTCGAAATTGGCGTGATCAAGCAGATCCCTGATCTTTCGAAACTCGCCGATCCGCGCTTCATTCAGTAGTCCGCGTCAACTATCGGCCGTCATTGCGAGCGCAGTGAAGCAATCCAGTCCCTCTCTCGGGAAAGGCTGGATTGCTTCGCCGCAAGGGATCCTCGCCATGATGATCATAGAAAATCGAAGACCCATCATGAAACCACTCGCTCCCATCTCCTCGCCCGCGCGGGTCGTGCTCGGGATATCCTTCTTCGTGCTGTTCGTTGCCGGTTGGTCCTTCGCGACCTTCGGCGGTTTCGTCTCGAAGACGTTCCTCGCCAATCCGCTTACGATGGTCGAGGACGGCTGGTTCCTGCTCACCAAGCAAGGTTTCCTGTTCGACATCGGCATGACGATCTGGCGCGTGGTCGGTGGTTTCGTACTGGCGGCACTTGTGGCGGTTCCCCTCGGTATCCTGATGGGCGCCTATAAGCCGATCGAAGCTTTCCTCGAGCCATTCATATCTTTTGCACGCTATCTGCCGGCCTCGGCCTTCATCCCACTTTTGATCCTGTGGGCGGGCATCGGTGAGTTGCAGAAGCTGCTCGTCATTTTTATCGGTTCTGTCTTCCAGCTCATCCTGATGGTCGCCGTCGCCGTCGGCAGCGTTCGTCGCGATCTTGTCGAGGCATCGCTGACGCTGGGTGCAAAAGACGACGGTGTGCTTCGTCGTGTGTTGATCCCGTCAGCTGCGCCGGAAATCGCCGAAATCCTGAGGCTCGTGCTCGGCTGGGCCTGGACCTATGTGATCGTCGCCGAACTGATCGGCTCGTCGTCAGGCATCGGCCATATGATCATCGACAGTCAGGCCTTGCTTGCCACCGGCCAGATCATCTTCGGCATCATCGTGATCGGCATCATTGGCTTGATCTCGGACTACGTCTTCAAGGCTGCGAACAAGCGCCTGTTCCCGTGGAGCGTCATTTGAGCAAGCTCGTCATCGAGAACGTCTCGCGCGTTTTTCCGGCCGTTCGCGGCGGCACGCCCACGCGTGCGCTGGAGCCGACCAATCTCACCGTCGCCGACAACGACTTCGTCACCATTCTTGGGCCCAGCGGCTGCGGCAAGTCCACGCTGCTGCGTATGATCGCTGGCCTGGATACGCCGACCACTGGCCGCATCCTGCTCGATGGCAAAGCGATCACAGGCCCCGGCGCCGACCGTGGGATGGTTTTCCAGTCCTACACTTTGTTCCCCTGGCTGACCGTTGCCGAGAATGTCGCCTTTGGTTTGCGCGAACGCGGCATCACACAGAAGGAGCGAAACAACATCGCACGTGCGTGGCTGGAGAAAGTTGGCCTGACCAGCTTCGCCAGTCACTTCCCCAAGCAGCTTTCAGGCGGTATGCAGCAGCGCACGGCCATCGCGCGTGCGCTGGCCAACGATCCCAAGATGCTGTTGCTCGACGAGCCGTTCGGGGCGCTCGACAACCAGACCCGCGCTCTGATGCAGGAGCTTCTGCTCGGCATTTGGGAACGCGAGCGGAAGACGGTGATCTTTGTCACCCATGATATCGAGGAAGCGATTTTCCTCGCCTCTCGTGTGGTGGTGATGTCGGCGCGGCCAGGACGCATCAAGGCCGATATCCCGGTCGATCTGCCGCATCCTCGCCACTACACGATCAAGACAAGCCCGGCCTTTTCCGATCTGAAGGCACGCCTCACCGAGGAAATCCGTGTCGAAGCGGTGCTCGCAGCCGAAGTACACTAGCGCAAATGGCTGTCCGCCGGGCTCCCATGAGGTATTGTCCCGCCGAATGAGCGGGGCCATCGCAATGCCCGCAGCGATTGCTCCTGCAGAAGCAGGTATTGAAACAAGCGTGGTCGGTCGCAACGAAGCGCCCGGCTTCGACGTGCCGAAATGGGCCTCAGAGTCGGTCGGCGATTGAAAGTCCGGCCAGCATCTCGACGAGCTGATATTGCCGATAGGGCTTGGGGATGAAGCGACCGCCGTTCGGCAGATCGGTTTCGCTAACCCTGAAACGACCCGAGGTGGCGATGATAAGCACCGGCGGCCAGCGATTGGCGACTGCATGGGCGAGAGCTAGTCCGTCCATCGAGCCCGGCATGTCGATATCGGTAAAGATCAGGCGAATGTCATCGCGGCTTTCGAGGATTTGGATCGCAGCATCGGCGTCCGACGCCTCGACTGCCTCGAAACCGGCTTCCTTGATCATATCGGCTGCGTTCATGCGCAGCAGGGGATCATCTTCGACCACCAATACCACGGCCGTGTCGCGGGGCAGTGCAGCGGCGGAAGCCGGCGTCTCTGCATCGGTGCCGGTTGCCAACAGGGCCTCGGGATGGTGGCGTGAGGAAAAGGCCATAATCGGAAAACGTCGTGCTGAACGGATCGGCAGCGGTGCCGATATGCCGCATATGAGCGCTATCGCTCTTCTAAGAGCCAGACTGCATTTTCGTTCCACGCGCGAGAGAAGTATTCGCGATCTGTCGCTGGTCAGTCAGCGTGGCGAACGTCCTTTGTCGGCGCTGTCGCGCATGACCTTGAACACGCCATGGGCGGTAGCGACGACATGACTGTCGCCGACAGTCACTTCGGTGGTCATGAAAATCAGGCTCTTTGTCGTGCGTACAGCGCGCGGGCGCGAGACGATCAGGTCACCGATCCGGGCCGCGTCCACGAAATATGTATCCATCTGCACCGTGGCGAGCGCCTCGACGCCCGCCGCGGCACGGGCACCCATCCCGCAACTACGGTCGGCCAAGGTCATGATCGCGCCACCCTGCACGACGCCGCGACGATTACGATGCTTTTCCTGGCCGAGGATCGCGAATTCGTGCGCGCCGTTGACTTCCCGATGCCACATCGGTCCGACGAGCTGGATGAAACCGTCGTCATGCATGATGGTCCAGCCGGCGGCTTCGAGGTCGGCGTCAGTCATACGTATTCCTTGTGGCGATATCAAAGTTGCTGCTACGGGTTGTTTGCCGGGACTTCTACAAAGGCGGCGATGCGCATACCAGAGGCCGCATGGCGACACAGCCCTGCGTCATCGGGTGACAGCTGGAAGGTTCAAGCCTTGCTGCGGGACGCAAGTGCATCTGCCACGGCGGTGCGGATGTCTGCGACGGAGAATGGTTTCGTCACCACGTCATGCACGATTGCATTGAGACCGGTTGCCCGCTCGCGCTGGTCGGCATAGCCGGTCATCAGCAGGATGGTCAGGTCGGGAAAATCGCGCGCGGCGGCGAGCGCCAGTGCGATTCCGTCCATAATCGGCATCTTGATGTCGGTCAGGAGCAGATCGAAACGGCCTTCCTGCTCCGTCAGGATTTCAAGGGCTTCGGCACCATCCTCGGCGGTGACGATCTCGTGGCCATCCATCGCAATGGCGCGGCCGACCAAAAGGCGTAGCGGCTCCTCGTCATCGGCGATCAGGATACGCGACATCGTTAATCCTCAGATACTTACGCGCCGGCAACGTCGCGCTTGTTGAAAAAGCGCACGTCGATGCTGCGGCCTTCCACCGGCGGCGAGGCCAAGCGGGATTTGAACCAGGTTTTATCGCCGGGATTGAGGCCCGGCTGTTCCAGCACTGCGCTCCAGGCGTAGATCTCGGTGCCTTTGTCGTCGCGAACCACGAACCGCAGGCGCGGCATCGCAGTCGGCACGCGGGTTTCGGAGACGATATAGCCTTCGATCAGCATCACCGGCTTGCCATCGACGGTTTCCGTGGTGACTTTCACGTCCTTGAAGGCGAGGCCGCGGATGTTCACGTCGATGCCGAAAGCCTCGTAAAAGGCGGCAGTTTGCGGCATCAGCTTCACGATATCGACCCGCCAGATCAAAATAGCCATCGCAAATGCCGCCATGGCGGCGGTTATCACGGGCAGGATGTGCGATCTGTTGAGGCCGCGGTGCGGCATCCTTGGGGCCAAATTGCGAAGCTTACCCAGGCGTGCCGGTTTGATGTCGCGCAGCGATCCGGCATCCTCGCGGGCGGCGATCGTCCAATCGGTGTCCTCGGTGCGCGGCTGGAACTTCGATTCCGGCCTGGGTTCCACCGGCCAGTCCGCCGAAATCGAGGGGCTCTCAACCTCCGGCACGTCCGGCTCCCGGGCCTCTTCCTCGCTGACGCCCCAGGTGCTCAGGTCTTCGCCTGGATCGGTCATGACCGGCTTGGGCCGGGACAGATCTTCTGGCCTGGCCAGCCAGGTTTCCTTGCAGCGCGCGCAGCGGACGGTGCGGCCGGCATCTCCGAAGCCTGCCGGATTGACGGCGTAGGACGTCGTGCAATGGGGACAGACGATATGCATGGTGCCGAGTGCCGATGACATGCGGCGCAAGCTACAAGACGACCGTTAACGAATCGGAAACCATAACGGCCGCACAAGCAAATGACCGATATCTTGAGCCTTAAGTGAACCCGTCGAACGGAGCTGCACGTGGTCCGGTTCGAAAATGTAGGCCTGCGATACGGGCTTGGTCCGGAAATCCTGCGCGATCTGAACTTCCAGATTCCCGCGCATTCCTTTCAATTCCTGACCGGCCCTTCCGGCGCCGGCAAGACATCGCTGCTGCGCCTGCTGTTCCTGTCGCTGCGGCCGACGCGCGGGCTCGTCAATCTGTTCGGCCAGGACATCTCGCTGCTGGCGAAGGACGAGATCGCCGACCTGCGCAAGCGCATCGGCATCGTGCTGCAGGATTTTCGCCTGCTCGATCACATGACGACCTATGAGAATGTCGCGCTGCCGTTTCGCGTGATGGGCCGCGAGGAATCCAGCTATCGCCGTGAAGTCATTGATCTGCTGAAATGGGTCGGCCTCGGCGAGCGCATGGATGCGCTGCCGCCGATTCTTTCGGGCGGTGAGAAGCAGCGCGCCGCCATCGCGCGTGCGGTGATCGCGCGGCCGCAGCTGCTGCTTGCGGACGAGCCCACGGGGAACGTCGATCCGACGCTCGGCCGCCGCCTGCTGCGCTTGTTCATCGAGCTCAACAAATCCGGAACCGCCGTGATCATCGCGACCCATGACATCTCCCTGATGGACCAGTACGACGCGCGTCGCATGGTGCTGCATCAGGGCCGGCTGCATATGTATGAATAGGCAAGACGCGTGAGCAGGATCGGCGACGAGCATGGACCGCTGATGGATCTCGGGCAGGAACGCCCGCAGGTCCCCGCGAAGGCGCGCATAGCGTCGCCCATCGTGCCGGGCGGTCAGATCGCCGGCCGCGCGCTGGTCGCCGTGGTGGCGATCATGACCTTTCTCGCCTCGATCACCTCGGGGGCCGTGCTGCTGATCAGCGCGTCGGCGTCCGAATGGCAGTCCGAGGTCGCCAGCGAAATCACCATCCAGGTGAAGCCGGTTGCGGGCCGCAATCTCGACCGCGATGCACAGGCGGCAGCCGACGCGGTACGCGGCCAGCCCGGCATCGTGGAAGTGCAGCCCTACAGCAAGGAACAATCGGCGCAGTTGCTGGAGCCGTGGCTCGGCACGGGACTGTCGCTGGATGAACTGCCGGTACCGCGCGTCATCGTCGCGCGTGTGACGCCTGGCACGGCACTCGACATTGTCGGCCTGCGCGCGCGCGTGGCGCAGTTCGCGCCCGGCGCGAGCGTGGACGATCACCGCGCCTGGGTAGAGCGGATGCGCTCCATGACTTCGGCGGTCGTGCTGGCCGGTCTCGGCATTCTTGCTCTTGTAATCGTCGCCACCATCATTTCCGTATCTTTCGCGACCCGCGGCGCCATGGCGGCGAACCGGCCGATCGTCGAGGTGCTGCATTTCGTCGGCGCCGGCGATCGCTACATCGCCAATCGCTTCTTCCGCCACTTCCTGCGGCTCGGCCTGCAGGGCGGCGTGATCGGCGGCGGCATCGCGATGCTGATGTTCGGCTTCTCGGAATCCATCGCGAGCTGGTTTTCGGGCACGCCGGTGGGCGATCAGTTCGCGGCGCTGCTCGGCACGTTCTCGCTGCGGCCCTCCGGCTATCTCATCCTGGCCGCGCAAGCGCTGGTGATCGCGGCCATCACCGCCGCAGCCTCGCGCCGGACGCTGTTCGCGACGCTCAATGACATCGATTGAATATCGTATCCCGGACGCGATGCGGCGCGAAGTGCCGCTTCGCAGAGCCGGGACCGCCACAACCGCTAAAGCTTGGAACGGTCCCGGCTCTGCGGAGCAGCGTAAAGCGCTGCACCGCGTCCGGGACATGTTTCAATCGAGGACGAAATTGCTCTAAAATTGCGGCGATCAAACGCCGCACCGCAGCCATGACATTGTTGGACGACCAGAACCAGACCGATGACGCGTCCGCGCGGCCGCTGCCTCCGAGGCGGCGCCTGATCCGCGGCGCGATCGTCGCTGCCGTGGCGATCTCCTTCATGGCTGGCATCGTCGGCTTCATCGCCTTCCTCTCGCAGTTGCGCAGCGGCGATGTCACACCCTCCACCAGGGCCGATGGCATCGTGGTGCTCACCGGCGGCTCGTCGCGCGTGGCCGATGCGCTGGATCTGCTTGCAAGCGGCTTCGGCAAGCGGCTGCTGATTTCCGGTGTGCATCCCACCAACGGCATCGGTAACATCCAGCGCTCGCTGCCGGATAACGACCAGCGCCTGCTGGCCTGCTGCGTCGATCTCGACCGCAGCGCCACCGATACGCGCAGCAATGCGGTGGAGACACGGCGCTGGGCGCGCAAGCAGGGTTTCCATTCGCTGATCGTGGTGACATCGAACTATCACATGCCACGGGCGCTGGTGGAACTGTCGCATGAATTGCCGGATGTGCAACTGATCCCGTTCTCGGTGATCGGCGAGCGCTGGCGCGACGAGGCATGGTGGACCAGTGGCACCACGCTGCGTTTGCTGTTATCGGAATATGTCAAATATCTCGCCGCCGAGCTGCGGGCACGTCTCGCCGGTATCGGCATCGATCTGATGCCGGACAGCGGCGAGCTGTCCTCCGAGGCGGTGCGCAAGCCGGCGCCCGCCGCATCCAACTGATCAAAGCGCCATTTCATGACATCGATATCCCTGACGTCGGTATTCTTGCGTTCGCTAGTCTATCAGGTGCTGTTCTATGCGCTGCTGGTGTTTTGGCTCCTGGTCGCGATCCCGACCTTCCTGATGCCGCCGCGCGCCATCCTGTTCATTGCCAAGACCTGGTCGCGCCAGAGCGTGGTGCTGCTGCGCTGGATCTGCGGCGTGAAATTCGAGGTACGCGGCACCGAAAACATTCCCGCAGGTTCCCTGGTGGTCGCGGCCAAGCACCAGTCCATGTGGGAGACCTTTGCACTGCTGCCGTTCTTTGACTCGCCGTTGTTCATCTATAAGCGCGAACTCGGCCGCATCCCGTTCTTCGGCTGGTATCTGCGGCTGGCCGATATGATCGACGTCAACCGCGCGGGTGGCGTGCGCGCGCTGATGGATATGGCCAAGCGCGCCAGGAACGAGGTGCAGAAGGGTCGCCAGCTCATCATCTTCCCCGAAGGCACGCGCCGTCCTGTCGGCGCACCGCCCGACTACAAGAGCGGCGTCGCGCAGATCTACGCGTTGTGCCATGTGCCGTGTCTGCCGGTGGCGCTGAATTCCGGCCTGTTCTGGCCGCGGCGCACATTTCTCCGCTATCCCGGCACGCTGGTGGTGGAGTTCATGCCGCCGCTACCATCGGGCCTGCAGCGGGAGGAGTTTCTGGCGACGATCAGGGAGAAGATCGAGACCGCGACGGACCGGATCGTGGCCGAGGCGCGCGCAGAACAGGCGGAGATTTTTGGACGTGTGCCGGATGTGGCGGTGAAGGAGAAGTAGGGCGCGTCTTTTCCCTCCCCCAAGCGGCGCAGCGGGGAGGGAGAAGAAGTCACTCATGCAGCATCTCCGCCAGCTTGTGCAGCTGCGCATCCCGAAATCCCTGCGCCCCGATCGACTTCACCGTCGACAGCACGTAATCGCGGTTGTGGCCTGACCGGCCATGGCCCTGTCGCACGCAGCGGAGCTGTTCGGACAGCGACAATCGACCCGCATATTGAACGTGGCTGCGATCGGCCACATAGGTCAGCGCGCTGACGCGGGAGCGTGCGTCGTCATCGAGCCAGACCGAGCGCATCACCTCGCGATAGACGCCGGTGGTCTGCTCGCGCTCACGGAGATAGGCAATGGTCGCGTCGCGCTTGCCGGCCTCGACGCGGAAGGCGATACCGCGGCAGGCGCCGCCGCGGTCGAGGCCGAGTACGAGGCCGGGTTTTTCCGGGGTGCCGCGATGATCGAAGGAATAGACGCAGAGAGCGCGATGTTCGCCGATCAGCCGGGCCTGCCTCTGCTCGATGAAATCGAAGCCAGGCCGCCACATCAGCGAGCCATAGCCGAATACCCAGAGGTCATGGTCGGAAACAGGCGCAGGCGAGTTCAGCGGGGTCATGCGGTCGCACTAGCATATGATCGCGTTACTCGGAACCAAGCTCCGTCATTGCGAGGAGCCTAGCGACGAAGCAATCCAGGGGACCAAAAGCGAAGGCTGGATTGCTTCGTCGCCTTCGGCTCCTCGCAATGACGGAGCAAAAACGCGCACTAGCAGAAACTGGCCGATCATGCGAAGGGCTCCCCACCAACCGCCGTTTCGACAAACTCCTGCGATCTAGGTCCGCCATGTCAGATATTCTTCAGCCTCGCCGCCGCCGTCTCGGGCTCCTGTTCTTCATGCCCGTGGTGCTGGTCGTCATCTGCCTCGCCTGGACCGGCTTCTGGTTCTTCGCGGCGTCCAAGGTCGATGAGAATGTCGAACTCTGGCAGGCGCGCGAAGCTGCCGCAGGCCGCAAATATGAATGCGCCAATCGCTCGGTTGCGGGCTTCCCGTTCCGTCTGGAAGTCCGCTGCGACGGCGTCAGCGTGTCGTTGCAGGCGCAGACTGCGACGCAGAGCATCACGCAGACACCGGTCACCGCACAACTCGGTGAGATTCTCGTCGTTGCACAGATCTACACGCCGCGCCTCCTGATCGCCGAATTCAAGGCGCCTGCGGTGATTTCGCAGCAGGGCCAGCCCTGGATGGCGATGGCCTGGAGCGATGCGCGCAGCAGCATCACCGGCCTGCCGGGCACGCCGGACAGCGGCGATCTCGTGTTCGACGATCTGTCGCTCGATCGCTTCTCCGGCTCGGCCTCGGCGCCTGCGGTGCGTGCCAAGCGCGTCGTGCTCAACGGCAGAACCGCGCCGGCATCGACACCAGATAAGCCGGTGATCGAAACGGCGCTGCGCATTACCAGCGGCACGATTGCGGACGTGCATCCGCTGCTTGCGGCGCCGTTCGATACGGATATCCGCGCGCAGATTTCGGGGTTGACGGATCTGACGCCAAAGCCCTGGCCGCAGCGCTTTCGCGAGATCCAGGCGGCGGGCGGACGATTGGAGATCACGCAGTCGCGGGTGCAGCAGGGCGACATCATCTCGCTGGCGACGGGCTCGCTCGGGATTACCGCGGCGGGCAATCTCGACGGTGAGTTGCAGATGACGGTGACGGGGCTCGACAAGGCCGTGAACGCGCTCGGGATCGACAAGCTGCTGGAGATCGGCGTACCGCAGGAAACGCTGGATCGTCTGGCGCCGGGCCTGAAGTCGCAGGACGTGAACAATATTCTGGGGGCGCTGGATCGCGCGATCCCGGGACTGGGCAATTTCGCGCGCAAGAATGCCGGAGCGGGATTGGCCGCGGGAGTGAACTCCATCGGCACCGCGGCGACGTTGGAGGGCAGGCCGGCGCGGGCGTTCCCGCTGAAGTTCGTCGATGGCGCGGTGTTCTTCGGCCCGCTCCGCGTGGCGCAGATTCCGCCGTTGTTCTGATCGTAGGATGGGTTGAGCGTAGCGATACCCATCACCGCTGGGCGCTAGGGGTGATGGGTATCGCTACGCTCAACCCATCCTACAGACTATTTCTTCTTCAACGCCGCATGCTTGCGGCCGAAGTCTGCGGCGGCTTCATCCTGACCGATGCTGACGATACCCCTGCGGATCGCCCGCGTGCGTGTAAAATGATCGAACAGCGTGTCGCCATCGCCGCGACGGATCGCCCGCGTCAGCTTCGACAGGTCCTCCTGAAACGCGCCGAGCATTTCCAGCACCGCGTCCTTGTTGGTCAGGAACACATCGCGCCACATGGTGGGATCGGATGCGGCGATACGGGTGAAGTCGCGAAAACCGCCCGCAGAGAATTTCAGCACTTCCGAACGAGTTACATCTTCCAGCTCGTCGGCCGTGCCTACGATTGTGTAGGCGATGAGATGCGGCAGATGGCTCGTCACCGCCAGCACGAGGTCATGATGCGCGGCGCCCATGATCTCGACATTGGCGCCGAGGGCGGACCATAGCGTGCTCAACTTCTCGACCGCTGCAGCATCGGCGCCGTCCGGCGGCGTGAGGATGCACCAGCGGTTCATGAACAGTTCGGCGAAGCCGGAATCCGGCCCGGAATTCTCGGTGCCGGCGACCGGATGTGCAGGAATGAAATGCACGTTGTCCGGCAGATGTTCGGACATCGCCGATAGCACCGAGGCCTTCACCGAGCCGACATCGGAGATGATGGCGCCCGGCTTGAGATGCGGCGCAATGCTTTGCGCGACATCGCCGGCGCGGCCGACAGGGACGCAAGAGATGATCAGGTCGCTGTCCATCACCGCCGACGCATTATCGTCGGCGATGCGATCGGCGAGCTTGATCTCGACGGCGCGCGCACGCACCTCCGGCGAGGCGTCGGTGGCGACGAGTTCGCCGGCAAGGCCGAGCTGCTGGATGCCGCGCGCCAGCGACGAGCCGATCAGGCCGAGGCCGATCAGCGTGATGCGGGGGAAGAGCGGGGCGTCAGTCATTGCGCAGCATGAATTCGCGCAAGGCGGCGAGGACCAGCTCGTTGGCCTCCGCGGTGCCGATGGTCATGCGCAGCGACTGATGCAGGCCGTAATTATTGACCGCGCGCAGCACGAGGCCGCGCTTGGTCAGGAATGCGTCCGCATCCGCCGCGGTCGTGCCGGCGGTGGTCGGGAAGTGGATCAGGATGAAATTGGCGACGCTCGGCGTCACCTTCAGCCCGAGCTTGGTGATTTCCGCGGTCAGCAGATCGCGCCACTTCTCGGTGAAGGCGCGCGACATCTCGACATGGCCGGTGTCCTCGATCGCGGCGACGGCAGCGAGCATGGCCGGCGCCGAGACGTTGAACGGGCCGCGCACGCGGTTCATCGCATCCACGATGTGTTCGGGGCCGAACATCCAGCCGATGCGCAGCGCGGCGAGGCCGTGCACCTTGGAGAAGGTGAAGCAGACCACCGTGTTCTCGGTGGTCCTGGCAAGGTCGAGGCCGCTGTCATAGTCGGGCTTACCGACATAGTCGGCATAGGCGGCGTCGAGCACCAGCAGCACGTGATCCGGCAGCGAGGCGCGCAGGCGTTTCACTTCCGTATAGGGCAGGTAGGTGCCGGTCGGATTGTTCGGGTTGGCGAGCCAGACCAGCTTGGTCCTGTCGGTCACGCATTTCAGGATCTCGTCCACGCTGCAGGTGAACTCGATTTCCTTGGCGACGACATTGGTCGCGCCATTGCCCTTGGTGGCGATGGGATAGACCAGGAAGCCGTGCTCGGTGTGGATCGCTTCGTCGCCGGGGCCGAGATAGGTGTGCGCGATCAGGTTCAGGATTTCGTCCGAACCTGCGCCGCAGATGATTCTGCTGGGATCGAGGCCGTAGCGCTTGCCGACGGCCTCGCGCAGCACCTTCGAGGTGCCTTCCGGATAATCCTCGAGATGCGTCGCAGCGCCGGTATAGGCCGCCGTGGCGTGCGGCGAGGGGCCGAACGGCGTTTCGTTGGCCGACAGCTTGAACACCTTGCGGCCGGCTTCCGGCACAGGGGTCTTGCCCGGCGTGTAGGGCGCGATATCGAGAATGCCGGCTTTCGGCACGGGGCGGGACATCTTGTAGCTCCGGTATTCTGGAAAGGTCAGGCGTTCGGTGCGCCGTCTGCGGGCACCGTATAGCGCCTTGCATGGCTGCCGACGAGGGCGGAGGACCGCACCGAGGCCCCCGCTGCGATCAGGGCGGCCCTGATGCCCTCGAAGGTCGAGGGCGCGCTGATGGAGACCAGCAGCGAGGCGCCGTCGAAGGCGGTATCGGGCACCACCACCACGTCGGCCAGCGGCGCCAGCGCGCGGGCGATCTCGGCGTTCCAGCCGGAGACGCGGACGCTCCAGCATTCCACCTCGGTCACCATGGCGCTGTCGGCGACGCGGGACACCACGAAGACCGGCAGCGCGGCCGGATGGTCGGCACGCTCGATGAAGGGCAGGCGGGCGATGATCTTTGGCGCGCCTTGGGGCTCCAGCTCGTGCCACCACGGCGTCTGGCCGGAGGTGGCTGAGACCAGCGCGAGATCGCCCTTGGATTTCGCCACGGCTTCCACGGCGGCGACGGCGCTGAAATGCGAGACATAGGGCACCGTGAAGCCGAAATGGAAGCGGGCGGAATCGCGCATCGCGCTCTCGCCGAGTGACAGATCCGCATGCAGCGAGAACGGCGCCTGGACGTAAGTGAAAGTCGAGATGATGACGCGCCAGATGCCCTCGACGGTGTCGATGGGGAGGATTCCGCGATGGCGCTGCACCAGGCGGCGCATCATGTCGGCTTCGCGGGCCGGTCGGAACGCGGAGCCGACCTCCTGGGTCTGCTTCACCGAGATCAGCCGGTCGATGATGTCGCCGCGCGACATCAAGAGGCGATGCACCTGCTCGTCGATGCTGTCGATCTCCTGGCGCAATTCGTTCAGCGACGGCGGGGCGGGGGGCAGTTTCGACATGAAAACGGACCTTGGCGATGAGGCGGGAGCGCCCCGCCGGAGATGCCTGACGCGCATGGCGGCGTTGGGGCACGGCCCTGATTAGGTAAGACGCTGCCTGAAAGCAAAGAAAACATGACAGCTATTCCAAGTGCCTGCCCTTGGGCAAAGCGTCCATGCCATCCCTATATTGACGATCGGCCAGGCTGGGACTACGATCCCTGCCTACTCCGTGGTCATTTGAGCCGGCCGGCTTGCAGCCACGTTAAACAACTCGCTAAACAGGCCGGGGACGATCGCTCCCGGCCGAACCGTATGTTCAGGCCGGGTTTTTCATGCCCGGTCTCGATGGGAGGACTCCCGAAGGGGAGCCGGGTATCGAGATGGTCAGTGTCCAGCCCTTGAAGAGCGTCTCGGTGGATGCCGAGGACCGCGCCCAGGAAGCCAATCATCCGACCTCGCTGGTCGCCAAATTCGGCCCCGACGAGCCGTTGCGGCTCGATTGCGGCATCGACCTCGCCCCGTTTCAGATCGCCTACCAGACCTACGGCACGCTGAATGCCGACAAGTCCAACGCCATCCTGGTCTGCCACGCGCTGACCGGCGACCAGCACGTCTTCAACACCCACCCCGTCACCGGTAAGCCGGGCTGGTGGGGCACCATGGTCGGGCCGGGCAAGGCGCTCGACACCGATCGCTACTTCATCATCTGCTCCAACGTGCTCGGCGGCTGTATGGGCTCGACCGGACCCGCCTCGATAAATCCGGCCACCGGCAAGATCTGGGGCCTCGATTTTCCGGTCATCACCATTCCCGACATGGTGCGCGCGCAGACCATGCTGATCGATCGCCTCGGCATCACGCAACTGTTCTGCGTGGTCGGCGGCTCCATGGGCGGCATGCAGACGCTGCAATGGACCGCGGCTTATCCCGAGCGCGTGTTCTCGGCGCTGGCGGTGGCCTGCGCGACCAAGCACTCGGCGCAAAACATCGCCTTCCATGAGCTTGGCCGTCAGGCCGTGATGGCCGATCCCGACTGGCGCGGCGGGCGCTATTTCGAGGAGGGCACGCATCCGCATCGCGGCCTCGGCGTCGCGCGCATGGCGGCGCACATCACTTATCTGTCGGATGCCGCCCTGCATCGCAAATTCGGCCGCCGCATGCAGGACCGCGAATTGCCGACATTCTCTTTCGACGCGGATTTCCAGGTCGAGAGCTATCTGCGCTATCAGGGCTCGTCCTTCGTCGAGCGCTTCGATGCGAATTCGTATCTCTATCTCACGCGCGCGATGGACTATTTCGACATCGCCGCCGACCATAACGGGCACCTCGCCGAAGCCTTCCGCGATACGCAGACGCGCTTCTGCCTGATGTCGTTTACGTCGGATTGGCTTTTCCCGACCGCCGAGTCGCGCGACATCGTGCATGCGCTCAATGCGGGCGGCGTGCGCGTGTCCTTTGCCGAAATCGAGACCGACAAGGGCCACGACGCCTTTCTGCTCGACGTGCCGGAATTTCTCGACATCGCCGATGCATTTCTGAATTCGGCTGCAGCCGTCCGCGGTCTGCCGGTGGAGGCTCGCGACAAATGAACGTCCATCAGCAAGGCCTCGACATCAAGCTCGCTAGTCCAGCTTCGCCCGCGCTCGACAGCTATCGCGGCGATCACCTGCTCGTCGCCGAAATGATTCCGGCCGGTGCGAAGGTGCTCGACGTCGGCTGCGGCGACGGCGATCTGCTGCAACTGCTGGAAGGCCGGGGTATCGACGGACGTGGCATCGAGCTGTCGCGCGAGGGCGTCAACCGCTGCGTCGGCAAGGGGCTCGCGGTGGTGCAGGGCGATGCCGACACCGACCTCGTGAACTATCCCGACGATGCCTTCGACTATGTGATCCTGTCGCAGACGCTGCAGGCGACGCGGCAGCCGCGTGTGGTGCTGGAGAATCTCCTGCGCATCGGCCGTCGCGCTATCGTGTCGTTTCCGAATTTCGGCTTCTGGCGGATGCGGCTGCAATTGCTCGTCGGCGGGCGTATGCCGCGCACCGAGAACCTGCCGGCGACATGGTACGACACGCCGAACATTCACTTCTGCACCATCAAGGACTTCGTGCATCTCTGCGACGAGATCAATGTGAAGATGGAGCGTGCGGTGGCGCTCGATCTCTATGGCCGTCCCTTGCGCCTCAATGCGCCGTGGTGGTTCTGGAATCTGTTCGGCGAGCAGGGCGTATTTCTACTGCAGCGGGCGGAGAAGTAACTCTGCCCCTCATGGTGAGGAGCGGCCACAGGCCGCGTCTCGAACCATGAGATGGCTTGGCCCGGCGCTCTTCGGCCATCCTTCGAGACGCCGCTGTGCGGCTCCTCAGGATGAGGGACGGAGAAGCGAGATACCGCTTTATGAGTCAGATTCTCAGGATGAGGGCGGAGCGAGGCCAAAAGCCTCGCGAAATCGCAATTCTCTATAATCGCAGAGCGGATTAGCGCAGCGTAGTCCACCCTTCTTCGCCAGATATAAAATCGGCCGGCGGATTACGGCTTCGCCCTCATCCGCCCTACGGACACACCGTCATTGCGGACGGTTGCAGCGGCCGGAAAACTCGCGAGAAGCAATTCTTAATAGCTAATTAAAATAGGTATCTCGGGCCGGCTCTGCGTCGAGCGGTCATCCCCTATGTCTATACGTATGGTTTCTGTTGGGTTTAGCGCCACCGCGGCGCTCCGCGGCCTGAAATGAGCGCGTTTCGACCCGCTCGCCGTCTTGTTTCCGTCACATCCGGCCTGTTTTCACGCAGCCCTCAAAAAGTTGGATCGCATGTCCGGTCGTGGGGATCGGGGGTATCTATGAGGGTTAACTTTCTATGTTTGAGTTCGTTGCATATCGTCGTGCACTTCGCCTCTCCGCTCTGGCGTTGTGTTCGGCAGCCGTCTTCGCGTCAGTCTCGCCGGCTTCGGCCCGGCCCCAGCATGGCGCCGCGCGTCACCACGCGCACTACAGCAAACACACTTACAGCTCTCGTCATCACGTCCGGCATCGCGCGCGGATTGCGCGCCGGCACGCCGCGCGTGCGGAGCAGCAGGCGCCTTCGTTCGGCGACGCTGCGAATTTCGCAAATGCCAATGCCAGCATGAATCAGCCTTCGGGTGGTTTCGGCGGCTCTGGTCTTGTCGAGGCTGCGCGCAGCTTCATCGGTCGCGGCAATCCCACCGGCCGGCGCAGCCTGTGGTGCGCGGCTTTCATGAACCTCGTGCTCAAGCGCACCGGCCATCAGGGTACCGGTTCGGATATGGCGCGTTCGTTCTCGAGCTACGGTCAGCGCATCTCCGGCCCGCAGGTTGGCGCCATCGCCGTAATGTCGCGCGGCCGTCGTGGCGGCCATGTCGGCGTGGTCTCGGGCGTCGATGCCAAGGGTAATCCGATCATCGTGTCCGGCAACCATGGCAACCGCGTCGCGGAGGCCACCTATTCGAAGGGCCGCATCTACGCATACGTGATGCCGTCGAGCTAAGACTCGATACTGTAGGGTGGGTACGCTTGTGCTTTGCCCACCCTACGAAACCGCCGTAGGGCGGATGGGCGGAAGCGTAATCCGCCGGCCGAATTCGCGATGGAGACTCCCTGGCGGATTACGGCTGCGCCTCAAGCGCCCGAGGCCCTCGCCGGCCCGGCACCGGTCTGCTCAGGCAGCCCGAATCCGCCAAAATCTCCCGTCCCGCCTCTTCCTTTTTCGGAACCGTGTGCCCACATTTCGGTCAAGCTGGCTTTCGCGCCAGCGACGACCGCGGCCGGTTGACGACCATCAATGCGTCCCGCGGACCCCCAATGAAGATGCCGGTATCGTGCTTTCGAGGCGATGACGGCAGGCCGAGGGACAACACACGATGAATATTGAAAAATACACCGAGCGGGTGCGCGGCTTCATTCAGTCTGCGCAATCACTGGCCGTGCGCGAAGGCCATCAGCAATTCACGCCGCTCCATATCCTGAAAGTTCTGCTCGACGACAGCGAGGGTCTTGCGGGCGGTCTGATCGACCGTGCCGGCGGCAATTCGCGCGCCATCCTGAAGGCGACCGAGGACCAGCTGAACAAGCTGCCGAAGGTTTCGGGCTCCGGCGCAGGGCGGGTCTACCTCGCCCCCGCCACGGCACGGGCGCTGGATGCAGCCGAACAGGCCGCGGACAAGGCCGGCGACAGTTTTGTCACCGTCGAGCGCTTGCTGCTGGCGCTGACCCTCGACAAGGACAGCGAGGCCGGGCAGCTGCTCAACAAGGGCGGCGTCACCCCGCAGAATCTCAATGCCGCGATCAATGCGCTGCGCAAGGGCCGCACGGCGGATTCCGCCACGGCCGAAAACGCCTATGACGCGCTGAAGAAATATGCCCGCGACCTGACCCAGGCGGCGCGCGACGGCAAGCTCGATCCGGTCATCGGCCGCGACGAGGAAATCCGCCGCACGATTCAGGTCCTCTCGCGGCGGACCAAGAACAATCCCGTTCTGATCGGCGAGCCCGGCGTCGGCAAGACCGCCATCGTCGAAGGACTGGCGCTACGCATTCTCAATGGCGACGTGCCGGAGAGTCTGAAGGACAAGAAGCTGCTGTCGCTCGATCTTGGCGCCTTGATTGCCGGCGCAAAGTATCGCGGCGAGTTCGAGGAGCGGCTGAAGGCCGTGCTCGGCGAGGTCACTGCGGCCGAAGGCGGCATCATCCTGTTTATCGACGAAATGCATACGCTGATCGGCGCCGGCAAGGGTGACGGGGCCATGGATGCGTCGAACCTGCTCAAGCCTGCTCTGGCGCGCGGCGAGCTGCACTGTATCGGCGCCACCACGCTGGATGAATATCGCAAGCATGTGGAGAAGGACGCGGCGCTGGCGCGGCGCTTCCAGCCGATCTTCGTCTCCGAGCCGACGGTCGAAGACACCATCTCGATCCTGCGTGGCCTGAAGGACAAATACGAGCAGCATCACGGCGTTCGCATCCAGGATAGCGCGCTGGTGGCGGCGACCACACTGTCGAACCGTTACATCACCGATCGTTTCCTGCCCGACAAGGCCATCGACCTCGTCGACGAGGCGGCGGCGCGATTGAAGATGCAGGTCGATTCCAAGCCGGAAGAGCTGGATTCGATGGACCGCGAGATCGTGCGGCTGAAGATCGAGCAGGAAGCCCTGAAAAAGGAAAACGATGCGGGCTCGAAGAGCCGGCTCGAAAACCTCGAGAAGGAGCTGGCTGAACTCGAGGAGAAATCCGCGGTGCTCACCCAGAAGTGGTCCGCGGAGAAGAACAAGCTTTCGAATGCGCAGAAGCTCAAGAGCGAGCTCGACGGTCTGCGTCTGGAACTCGCCGAGGCGCAGCGTCGCGGCGAATATCAGCGTGCGGGTGAATTGGCCTATGGCAAGATTCCAGGGCTGGAAAAGCAGCTCGCGGATATCGAAGCCAGCGAGAACTCAGGCGAGATGATGGAGGAGGCGGTCACCGCCAACCATGTCGCGCAGGTGGTCTCGCGCTGGACCGGCGTGCCCGTGGACAAGATGCTGGAGGGTGAGAAGGACAAGCTGCTACGCATGGAGCAGAGCCTTGGCCAACGCGTCGTCGGCCAGAGCGAGGCCGTGCGCGCAGTCTCGACCGCGGTGCGCCGCTCACGCGCCGGCTTGCAGGATCCGAACCGGCCGATCGGCTCGTTCATGTTCCTCGGCCCCACCGGCGTCGGCAAGACCGAGCTCACCAAGGCGCTGGCGTCCTATCTGTTCGACGACGAGACCGCGATGGTCCGGCTCGACATGTCCGAATATATGGAGAAGCACTCGGTCTCGCGGCTGATCGGCGCCCCTCCGGGCTATGTCGGCTATGACGAGGGCGGCGCGCTCACCGAAGCCGTGCGGCGGCGGCCCTATCAGGTCGTGCTGTTCGACGAGATCGAGAAGGCGCATCCCGATGTGTTCAACGTGCTGCTGCAGGTGCTCGACGATGGCCGCCTGACCGACGGTCAGGGCCGTACTGTCGATTTCCGCAACACGCTGATCATCATGACGTCGAATCTCGGCTCGGAATTCCTGGTCAACCAACCGGAAGGCGAGGATACCTCGGCCGTACGTGAGCTGGTGATGGGGACGGTGCGCGGACACTTCCGCCCCGAATTCCTCAACCGCGTGGACGAGATCATCCTGTTCCATCGGCTGCAGAAGAGCGAGATGGGCCGCATCGTCGAGATCCAGTTCGCACGGCTCACCAAGCTGCTGGAAGATCGCAAGATCGTGCTGGAACTCGATGGCGCTGCCCGCGACTGGCTCGCCGAGAAGGGTTGGGACCCGGCTTACGGTGCCCGTCCCCTGAAGCGTGTGATCCAGCGCAGCGTGCAGGATCCGCTCGCGGAGATGATCCTGGCCGGCGACGTCAAGGACGGCGATCACGTCGAGATTGGCACCGCGGGGAATGTGCTGACGTTCAACGGCAAGCCGGCAAGCAACGCAGACGTCGCGGAGCTCGAAGTGCCGGCGAAACGAATGTTGAACTGATCGCTCTTCTTTCAGCAAAAACAAACGGCCTGAATCGCGAGATTCAGGCCGTTTTTCCGTTGCATTCCGGCGGGCTTCACCGCGTGGTGATCGATCGCGTCTGTATCGGCGCAGCTACGCCGGTGCTGCCGGTTGCGTCCGACACGCGTGCAGCGCCGCGCTGGCTCATTTGCGTATCGATCTGATCGCGCGCCTTCTCGAAACTGGCAAGCATCGGGCCTTCGAGCGAGCGCCCGCGCGGCAGGCGTACACGCATCGGGTCGACGAAGCGGCCATTGACCAGGATTTCATAGTGGACGTGGGCACCGGTCGAGAGGCCGGTGGAGCCGACGAAGCCGATCACCTGGCCCTGACGGACGCGCTTCCCTGGCTCCATACCTTTGGCATAGGCCGACATATGGCCGTAGGCGGTCTCGTAGCCGTTATTGTGCTTCAAGCGGATATACTTGCCGTAGCCGCCTTCCCAACCGACTTTCTCGATCATGCCGTTGCCCGAGGCAAAGATCGGCGTGCCGTAGGGCGCTGACCAGTCCACGCCGGTATGCATCTTGGTGTAACCGAGGATCGGATGGCGGCGGCCGCCGAAGCCGGAACGCATGATGGCGTTGTTGACGGGCTTGCGGACCAGGAACTTCTTCGCGCTCTTGCCGGTCTCGTCATAGAAGTCGACCACAGAGTCGTCGTCGGTCTTGTAACGATAGTATTTCTTGGTCTCGCCGCCGACGGTGAGCGAGGCATAAAGCACCTCGTTGCGGTCGGGATTGGCCGAGCCTTCGTCCTCGCTGGCGAAGAACACGTCGAAGGAGTCGCCCGGCTGCACGCGGCGCTGGAAGTCGACATCGTAGGAATAGATCTTGATCATGTCCTCGATGACAGTGGCGGGCACCTTGTTGCGCAGCGCTGTCTCGTAGATGCTCTGATAGAGCCGGACGCCGGTGCCGTCGTCCTCTTCCTCGTCATCGTCGTTCTGAGAAGCGACCTGCGTCGCCGTATTCATGGTGGAGACGTCGACGGCGACATATTTGCCGAGATCCGACAGTGCGGCCACAGCCTCGATGCTGGAATCGCTGGCGACGATGACGCGATAGGGCATCAGCCGCTGGCCCGGGCCTGCAGGCGCCATCAGGATGCGCAGCTTCTGGCCTTCACGCAGACCGCCGTCCCGGCCCTTAGCGCCGAGCGTCAAGGCGATCTGGCGGGCTTCCTCATAGGAGGCGCCCTGTTCGCGCATGATGCTGGCGGCGGTCTCGCCTTTCTTGACGATATGGATGCGCTCCCCGGTGGGATTGCCGCCGGTGACCTGCTCCTTGGTCTTGGCGAGCAGCGTGACGTTTTCCGGCACGATGCGGGTTTCGAAGCCCGCATAGGGATCGGCCACCTGGCCTTCGGCCGCATAGGCCATCTTCATTTCGCTGCCGGCGCCGCTGTAATCCTGCGTGCCGCCCATGGCGGCGTAACGCACGCCGCTTTGACCGCGCCAGTTCGAGGCGTCGCGCACGCGCAGCAGGACCTCGTCGATGGAGACCGACGCGCCCGTCGCGAGCTTCGCTTTCGGCAGCACCTGCGCGAGATCGCGGGTGACGAAGGAGACTTCGGCATCCGGTTCGGCGGTCTCGGTGGTGCTGGCCGCGTCTTCCGCCGTCGGCTGCGCGCCGCCGACATCGGTGAGCAGGCGCTGCGCATTGAATGGCGGTACCTTGGCGGAGAGATCGCTGGTCGCCATCACCAGATTGCCGGAGATCTTCACATAAGGCCGCACACGCATCACGTCGCGATTGCCGACGCGGGTCACGGTGGAGACACGAAACACCTGGCGCGCGGCGGACGCTTCGCTCGGCGGCGGCAGGCGATCGGCTTTATGCAGGCTGACTTGCTTGTCGTTCGGGCTGACGGCGCCGCGCAGCGCGCTTTCCACGCGCTCGGGCAGCTTGGCGAAAGTCATCTCGCCATCGAGCGAAGCGAAAACGGCGCCGCCGATCAAGGCTGCGCCGCACAGACCCGTGAGAATCGTTCCTGAAAACCACTGCACCGACACGCGACGACGATCGATCACCGCAGCTTCGGAGCCATCGACGGAAAGTGGCGGCTCGTGGCCGAGATCGATCATCCCGGTTTCACGATGATAGGTGCCACTGCGTGGTCCGTGGTTCAAACCGTAGTCCCCCAAAGTGCCGGCATCCGGCGGCAGAGCTTCCCCAGCTCAAGCACATGGATGGTCGAACAGCGCGGGCCAAAATGCTGGCCCAAGGTCCAATCGTCAATGCTGCAGAGAGAGGCCGTTACCGTCTTGCTCGTATCGTCCAGGCTGCGCGTCCGGCGATCTCTGTATGACGATCCATCCACCGGTCGCCATGTCGTCATCGTCGCAGTCGCCACGGATGGATTTTCGATGCCCGAAACCGGGAAATTTCGCAGTTCCGACAAAGAATCTTCACCCAAAGCCGCGTCAGAACGCCGGAGCAATGTGGCTTTGATGCGGCGTCATGCCTGAAAAACCTACGCTTTTTCGCCTGAAAAGATTCTCCGGCGATGCGTGACGATTTTCTGACGAAACGCGTTGACAGGTCCGCGTTCCCCCGCCTATAAGACAGCCACTGAGCGCGGCGGCGCCGACCCACGGGTCCGGCGGACGTTCTGCGCTTCAGCAATCAACATCGCGATGGTGATGAGGTGGCCGATAGGTGTCGGCCGCTGAATTCTTGTCGAATGGTGGACGTTGCGAGATTTGGCGCGTAAGTGCCGGGCTGTTTGACAAGTTGAGAAGAAGAAAGAGAAACGTGGGCGGCGGAGTCCTTGCGGGTCTCGCGCGATAGGAACTTTGGTTTTTATTGTTGTGGGACCGGACGAAAGACTTCGGCGGCACACGTTTTGATACAAGGAAACACCATCGCTGTTTTTGCGCTGTGAAGCGCGGACGGCATGTTGGCGGGTTTCGGACTTTGGTCTGGATCTGCTGACGTAGAATGGTGGGATCCTCGTCAAACGTTGTGATCAGCCGGTTTAAAGTTTCAAGTCCAACTTGAGAGTTTGATCCTGGCTCAGAGCGAACGCTGGCGGCAGGCTTAACACATGCAAGTCGAACGGGCGTAGCAATACGTCAGTGGCAGACGGGTGAGTAACACGTGGGAACGTACCTTTTGGTTCGGAACAACTGAGGGAAACTTCAGCTAATACCGGATAAGCCCTAACGGGGAAAGATTTATCGCCGAAAGATCGGCCCGCGTCTGATTAGCTAGTTGGTGGGGTAATGGCCCACCAAGGCGACGATCAGTAGCTGGTCTGAGAGGATGATCAGCCACATTGGGACTGAGACACGGCCCAAACTCCTACGGGAGGCAGCAGTGGGGAATATTGGACAATGGGGGCAACCCTGATCCAGCCATGCCGCGTGAGTGATGAAGGCCCTAGGGTTGTAAAGCTCTTTTGTGCGGGAAGATAATGACGGTACCGCAAGAATAAGCCCCGGCTAACTTCGTGCCAGCAGCCGCGGTAATACGAAGGGGGCTAGCGTTGCTCGGAATCACTGGGCGTAAAGGGTGCGTAGGCGGGTCTTTAAGTCAGGGGTGAAATCCTGGAGCTCAACTCCAGAACTGCCTTTGATACTGAAGATCTTGAGTATGGGAGAGGTGAGTGGAACTGCGAGTGTAGAGGTGAAATTCGTAGATATTCGCAAGAACACCAGTGGCGAAGGCGGCTCACTGGCCCATAACTGACGCTGAGGCACGAAAGCGTGGGGAGCAAACAGGATTAGATACCCTGGTAGTCCACGCCGTAAACGATGAATGCCAGCCGTTCGTGGGTTTACTCACAAGTGGCGCAGCTAACGCTTTAAGCATTCCGCCTGGGGAGTACGGTCGCAAGATTAAAACTCAAAGGAATTGACGGGGGCCCGCACAAGCGGTGGAGCATGTGGTTTAATTCGACGCAACGCGCAGAACCTTACCAGCCCTTGACATGTCCAGGACCGGCACCAGAGATGGAGCCTTCTCTTCGGAGCCTGGAGCACAGGTGCTGCATGGCTGTCGTCAGCTCGTGTCGTGAGATGTTGGGTTAAGTCCCGCAACGAGCGCAACCCCCGTCTTTAGTTGCTACCATTTAGTTGAGCACTCTAAAGAGACTGCCGGTGATAAGCCGCGAGGAAGGTGGGGATGACGTCAAGTCCTCATGGCCCTTACGGGCTGGGCTACACACGTGCTACAATGGCGGTGACAATGGGATGCTAAGGGGCGACCCCTCGCAAATCTCAAAAAGCCGTCTCAGTTCGGATTGGGCTCTGCAACTCGAGCCCATGAAGTTGGAATCGCTAGTAATCGTGGATCAGCATGCCACGGTGAATACGTTCCCGGGCCTTGTACACACCGCCCGTCGCACCATGGGAGTTGGTTCTACCTGAAGGCAGTGCGCTAACCGCAAGGGGGCAGCTGACCACGGTAGGGTCAGCGACTGGGGTGAAGTCGTAACAAGGTAGCCGTAGGGGAACCTGCGGCTGGATCACCTCCTTTCTAAGGATGGGTCTTCAGCAACTTGTTGCTATCGACCTGTTTTAGAAACATCAGTGGCCAATGATTGGATCGATCATTGAGCTGCATTGGCGGGACACCG